>CAXTVC010000023.1:37779-42988 GCA_964247615.1 uncultured Acidobacteriaceae bacterium
GCCTCCAGGTGGGCCTGCGTTCCCAGATCCAGCTGATTGCGCCGCAGGTCCATGGTGGCCTGACGGACGGGCTGGCCCACCACGTCGGGGATGGTCACCTGTTGGGGGCCAAGGCTCTCCGTCACCCGCACCTGCCAGCCCTTGCGCACCTCGGAGCCCGGGGCGGGCGCCTGCGAGAGGATCCGGCCTGCAGGTACAGTCGTGGAGTAAAACTGGTTCTGAATGTTCAGGTCGAGTCCGGCACGAAGGGCAGCGTCGGAGGCCTCGGAGACGGTCAGCCCTGAAAGCGTCGGGATCGACACCTCGCCGGCGTGCAGGGCAAGGCGCAGCGTGATGCCGGCCGCCAGGACCATGACGATGATCATGGCCAGGGCGCCAAAGGCGATGCGTAGATAGCGGAGCATGCGTCCCCCAGAATACAGGTGCCGAGACCGATCGTGACGGCTTCGGAGCTAGCGGCGGTTGTCCGTGGCGGGCTCGGGGTGGATCAGGACACGGGACACGGTGGGGTGCTGCAGCCGGAACTCGCTCTCCAGATCGGTGATGACTTCGTGCACTCGCGACATGGGCATGTCGTCGGCCAGCGTGCAGTGGCAGTTCACCTGCACAGTCGGAGCTGCCCCGCCGTGGCCTCGGGTGACCGTTATTTCATGCACGTCGAGGATCTCGGGGAAGTCACGGGCGGCGTCCCGCAGCTGTGCCTCGAGATTGGCCGTGGTGCCGACCTCGGCGATAGGCGCGATGGTTTCGCCCTCGCTCTCGATGTGGGTGAGCAGGCTGGCGATGCCGGGCACCTCGCGGCGGATCTGCGTCTCCAGCCGCGTCACCACGTCGTGTGCGGAGCGGAGCGACATGGTCTCAGGGACCTCCAGGTGCTGCTCGACCGCCAGCCGTCCCTCGCGATCCTTCACGCTCACATCGTGCACGGAGAGGTTGGACTGGGCGGCGACGGCCCGGATACGCTCGAAGACGCTCTCGCCAAGGCTTGCCACAGGCATCGTGTGGATCACGACATCGGCGCCGGGCAGGGCTCGTTGCACGGCTTCGGTGGCCTCAAACGTGACCTGTTCTGCACGTTGAAAGGTGAGGGTACGCGACAGCCCCAGCGTGAGGTCAACGAAGTAGTCGGAGCCGGAGCGTCGCACACGGATGCGTTCGGCTTTCAGGATGTCCGGAATTGCCTGCAGCTCAGGCATTAGCTCCTTGCGGACCTGGGTGCGGATCTCCGGGGGCGTCGCATCAAGCAGCGAGTCCAGCGTTTGGCGGGACAACTGCACGGCCACTCCCAGGATGATGACTGTCACCAGCAGCGCAGCGACCGGATCCGCAAGCTCGAGTGCGGCGATGTTCAGGCGATGGCCGATGTAGCTGGCGAAGAGACCCAGCAACACCGCCGAGGCGGACCAGATGTCCGTACCGAAGTGCGCGGCGTCGGCCGCGAGTGCCTCGCTGCGCTGCTCGCGCGCTACCCGGCGCAGCGTACGCGAGCGAGTAACGTCGACGACGATGGACAGCACGAGAACCAGAAAGGGCCACACGGAGAAGTGCAGGACCAGGCCAGCATGGTGCAGGATGCGCTGCAGTGCCTCCCACGCAACCCAGAGCGCGGAGGCGACCATGAGCAGGATCTCGACGCTAGCGGAGATGTTCTCCAGCTTGCCATGGCCGTAGTTGTGTTCCTCGTCGGCGGGCCGGTCGGAGACGCGGACGGTGAACAGGGTCAGCGTTGACCCAAGGAGATCGATGCCGGAATGAGCAGCCTCACTGAGCATGCCGAGCGAGCCGGTGAGGAGGCCGGTAACGAGCTTCAACAGCGTGATCCCGAAGGCAGCCAGCACGGAATTCAACGCGGCGGCCGACTTGGCCGCGCTGCGTTCCGAGTGGTCCTGTACTGTGCTGAGACTAGCCATCGCTTCCGAAAGTATATGCAGAGCTAACGCTTGCGGTCAGACCTTTGTCGCGCGGTAGAGGCCGGCGGCGTGGAGGAGGTAGCCGTCCCAGCCGGCGTCGTCGAAGCCCGCGTCGGCGAGCATGGCCAGCATCTGGGGGGGCCTGGGGAATCGCTGCACGGAGGCCGGGAGATAGCGGTAGGCCTCCGGCTGGCCGGACAGCCAGCCACCGATGACGGGCAGGATGCGGTGGAAGTAGGCGTTGTAGAGCAGGGCGTTCAGGCCGGTGGGCTGGTTAGCCTCCAGGATGCCGATCTGACCGCCGGGGCGAAGGACGCGGGCGATCTCGCAGAGGCCCTCGGTGTAGTTGGACAGGTTGCGGAAGCCGAAGGCGGCGGTGACGAGGTCGAGGCTCGCGTCGGGGAAGGGCAGGTGCATGGCGTCGCCCTCGATCCAGCGGACGTTCCGGCCGTTTGTGCCGGGGTACTTTCGGTGCGCCCTGGCGAGCATCTCGGAGCTGAAGTCGAGGCCGATGATTGGCTCGGCGTTGACAGGCCGGCGAGCGAGCAGGGCGGCGGTCTGGTCGCCGGTGCCGCAGCAGATGTCCAGGATGCGGGCTTCGGGGCGGGCGAGCGTGTCGGCGAAGACGCGGGCTGTTCGGCGCCACCAGAAGCGGTCGAGACCGAAGGAGAGCAGGTGGTTGAGCTTGTCGTAGGAAGGCGCAATCGCGTTGAAGATCGACTGGACGCTGGCCGAAGCGGCTGTTTCTGTGGTCTCGCCGGTGGGGCGGGCACCGGGGTTGATGGCGGGATCGGTCATAGGGTGGCGGCTTCGCGGCAGAGGGACTCGGCGGCGGCAAGCAGCTCCTCGTCCGTGACGTCATGTGCAATGGCCGCGTCGCCGATGCCGACCGGGAGGACGAAGGAGCGGGTGCCGCTGCGGTTCTTCTTGTCCCTGGCCGTGAGGGTGACAAGTTCGGCAGGGTCGGCGTGGAAGGGCTTCAGAGGGCCGTAGGTACGGACGAGGCGGTGGATCTGGTTCGCCTGGTCGAGAGTTACCGTGCCGCGTCTCTCGGCGATGTCCGTGGCGGCGAGCATGCCCCAGGCGATCGCTTCGCCATGGAGGAGTTGGGTGTAGCCGGTGGCAGCCTCTATGGCATGGCCGAGCGTGTGGCCGAGGTTGAGGATCATGCGCAGGTTGCCTTCGCGCTCGTCGGCCTCGACGACCTCGGCCTTGATGCGGACACAGGCGGCGACTACGTGGGCGAGGGCTTCGGGGTCGCCGCGCAGAATCGTCTCCTGGTTGCGGTCGAGGTAGCGGAAGAGCTCGGCGTCGCGGATGATCGCGGACTTCACGGCTTCCTGGAGGCCGGCGCGGAGCTCGCGGGGGGGCAGGGTGCTGAGGGTGGCGATGTCGGCGTAGACGGCGAGTGGGTGGTGAAAGGCGCCGACGAGGTTCTTGCCGGCGGTGAGGTTGGCGCCGGTCTTGCCGCCAACGGAGCTGTCCACCTGGGCGAGCAGCGTGGTCGGCACGCCGACGTAGCGGACCCCGCGCATGTAGATGGCGGCAAGGAAGCCGGTGAGGTCGCCGAGGACGCCGCCGCCGAGGGCGATGAGGAGGCTGTCGCGGTCGGCGCCGTGCCCGGCGAGTTCTTCGGCGAGGCGTTCGATGGTGCGGAAGCGCTTGTGCTCTTCGCCGGCGGGGATGTGTAGGACAGTCGGGCGGTGGGCGAAGCCTGAGAGGAGGGGTTCTGCCCAGAGGGTCTCGAGCTCGGGGGAGGTGATGACGAAGGCGCGGAGTTTACCGGAGCTTAGGCGGCCGTTCAGGAGCGTGTCGAGGCGCGAGCCTATGCTCGCGAGGAGATCGGTGCCGATCTCTACGTTGTAGGCGGCCGTCAGGGTGCGGACGGGGATGCTGGTCTCGGCGGCTTTGGTGGCGGGGCTCATGTTGTTGGTCGTGGGGGAGGGGTACCCCTCCCTACTTTTGTTGCAAGATCTTCGGAACATTGCACTTAGCGGGGTACCCCCCTTGGAGAGGGTCAGGCCGATTGGGGTTTGTGCCTGCGCTTATTGTAGGCTGGCGGGCTGCATTCGTACGCAAATGGTTCGGTGTCTGGTGGGAGGAAAGCAGATCCCCTGCGGGGCGACAGAAAGGGAGGGTGGCTTCCTGTCGGGGTTCTGGGCTTGGTACGCCGCGGGTTTCTCCGCTGCGGCTTCGCCTTCGGTCGAGATGACAGGCTTGGGGGAACGTCCCCCTTAGGGAGTGTTGGCTACCTGCTGTTGGGCGGCGGTGCCGGTGATTGCGGCGGCTGCGGGGAGTTGGGTGGTGTTCCAGCCTCCGCCGAGGGCCTGAATGAGTTGGACTGCGGCGGTCATCTCGTTTACGCGGAGGGTGACCTGGGTCTGCTGGTTGGTGAGCAGGGTGGTCTGGGCCGTGATGACGTTGAGATAGGGGTCGAGGCCGGTGCGGTAGCGGTCCGTGGCGATGTCCAGATAGCGCTGGGCGGAGCTGACGGCAAGATTTTCGCGGTTGATCTGGTCCGAGGAGACGCGGATGGTGGAGATGTAGTCCTCGACCTGCTGAAAGGCGGTGAGAACGGTTTCGCGATAGGTAGCTACGTCGGCGTTGTATTGCGCGGTGTACTGGGCGACGGTAGCTTTGCGAAGACCGGCGTCGAAGATGGTCTGTGCCGCGGAGCCGCCTGCGGACCAGAAGAGCGCCGGGAGGGAGAAGAGGCTGGTGATGCTTGAGGTTTCCAGACCGCCGCTGCCGGTGAGGCTAAGGGTGGGGTAGTAGGCGGCCTGCTCCACGCCGATGAGGGCGTTGGCCTGGGCGAGCGTGCGTTCGGAGGCGGCGATATCGGGGCGACGCTGCAGCAGCTCGGAGGGGATACCGACCGGAATGGCGGGAACGGGCGTGGTTAACGGCCTAACCGCGAGGACGAAGTTGGGGGCGGGTTTGCCGATCAGCGTGGCGATGGCGTGCTCGTAGATGGCCCGGTTGCTGGCGATGCCAGCACCGGCCTCTTCGGCGCCGCGGAGAGTGACTTCGGCCTGGGCGATGGCTTCGGGGCTGTCAATGCCGGTTTCGACGAGGGCACGGGTGAGTTCGAGGGACTGGCGGTCGGCGGCTACGGTTTTGTTGTAGAGGTCCTGGAGGGCATCCTGGCCGCGCAGTTGGAAGTAGTACTCGGCCAGAGCAGCGTGCTCGGTGAGGCGCTCGTTTTCGAGATCGGCAGCAGAGACCTGGGCGGCGTACTGGTACTCGCGGATCTGATTGCGGATGCGGCCCCAGAGGTCGGGCTCCCAGGAGACGTCGAA
>CAXTVC010000024.1:0-36392 GCA_964247615.1 uncultured Acidobacteriaceae bacterium
TGCCAGTCATCCGGGTTGAGCCCGTTTTCGATCAGTTCCGGATCGGTGTAGGTCCTCTCCGTCGCGCAGAAATCGCAGATCTGCCGCACCAGACGCTGGGCGAGGATGCAGTTCAACGCGGAGACGAAGTTATAAGGCTCAACGCCCATATTCAGGAAGCGGCCCAGGACGTCGACCACATTGTTGGCGTGGACGGTGGTGAACACGAGGTGACCCGTCAGCGCGGAGTTGATAGCGATCTGCGCTGTTTCGGCATCGCGGATTTCGCCGACCAGGATCTTGTCCGGATCGTGACGGAGGATGGAGCGCAGACCGCGTGCGAAGGTGAGGCCCTTTTTTTCGTTCACCGGGATCTGCGTGATGCCGCGAATCTGGTACTCGACCGGGTCCTCGATCGTGATGATCTTGTCCTCTTCACTCTTGATCTCGTTGAGCGCGGCGTACAGCGTGGTCGTTTTACCCGAACCGGTCGGCCCGGTCACGAGCACCATGCCGTACGGCTCCTTGATGTAGCGGCGGAAGCGGCGCAGATCTTCGGGATCGAAGCCGACGACATCGAGCGAGAGCTTCACGAACTTCTCGCTCATCGACTCCTTGTCGAGCACGCGAAGAACGGCGTTTTCGCCGTGCACCGTGGGCATGATCGAGACGCGGAAGTCGATCAGGCGACCCTTGTAACGGACCCGGAAACGGCCGTCCTGCGGGACGCGGCGCTCGGCAATGTCGAGTTCGCTCATGACCTTGATACGGCTCAGGATGGTCTGGTGATGCTCGCGCGCGATGGGCGCCATGGCCTGCTGCAGCACGCCGTCGATGCGGTACTTCACCAGCAAGGAATCGTCATAGGTCTCAAGGTGAATATCCGAGGCACGACGCTCGAGTGCGGTGTACACGGTCGTGTCGACGAGTCGGATGATGGGCGAGATATCGTCATCGCCCGTCAGCTTCTCAATCGAGATGCTCTCATCGGTGCTCTCGCCGCCGAGGACGTCAAAGGCCAGGCCTTCCGTCGCCTCGTCGAGCACGCGCTGTGACTGCTCCGACTTCTTGAGCAGGTCCGTGATCTGCGTCAGCGTCGCGACGCGCGTGATCAGCCGCGTGCCGAGTAGGCCCGCGATCTCGTCCAGCATCATCAGCTTGGAAGGGTCGGCGACGGCGATGGCCAGCTTGTTCCCGCTCTGTTCCAGCGGTACGAAGTTGTACCGGAACATGATGTCGACCGGCACCGTCTTGAAGAGGTCGTGCTGGATCTTGAAGTGCTTCAGATCGACGAACTCGGCGTGGTAGCGACGCGCCAGCATCTGCGCGCGTTCCACCTCGGTAAGCTGATCGGCGGAGTAGAGATTGGCGACGGGCGGTGCGGTGGCGGCCATGGCTGTTGGACTCCTGAGGGGACGCGGTGGTTTACCAGATGCAGGGGACTTCGCCGGAGGCGCGGATGGCCTCGTCGGCGGTGACGAGTTTCGTGCCGTGTACCAGGGTAGTCGCGGCGAAAAACTCGTCAGGCTCCTCATCCGTATACGCCGGCGACACGATGTCCCCGACAACCTCGATCTTGCCTTTGTAGAAACCGAAAATTGGATCCTGTTCTTCTGCAGGCATGGGAAGGATCCGGGCAACGGGCCGCCCATTCTTTGTCACGGTTACCGGCTCGCGCGTGTCAGCCACTTGATCCAGTATGCCGAGAAACTGTATCTTTACCTTTCCCGCGCCCATCGTCCTCACGGTACACCTCGCGTGACCACTTTTAACATGGTCACTTTAGGTTAGTGCCCTACACCGCTGAGCGAGAAGATGGGCGCATATAGCGCGATCAGGATGAAGACCACCACGATACCCATGATGATGAGCATCACCGGCTCGATAAGGCTCATGATGGCCGCGAGCGAGGTCTGGACGTCTTCCTCGAAGAACTCGGCGACGGAGTTGAGCATCTGGGGGAGCGCACCGGTGGACTCGCCAACCTCGACCATTTCCACGGAAAGCTCGGGGAAAACCTTGGTGTTCTCGAGTGAAAGGGACAGGCCCTTGCCTTCGCGTACGCCCTCCACCGACGTGGAGATGGCGCGGGCAATCTGGCGGGAGTCAATAGAGCGGGCGGCGGTTTCCAGGCTCGGGACCAGGGGCAAGCCCCCCGTCAGCAGGGTAGACAGTGTGCGCGAGAACAGGCCGACCTGGTACTTCAGCCAGACCGGGCCAATGATCGGCGTGGCAATGCGGACACGGTCCACCACACCCGCGCCGGCCTCGGACTGCATCCAGCGGTAAATGGCGTAGATGGCCGCGGCAGCGAGAATGGCAATCCACCAGCCGTCGTGCTGCGCCGTGCGGCCCAACGTGAGCAGAAACAGTGTGAGGCTGGGGAGCTGCGTGCCGAGCTGGTCGTAGAGCTCCGCAAAGCGGGGCACCACGAAGGTGATCAGGAAGATGAACAGCGCAAAGATCATGACCAGCAGAAAGACCGGGTAGATCAACGAGGAACGGATCTTTTTGCGGAAGGTGAGCGCGACGCGCTGAAAGGCAAGGTAGCGCGCGAGCACCTCTTCCAGATTGCCGGAGCGCTCGCCGGCGAGCAGCGTGGTGGTATAGACAGTCGGGATGTTGCCCTGCGCCTCAAAGGCCTCAGACAACGATTGCCCGGTGCGAACGCGGGTCGCCACGTCCTCCAGCTGGGCGCGGAAGCCAAGATCCTTCTGTCGCTTGGCCAGCAAATCGAGCGAGCCGAGGATGGGCAAACCAGCTTTGATCAAGGTCAGGAACTGCTGATTGAAGATGAGGAAGTTGTCGAGCTTGATCTTTTTCTTGCTATTCCCGGCAAAGGTCGATCGTGGCTTTACCGAGTAGACCAGGTACCCGGCCTGCGTGAAACGGGCGCGCAGTTCCTCAGCTGTCGCGGCAGCGTGCGTTTGTTCGAGAACGCGGCCGCGTTCGTCGGCCAGGCGGATAAGGAATTCAGTCATGGGCGTCCAGGCTCACTTCAGCTTAGACGAAGGTGCGAGCCAATTCCCTACCCCACTCGCGTGATGGCACCTGCAAATGCAGAAAGACCTCGCTCAGGGCGAGGTCTTTTGCGAAACATGAGGAGCTTACACGCTAAAGCTAGAGCCACAGCCGCAGGTCGACTTCACCTGGGGATTCTCAAACTTGAAGCCCGCGGCCTCGAGTGTCTCAACATAATCCACGGTGCAGCCATTGAGGTACATAGCGCTGGTCGCGTCGACGAATACCTTGAGATCTTCGAAGCGGACGACTTTGTCCATCATCCCGGCAGCATTCTCGAAGCTCATTGAGTACTGAAAGCCGGAGCAACCGCCACCGACCACACCGATCCGCAAACCCGCGGGAAGCGGATCCTGAGTGGCCATGATTTCCTTGACCTTGACGATTGCCGAAGCAGTCAAAATAACAGGGTTCGTCTTTGCCGGCGTTGCGCCAGTGACAACCTCTGCGGTAGGGATTGCGGCAGTAGCCATTCGAATCTCCTTTACCCGCCGGCACGAGCCTTTGGGGCATCCTTAGTGTAGATGGCATCGGACGCGTACCACAAGTCCTTTGCAACAGCCTTTGGATGCGCGGATGGCGCACTTCGGTGCGTGTTTCCGTAAAGTGGATGTGTGCAACTTCTGGAAGCCTTTGCGGCTGCGTTCATCAACACGTTCGGCATAACCCAGCCTTCGGATGCAGGGCGTCGGCGGGCGGCGTGGTTCATTCTTGGGATGCTCACCCTGACCGTGGTTGCCGTAGCGGCCATCGGCTACGCCTTCTACATGTCAATGCATCGATAGGACCAGCAACAGTCACCCGTTTTTGTTACGAGAGACATCTATTGAGGCATTGACGGCGCGTAGTAGGATTCTCGCGTCCCCGTGTACCCGTCCTGTTCGGCCGCCAAGGCGAACCAGCCCTGTACCCCGGACCACTTTCTGGTTTCCGAGGCACCTACGATGCAAATTCAACCATGGATGGTCCTGACCTGGGCTATTGTCTCCGCCGCACTTGTGGTCGTCATGGTCTATCGGGCAACACTGACCCAACATGAAACAGACCAGCTGTTCTTAGGCGACGAAGAGTCGCTTTCCTCCAACCATGTGGAACATGTGCGCATCCTGACCCGTGTGAACCGTCTGCGGCCGGTGTACCAGGGACTCACGGGCGCCACGATCCTGCTTTCCGCGCTGATTGCGGGCATCTACTTCGTTGAGATGTGGCCGATCGTTCGCGCATCCATGCACTAGACCACCAAACCTTTTCCCCGAAGTCAGGTCCGGTAACGTAAACCCGTTGCCGGCTTCCCGGTGTGCTGACCATGCACACGCTAACCAGCCCCAGCTATCTCTATCCGTTGCAACTCGCTGTGATCGTGAAGAGCTATCCCTCTGCTACGGAAGTCGCAGAGGGGGAGCCTCTCTCAGCCGCTATTGTCATTCCTCAGATGGCTCCGCCTGGAGGCTTCGGGGGTGTTTCGGCCAGGGCGGGAAGCAGTCGAAATCTTCAACGGAAAAGAGATGCACCATGCAAATTAACTCGGAACTCGTCCTGACGTGGGCTGTTCTTCTGTTAGCAACGGTTCTGGTAATGGTCTGCCGCGGTACGGTCACCCAGCATGAGCAGGACCAGCTGTTCCTTGGCGACGAGGATACGGCCAGCCTGAATCAGCGCGAGCACCACCGCCTGCTCAAGGTCGTGAGCATTCTCAAGCCGGCGTACCTGATTCTGCTCGCCTCTACTATTGCGGTGTCAGCCTTTATCGCCGGCATCTACGTGGTCCAGGTCTGGCCCTACGTACACATTCTGCCGCAGCGGTAGCCCGTCGCGTCGAAGGCGAGCAGAGACACTCATGCCTCTGCTCCCGGTGATGCAAAGCCCGGAGTGACTTCGAGTACACTGTGCGAAAGCATTCAACTTCGCACTGGCCTTAGGAGTCCTTCCATGGCAGCCGTGTCGCCCCGTTCTGCATCCAGGCGTTCGTTTCTACGTATGACCGGCCTTGCCGCCAGTCTTCCCCTGCTCAGTGAGGGACACCTTGCCTGGGCGGCCCTGCCGAATCGTTTTCTGGCCGGGACCGCGATGACAAGCTCCCCGGTCATGATCAACGCGAATGAGAATCCCCTTGGTCCCAGCCAAGGGGCGCTGAACGCCATAAGCCAGAGCGCAAAGACCGGCGGACGCTACGATGCTACCGGCGAGCAGGACAAGTTTACCGCGCTGGCTGCACGACAGCTGGGTCTTCCCGCAGACCATGTACTTGTCTATGCGGGCTCAAGCGAGCCGCTGCACTACTCGGTGCTGGCGTTCACTTCGCCGTCCGCGCCCTACGTCACGGCCGACCCAAGCTATGAGGCAGGGACCCTGGCAGCAGATGCCATGAAGGCGCCCATTCTCAAGGTACCGCTCACGCCGGCCTACGCACACGACGTGAAGGCGATGGTGGCGGCCTCCCCGAACGCCGGCCTGATCTATATCTGTAATCCCAATAATCCAACCGGAACGATCACCTCCCGCGAGGACATTCTCTGGGCGGAGCAGCACAAGCCGAAAGGATCGATCCTGCTGGTGGATGAGGCTTACATCCACTTCTCCGACATGCAGAGCGTAGTCGATCTGGTGGCGCAGGGGAAAGACGTTATCGTTCTTCGTACTTTCTCGAAGATCTACGGCATGGCCGGCATCCGCTGCGGCCTTGCGCTGGGAAGACCGGACCTGCTCAAGAAGCTGATGCGCTACGGCATGAACGCGCTACCCGTGACCGGGGTGGCCGCAGCCCATGCGAGTCTCCAAGATGCGGCACTGATCGACACGCGCCGGAAGATCAACACCGACGTGCGCAATTCTACCTTTGCCTGGCTGGACGCGAAGGGCTGGAAGTACACGCCTGCCGTCTCAAACTGCTTCATGATCGACACCGGGGTACCGGCCAGGCAGGTAATTGATGCCATGCAGGCGCGGAATGTCTACATCGGGCGCGTATGGCCGGCGGTTCCCAACCACGTGCGCATCAGTGTCGGCACCCCGGAGGAGATGGCGCAATTCGAAACAGCGTTCGACGCAACGATGATGCAACTGAAAGCGTCGGCCAGAGCTTAGGGCGTGGCCGCTTCCCGCGCCCCTTGGCCCCTAGCCCGATTTAGCTCGGGCTAGGGGCTAGGACGCGGCGGCGTAGCGGCCCAGCTCCTTCGTCATTGCCGTGGTCCTGGTCAGGGCAGTCAGCGCGGCTTCGGCACCCGCAACTCCACCGCCGAAGCGCAATTCGACAAAGAAGACGTACTCCCACGGACGTCCAGGGACCGGGCGGGATTCGATTTTGGTAAGGTCCACCCCGACAGCTGCCAGGGCCTGGAGGGCGCGCACAAGCGTGCCGGGCCGATGGTCGATCGCAAAGGCCACGCTCAATTTGTTTGCCTCCAGGCCTTTCGCAGGCGGGGCATCGGCGCGGCGCAGCAGATGAAACCGGGTGAAGTTCTCAGCGTGATCCTCGATGTTAGGCTGAAGCACCTCGGCGCCATAGATTGCCGCAGCCAGCCGCGGTGCAATGCCCGCCGTGTCCGTGAGATGGTGCTCCATCAGGTGCCGCACGCTGCCGGCAGTATCAAAGAATGGCTGGGCTCGTCCGTGGGGAAAGCCGGCGAGAAAACGGCGGCACTGGGACAGCGCCACGGGGTGGGAGAGGATGTGTCGGACATCCTCAAGACGCACGCCCGGCGCAGCGATCAGGTTGTGTTCGATACGGAGCTGGTGTTCCCCGTCAATCCGGAGTGGAGCATGCAGCAGCAGATCATAGTGCTCGGCCACCGAGCCGTGCAGGCTGTTCTCTATAGGTAAAACGGCCGCCTGCGCCCTGCCCTCGACCACTGCGGCGATCACGTCCGGCGACAAGGTGCAGGGCAGGATTTCCGTTTCGGGGCCGAGCATCTCGCGCGCGGCGAGGTGACTGTTGCAGCCGGGTTCTCCCTGAATTGCGATCACGCCACCGTCAAACAAAGTGTTTCGTTCCTATCTTTTGGCCGTTTCTGTCCAGCCCGGAATATAGATTGTTTTGAGGACAACCAAGCTTCTGCGCCCAGCCTCTCACCATAGCAAATACCGCGGCACTAGCTGCGGAGAATCAGATCGTTCGCGTGGCGCATTGGCGCCCCGCGCCGTCAGGAGAACGTTATGCTTTGGACCATCACCATCATCCTTGTCATCCTCTGGGCCGTTGGCTTTGTGGGCTTCCACCTTGTGGCCTGGTGGATTCACCTTCTGTTGGTGTTGGCACTCATCGTGCTGATCTTTAACCTGATTGGCGGTCGTCGCGGCATCTAATCGCGGTATTTGACCCTGGGTTCGGACGGCCTGGCCGACGCACCTTCGTTTTAAACCTCAGCACGTCTCGAGGAGGTATCTATGAGCATCAGCGACAGCACAGTGAAGGGCAAGTTCGACGAGATCGCCGGCAAGGCAAAGCAGGCCTTTGGCGACCTGACCGGAGATCAGTCAGCAGCAAACAGCGGGGCGACCCAGGAGGTCAAGGGCCACGGTGAGCAGGCGTGGGGTTCCGTCAAGGAGGGTGTGCATGACTCGACCACCAGCCGGACTACTGACGCGGACACGGCAGCGGACAACACAGCTCACGACACGCGTAACTCGGTGACCTCGGCTGCGGAGAGCTTCAAGGATCACGTCAAGAATGCGGTCGACGACGTGAAGCACTAAAGCAAGAGCTTCAACCAGAAAGACCCGGCTATGTGCCGGGTCTTTTCTTGCTCCGAAACATTTACGCCGCGTTTCCAAGGGGAGACACTCTGCCTAGCGCCGGGCGAAAACATCAGTCGCAACGAAGAGAAAAAAGACGGCCGAGATCACGCCATTCAGAGTAAAAAAGGCTGCATTCATGCGTCGAAGGTCCGTTGGGCTGATGAGAGAGTGTTCATAGGCCAGTAGCAGAACGACGAGCCCCATGCCCACCAGCGCGATGGTTCCCAGACCGAAGATGTGCGCAAAGACGAACAGCAGGATGGCCACTGCGAGGTGCATGGCGCGCGCGATCCAGAAGGCACCCTCGAGACCAAAGGCAACCGGTATGCTTCGCAGGCCGACGCTGCGGTCGTGCGCGAAATCCTGGCAGGCATACAGGACGTCGAACCCACCTACCCATAGAAGGACGATCCCTGTCAGCAGGATGATGCGAGGATCCAGACTGCCACGTACCGCAATCCATGCCGCCGAGGGGGCAATGCCAAGTGCCAGCCCCAGCACCAGGTGCGACCAGCGCGTGAGCCGTTTCATATAGCTGTAGGCAAGCACAACGAGCAGAGCTAGCGGTGCGAGTTCCAGGGTGAGCCGGTTCAGGAGAGCCGCCGATCCAACAAAAACGGCCGCAGCGAGCAGGGTAAACGCCAGAACGAAGCCCTTTGAGAGCTGCCCTGCGGGAATGGCGCGGATGGCCGTGCGGGGGTTGGCGGCATCGAGCTCCGCATCAGCGTAGCGGTTGAACGCCATGGCGGCGGACCGGGCACTCACCATGCAAAGCACGATCAGCAGCAGCGTACGAAGCGTCGGCCAGCCGTTCGCCGCCAGCACCGCCGCGGAAAGAGCAAAAGGGAGCGCAAAGATGGAGTGCTCCCACTTGATCATCTCCAGCGTGATGCGTGTACTGCGCAGAACACGTTCCATAAGAAAAGTGTAGCGCCGGAGCGGCCTGCATCCTGGAGGGTGACGCGCCGGTTTTGATACGGTGGGGTTTGAGACGGATCAGGGCTGCTGCGTTTCGTTCCCGCCGCCGGGGTACTGCAGGTCGTTCTTCACTGAGAAGACGCCGGGAACACCGTTCGCCCTCATGCCGATGAGCTCCTTGTCCCCGCGGTTGATCACGGCTCCGGTCAGGATCACATGGCCGTTTTCCACGATGATGCGGATTGGCTTGCCTGGGTCGATGCCGTACTTGGTGCCGACGTTGGAGCCGTAGACGGCCTGGTACATGGCGCGGCGAATCTGCCAATCCATCGGCGATACCGGAGCCACCTTGAGCTGGTCTTCGAGGCCCCGGACACCGGGGGTGTACGTGACCACGGCGATCGCGGAATCCTTATCGACGGGCTCGACGACCTCTCCGCCCAGCGTCACGATGCCGTTGTGTACCTGCAGACCTATGCTGTTGAACGGGAAGCTTGCGTATCCCTGGCGGTCATAGGCCAGCGCCTTGGCAAGTTTGTTGTAGAGCTGCTGATCGGAGACCTCCCCGGCGTTTACCGTGATCCCGTTCTGGACGGAGGAGGCCTCTTTCGTCTTGTCGACGCGCTTGCCCGCATCCAGCTTGTCGGCCAGCAGGTTCACGGTGCCGGTCAGAGTGACGACGCCGTTCGCGACCTGCGCATGGACGTCGCGGAACTGCTTCTTGTTCAGCTGGCGCTGCACGTCGGACTGTAACTGGGTGTCGTTGGCAGCCTGCGCGACGGCAGGCACCGTGGTCAGAAGAGCCGAAGCGAGAAGAACTTGTGAAACTCGATAACGAAAACGCTGCATATCGCACCCCGTGCGCAGGCGCCGAAGTCCGGGCGCCGTGGTGCCACTACCTTACACGCTAGGGAGTGGCGGGTCACTGCAAAAACACTGGTGGTATGCGGTAAACGGGGCTTTTACGCAGCCGCACCACTCCGTGCGAAGGGAGCGGCTGCGGCATTTACTTGTAGCGTTTGCGCAGTCGATACACGATCGAAAAGACGCCGCTTTCATCGCGGGTAGCAACCAGGGTAGTGTCGTCCGAGATCTGGTATTGCACCTGAATGAGCTGCTGTGCGCTCTCGTTGATGTTGGTGGCGAACACCAGGGTGAGCTGGTTGGTGAGCGGCTCCTGCACCGTGATGCGGGCGGTAGAGTTGCCGAGCGTTCCGGTGTAAGAGGGGTCCAGCTTCACCGAACCAGCACCGAAGAGCTTGCCCACGCGGCTACCCACTGTGGCGTTCAGGGCACCAGAAAGAATGGCGCTGGTGGTGGGATCCGTGCCGGCCTGCACCTGCTGCTGACTGCTGAGCTGCGACTGCTCCTGCGTCTTGCCGAGCGCCAGCAGGTTGAAGATATCGGCCTCGGTGAGCGGCGGCGAGGAACGGTAAATCGGCTTGAGGTTCGTCGTATCGCCGTGGACGCCGATGGTGACGTTGTAGTTCTGCACCCTCGTCGTGACATCGAGGTCGATGATCGGGTTGATGCGAACAGGGTCGGTGAAGTAGATGACGCCGCGTTCAAGCTGATAGGTGGTGCCGGCGAAGGTAGCGCTGCCATCGGTGATGCGCACGGTGCCCAGGATGGATGGCACCGCCACAGTGCCGCGAACGTTCAGGTCCACCGTGCCGGAGATCTTGGCGTAGCTGTTCTGGAAATCCAGCTGCGGCGAGCTGGCGATATGGATGTCCATCCGGATCTTGTTCAGGATGGAGGTGGGATCGGGCGGCACGGAGACGCCGCCGGTGCCAGCGAATCGCGCAAAGTCGACGTCCGCACCCACGCCAAACCGCGTGATGAGCACGTTGCCGGAAAGGAACAGCGCCTGCCCGCCGCCCTGAAGGCGGATGGTTGCGTCCGCAGTGGTGGACAGCCCAGCGTAGCGGACCCGGACGTGATCCAGGCGGGCAGTAAGGTCAGAGAACAGACCACGCTGGTAGCCGACATAGCCGCCCAGCGTCAGTTTGCCGCCGCCGGAGGTGCCGGTGATGTTGCGGAGCTCCAGCCGGTTCTGGTTAAAGACCGCGACACCCTGCAGATTACTTAGTCCATTCGGGATGCCATCTATGGCGAGGTTGGCGTTGTCGAAACGTACCTCGCCAGTGAGCGCGGGGTTCTTCAAATGGCCACCCACACCCGCGTTCAGCGTCACCTTGCCAGAGGTCAACAGCTGCGGAGCGAGGTTGTGCGCGATGGCCAGATCGAGCGTGCCATCAGCGTGGATGTTGACGGGGCCGCCGTCAGGGCTGTTATCGCCGAAGACGGTAGCTGTGCCGGAGACCCGCAGGGTGGTGTCCGGACCGGTGACATGGAAGTCGTCCACGGCAACCACTCCATTGTGCAGGGCGAGCTGGATAGGCTCGGTCTGCTGCAGCGTGATGCCTTGGGAGGTCAGGCTGAAGTGCGAGAAGGTGGCAGAGCCGGCCAGGAGCTGCGGCTTGGCTGCCGGGCCGCTGACGGAGACTGTAGCGGCAATGTCCGAGGTAGCATCCGTGGCGCCGGGCTGGAACAGGGCGACGGCTTTGGCGACATCCACGCCGGAAAGGGTGAGTTTGGCCTGGGTCTGGTAGTCGCCCTTGAGAGACGTCTGGCCGTTGGCGGCAATCTGCGCCCCGACCAGTTGCGAGGTCAGGTCATAGAAGATCGTTGACCCGGTGGAGTGCGCCGTCAGATTCAGCTGGCCGAGCTGCTTGTCTGCATAGCTAAGATCCGCGAGGGAGAGCGTGGCCTTGAGGTTCGGCTCTTCTGCAGTGCCGTTGGCGCTGGCATTGAAGGTGAGCACGGCATCTGCAGGGATGTTCTGCTTCTTGACAATGTCCAGCTTCGACAGGCGAATGTCTTGCCCCGCAAGCTGCGCGGTGATGTGTTTAGAGGCTAGGTTGTAGCTACCGTTGCCCGTCACGGTGACACCCTGGGCAGCGACGAGCAGGCGTGTCGCGGTAATCTGCTGGCCCAGCACGTTGGCATCAACCGACATTGTTGAATACGGCTGACCGTAGGCCACACCGTTCGTCAGGGTGACATTGCCGTCGCCGTTTAGATTACCCAGCGTCCCGGCGACCTTGGCGTTGATGTTGGCCGTGCCGGTGAGCTGGATGTTGTTCTGCTGACCGGCAATCTGCAGGAGGTCAGGAATTTGTGCATCGGCCAGCTTCACTGTGCCATTAATGGCTGTGGCGTTGTCCCAGTTGTAGCTGACCACACCGCGGTGGGAGACCCGATGCGGCATGGCAGAGCCAGTTACATTGAGCACAGCGGTGCCACGCTTGATCGTAGAACCAGCCACGGCAACGCCACGGCTGGGCTCGTATTCCGCGTCGGCAACGACCGAATCAAGCAGCACGTCAGTAGTGGTGCCAAGCTTGACTTCGATGGCATTTGCGGCAAGGTGGCCCTTGATGTCGAGATTGCGCACCGAGCCTTTTGCTGTGCCGTTGAAGGCAAGCGAGCCGTGCAGCACTACCGGCAGGGCAGCTGTTCCCTTTTTGCCGTTTGCCGAAACGCCCAGCGCCTGCAGTGTGCGGTCGAATTCTGCGAGGTCACGGGCATTGAGGTCCAGGGCAAGGTTTGTGAGCGGATCGCCGTTGTTAATGCCCAGAATGCCTTTTGCGGTCAGGGTCGTGCCCGGCGTTTGCAGGTTTACGTCCCCCAGGTTCACGATCTGTGTGCTGCCGTCGTAATGCGCCAGAATGCGCCCCGAGACAGGCACGTTCGTGGTGTTCTGGCGACGCTCACCATAGGGGGCAAGCTTCAGGTCGGCACCGACCTGTACCGTGTCGGCGATGTTCGTTGCCGGGCCGCCCCACTCGGCGGTGACGGGACCGCTCACCTGAGTGTCCAGCCCGAGATCCCCCAGCTTGTTGGGCCCGGTGATTGCCAGGATGGTACGCAGCGTGATGCCCTTCACCACAACCTTGGCAAAGGCGTGCGACCGTTGCACGGGCGTCACATTGACGGTCTGAACTGGAGGGGCCGCGCCCACGGTTTTCGCCGCGTTGTTGGCCGTCTTTGCGGCAGCCACGGTCGTGGGTGACGTGGAAGGTGCGCTCGAAGGCACCTGGCCAAGCCAGTTCTCAATCTTCAGATCGCCGTCAATCGTGCCCCCGCCGGGCAGCCTGCCCGTGAGCGCGTTGAACAGCAGCTCCGTGGGCGTGACGCTCAGCTGCGACTTCACGTTGACGCTGTGCAGATGAACATCTTCGGTCACGTAGCTCGCATCCTGCAGGTTGATGTTTCCCAGCAGAAGATAGCCCTTTTGGCAGTCGGGGTCGGGCGGTAGCTGCTGCGCCTTGATCGGCGTAGAGGGAGACTTCGGCACCTGCTGGGCCTGCTGAGGCGTCGCGCCGCAGTTGTGGCCGTGGATGTCCAGGTTCAGAACTCCCGAGGTAAGGCCTTCCACACCACCCAACAGGCCGATCTGCACCAGGCTGACGCTCCCGGTCACATTGGCCTGCCACTCTGGCTGCGCGAGATGCTGAATGTCCGCGTTGGCGGCTAGATGCGAGTCATGGCCGGTGTAGAAATCGAGGTTCTTCAATCGGGCAGCATCGCGGCCCAGTTCCAGGTTGAGGTGCAGCTTGCTGTCCTGCAAGGGCTGTTTGGCAATCTGCGTCTGCAGGTCGGCTAGATCGATATCGATGCCGTAGCGATCTGTTTTAGCCAGGTACTGGACGCGCGCGTTCAGGTCTCGCGCCGCGACGTTGAAGGGGATAGGCCGGTCGTTGATAAGGACCAGGCCATCGGCAAGCTCGACCTCTTTTGCCTGCAGGTCCAGAAGCGAGTTCTGGATGGGTTCGGTGCTGGTGGAGGCCTGCTTCGGGACGGGCTGGTTGGTTTTGCCGTCCTTATCGATGATCAGGTGCGCATGCGGTTGCTCCACGCGCAGGAAGTTCAGACCGATGCGCGACTGCGGTCCCGTGCCCACAGTGTGGCTGAGGAAGGTATTGACCTTTAGACGAACAAGGATCTTGGCCGCGGACAGGTACGGCGCCTCGCCGGGTGCTTCCGTGCCGTGGATGACAAGGTTGTCGACCTCGATGGCGAGATGCCACAGATTGAACCGGATGTGGCCGACGTCGACCTTGCCGCCGGTGGAGTCTTCCAGAACTGACTTAACCTGGCCGCCAACACGGTTCTGAAAATCCTGCGTGCTTGTATACCAGTTCAGGCCGAAGATGACGACCAGCACCAAAACTGCAAGCGAGATGAAGATCCAGCCAAAAAAGCGGGCAACGCGGTGGTCTGACCGGCGCGGACCCGTTACGGCGGAAACCTCCGACGTGGGCGGGGCCGGGCTTTGCGGGGGAGTGTTGTCGCTCATGGCGCCTCCTCCCCGGGGTGCAGGACGGTGATGCTGCCCTGGGCACGGAGGCTCTGCAGCCAGTCGCGCAGCAGACTGGACACCTGTTGCTGCTGCAGTACCTCACGGATGCGAGGCTCAACCGAAACAAATGGCGCCGGCTTGGTGCCGGCCTTCTTGTACTGCGGCAGCATGGTGTTCTGGTAGAACTCGCGCACCTGGCCCTCGGAGACGGAGGTGCCCGCGCCGAAGCGCTCCTGGATAAAGGCGAGCACCTGCATGCGCTCCATCCAGCGAGTCTTGAACTCCGCCACGGAAAACCCTTGGCTTGCAAGGTAGTGGCTCCAGCCGGTATCGGTCGCGCAATCCCCTGCCTTGCAGGCGGGCAGCGTCTTGCGCAGGTCCGCAATCTCCTTATCGACGTCGGCGTCCGTGATGTTGTCCTGCGATTGCAGTCTTGCCTGCTGCAGAATAAGGCTGCGATTCACCAGCCGCTCAAGCTCCCGGGCGCGCGTCGACTGGGTGCCGTTGCTCGACGGATAGGGCTGGATCGCCTCGAAGCGGTGCTCCTCGTTCACGTCGGAGTCGAGCACGATCTGCCCGTTCACAAGCGCAACAACGCGGTCGACCTGCTCGCCGGGGACAATCGGCATCATGGAGGGCACAGCTTTGGGGATATCTACCTTGCCGGGCGTCGCCTGGGACTGTGCCACGGGCGCTTCTGCGGTCGGCTGCTGATTCGCATCGGCGGGCGGGGTGGCGGTCTGCGTAGAGGGCTGTACATCGGCTGGTGTGGACGGGAGGGGCGAGCTTTGGGCATAGAGCCGGCCGTGCCCCGCGAAGGGGGCGCACGCCGCCGCCAGCAGGACGAGGCCACGACCGGAGCGAGCGATCTGGGGGAGAAGACGCATGACTAAAAGGCCTGCCCGATGGAGAAGAAGAACTGAAAGTGGCTCGCCTGGCCGACGTACGGTGCGCTCGTCGTGTAGTCGTCGAACACGGGATAGACCGGCGGGTTCAGGTTGTACGAAAGGTCGAGCCGGATCGGACCAACCGGCGTGTTGTAGCGTGCACCGAGACCCACGGCGTGCGAATAGTAGTTGAAGTTGCAGTTACCCACGGCGTTCGACTGCTGCTCCGCCGGCGTGGTGCCGGGCGTGCCTGGGGGAATGGCGACGTCCCGGCAGGTCGCCTCGTTCGGCTGGTGGAAGTTCTTGATACTGCTGAACATGTCGCTCGGGTAGCGGAAGACATTGCCCATGTCATGAAAGATGACGAAGTTCACCGCGTTGCCGACGACCGGCAGCGTGGTCGCGGGCAGGCGCAGCTCAAACTGGTTGACCACCACGCCGGAGCCGCCAACAGGATAGCCGGTCGTCAGATCACGGGGGCCCGCGTCGTTGATCCCGAAGCCGCGATGCGACTGCGCACCGCCGGCATACAGTCGCTCCGGCAGGGGGATCGGATTGCAGGTGGCATTCAGCGCCGCCACGCCGGGAGCGCAGGCACTTGTGGTCTCGCCAATGGCGGAGCTGGTGCCATTGGCGGCGTTCCCAAAGACGTTCTCAAAGCCGACGCGAAGATTGCGCGCGAACACAAAGGGGTGCTTCCGCCCGAAGCTGTAGTAGCTGGAGTGGGAGAGATCGAGGCGATTGAACTCGGTCTGCGACCCAAATATGGAGGCCGCGACAAACTCCTGCACGGAAAAGTACTGGCCACGGGTGGCGTTCAACGGGCTGGGATCCCGGGTGTCGTGGAAGTACGTCACACCGGGGCCGCCCACGCGCACGGGCTCAGAGAGCTGCGGAATCAGGTTGGGCGAGATCACCAGGGAGTTCGCATTTACGCTGATGCGGCGGTACTGGAAGTCGTAGATGAAGTGATCGGCGCGCTTCACGTTCTGCGTCACGCGGAAGTCGGCCTGGGCAGTCTGGGCCTGGAAGGTCGTGATGTTCTGCACGTTGCTGTAGCCCGCCGACAGGGTAGCCGTCAGGTTCGGGTTGCCGAGCAGGTTGGGGTTGTTGAAGCTCAAGGATGCAATCTGCTCAAGCAGGCCGTAGGTGGTGTGCAGCGTAAGTGACTTCTGCGTGCCAAAGAGGTTGATCCGCGAGATGTCCGCCGATACGCGGGGGCTGGCACCGGCGCGGCCATTCTGGGCGGCGGTACCCTGTGCGCCGTTCTGTAAGCCCTGGCCAGGGATGAACTGCGGTTGATTGAGCTGCGCTTCAAAGCCGAAGCCGTACGTCACGTCCCAACGCTTGGCCTCGGTAATCTGCACCAGCACGTTCTTTTCCAGCGCATCACCACGTGGGTTCTGTACCGCGGCGTTAACCTCGTTGAAGAGTGCGAGATTGTAAAGATTGCGCTGCGTCTGCAGCAACGCAGCCTGATCCAGCGGGTCGCCCGCATGCACCAGTAGCTGGCTCTCCACCACAGACCGCTTTGTGTGCTCGATGCCCGAGAGCAGGACGTTTTCAATCGTGACCTGCTGCCCTTCTACGATATTCAGGGTCACATCGGTGATGGTCTTGTTGTCGCCATTGACCTTGGGGTTGACCTCGACCTGCGCATGATCGAAGCCGTGCGAGATGTAGAAGCTCAGGATGGCATCCCGATCCTGAGCCAGCGTGATCAACGAAAACGGTTGCCCCGGCTCGGCAATCAGCATGTCGTACACGGTCTGCTCGCGGGCCGTATCCGCCCCTGCCACCTCCACCGCGCCGAACTTCTGCTGTGGCCCTTCATCGACCGTGTAGGTAACGAGCACCTCGGCGACAGTCTTGCCGTGTTTGCCCGGTCTTTCAGTGTCCTGGGCAGACGCCGTGACCTTGGCGTTCAAAAAACCGCTGGCACGGTACAGCGACTGGATGGAGTCCCGGTCGGCATCACGCAGCTGCGTACTGTAGGCCCCGTTCTTTACATACAGGCTGGCCTTTTTCACCCGCAGCCGCTCTTCCAGCGTGTCTGTGCTGAAGTAATGGTTGCCGGTGATCGTGACGGAGGTGACCCTGTGCCGCACGCCGGGCTCGACGTCATATTGCACGGTAACGTCGCGCGTTCCTTCGCCGATGAGCTTGACCGAATCCTTCACGTCGAAGTAGCCCTGCTGCTGAAGATAATCGCGAATGTTGAACGAGCCTTCGTTCAGCAGATCGTTGTCAACCGCACCTTCTTCATAGACCGGCACCAGTAGCTGCTTGCGCGCTTTGGATACCTTGGTGCCGTTGATGACAACCTTCACCACGGGACCTTGCTCGGCATTGAAGCTGAAATCGAGGGACTTCCGCGGCGGCTCATAGGTCTGCTTCTGCAGGGAGATGGTGCCCTCTAGCCGGTTGTTCTTGGTGTAAAAGCTGCGCACGCCGGAGAGTGCATTGCTGGCAGTCTGCCGGTTCACCTTGGGCTCGCAGCTCTTGTTCACCAGCGAAACCAGGCGAGAGCAGTTCAAACCGCCCTTTTTGCGGAAGTCCTCCGTGGAGATGCCAGGGTCCTTGCCCGTCACGGTCACAGCACCCACGCGCGCCTGCGGTCCGATCTGCACTGCAATCGAGACATTGATCTGGTGCGCGGCATCGTCCTGCTGCGTGGAGATGTTTACGGTTGGCTGATAGTAGCCGTTCTCCGCGAGGGACTCCTTGACCCCATCAAGGGCGGTAGGCAGGTCCGTTTCGGTATAGGGGGTCCCGGGGTCAAGCTTGGTCGCGAACTCCAGCAGGGAGCTCAACCGCTCCGAGTCAACTCCGATGATCTCAATGCGGCCGACATAGTAGCGGGGCACGCCGGCATAGATCAGGGTCAACCCATCCGCGCCACGCTCGGCGCTGAGCGAGATATCGCGATAGCGGCCGCTGTTGAAGAGGCGTACCAGATCGGAGCGCACCTGCAACGGGTCCAGCGGCTGGCCAGTCTTCTGCGTCAGTCCGGTCACCGTGGGGTCGTTTGCGGCGAAGGTCACGCCGTCAAAGCGGATCGCGGCGACGGAGACGCCGGCCTCCTCCCACACCGAGGTACCCAGCGCTGGCAAGGGATTGGTGACCACCGGCGGCGTTTGCGGAACGGAGGGTGAGGCGGGGTTGGCAGTCTGGCTGGCCTCAGGAACGGCCTGAGGGGCGATGGGATTGGCGGATGGGGTGGGCGAAGCTGATTGCCCTACCGCGCCGCTGCTGATGGAACCGGAGTTTTGGCCGTAGGAAAAGCCCGTGCCGCAGGAAAGTAAAGCGACGCCCAGCATGGCTGTGCAGGCCCGCGCGGTAACGCCGGCGAGCTGCCGGTTCCGCGTCGTGCTCTTCCCCAACGTGCGCCTTTTCTTCTTTGCCCGCTTTGCCCGACCCGACACCGCCCGCCCTTCCTCTTCCTGACCCTGCGGTCCGCTCACGATCTCAGCACTTACCGCCCAGCAGTTGGCAGGGACGGTGAGAAGGCGAAACTTTTGCCCCAGGGCGCAGGATAGTACAACCTCGGACGCGGTGGGAGTGTTGAGGGTTGGCCCACCTGCACCCTGTGATGCTTTGGCCCGTTCTCTATACTCAACCCATGCCGCGGGCCGATTCCTCTGTGGAAAGTGTAGAGCGTTCGAAGCGGGAAATGGAGACCCCAGCTTCTCTTCCGGCAGTTACTCCGCCTCATCGCTCCACAGATGTGTCACCAAACCAAGTCGGTCGGCTGGATGCAACGGCTACCCACCCTCCGCCGATTGACCCGCGGGAGCGCTACTCCCGCCAGATCCTCTTCGCGGGGGTCGGCGTGGCCGGTCAGGAGCGTCTGCGGCAGGCGCACGCGGCGGTAGTGGGCGTGGGGGCTACCGGGGCGGCCATTGCCGGTCTGCTCGCGCGAGCCGGCGTGGGGCAGCTCACCCTCATCGACCGTGATTTCGTGGAGCCCAGCAATCTCCAGCGGCAGGTGCTGTTTGACGAAGACGATGCCCGGGACAGCCTGCCCAAGGCCGAGGCCGCCCGCCGACACCTGCTGCGCATCAACGGCGACGTCGTCGTGCACGCGCACGTCACCGACCTCACCCCGTCCAACGCCGAGACCCTGCTGGAGGGATCGGACCTGGTGCTTGACGGCACGGACAACTTCGAAACGCGCTATCTGCTGAACGACCTCAGCGTGCGCGACGGGCGGCCCTGGATCTACACCGCCGCAGTAGGCGCCTATGCCGCCACCATGAACATCCTGCCCCGGGTATCACCGGAGGGCGCCGCGACACCCGCATGGAGCGCAATCGCTGAACCGACTGCCTGCCTGGCGTGCCTGTTCCCCGCCGCGCCGCAGGGTGAGGTTGAGACCTGTGAAACGGCGGGGGTCCTGGGACCCGCCGTCAATCTGGGGGCATCATTCGCTGTTGCCGAAGCCCTGAAGTTCCTCACGGGACAGCCGGAACGCATGCGGCGCACCCTGCTCTCGCACGACCTGTGGACCGGCGATCGCTCCGAAATCGCCGCGGGCCGGCCCAGGGCAGACTGCGAAGTCTGTGGCCGGCGGATCTTCCGGGCGCTGGGCGGCGAGGGCCGGCCGCAGATCACCCTTTGCGGCAGAAATTCGGTGCAGATCCACGAACACGATCGCCCGGTCGATCTCGGGGCGCTTCGGAAGCGGCTGGAGCCCCTCGGCATGGTGCGGGCCAATGACCTTCTGCTACGATTTTCCTATCCGCCCTACACGCTCACCGTCTTTCCGGATGGCCGGGCGCTGGTGCAGGGCACCACGGATGTCGGTCTCGCACGCTCGCTCTATGCGCGTTTTTTAGGCAACTGAGTCGAACGTCCTGAACGACGGAGACAACTTCATACGTCTGTTGTCCCTCATAGGGACAGGTCCCGGCAGACGCACTTGCGATAGGCTTAACTAGGCACGCGCACCGGCATGCACGCATGGACCGACTGGACGTTTGCCATGGAAGAACAAGGCTACCAAACGATGCAATCCAAACCGACTCCGGGCTTGTTCAAGCGGAACCCACCCATTGCCGGCGAAGCCGAAGCGATTGAGCGGGCCAAGCTGGGCGACCCTGACGCTTTTTCCAAGCTCTACGCGCTGCACAAGCGCCGTGTTTACACCCTTTGTCTGCGCATGCTCGGCAATGTCTCTGAAGCGGAAGACATGACCCAGGAAGCCTTCCTGCACCTCTTTCGCAAGCTCGGCAGCTTCCGCGGCGAGAGCGCGTTTTCCACCTGGCTCCATCGCCTGACGGTGAACCTGGTCCTCATGCACCTGCGCAAGAAGGGTCTGCAACTCGTCTCGCTTGAGGAGACCATCAACCCCAGTGAAGAAGACGCTCCCAAGCGTGATTTCGGCTCGCGCGACCCGCAGCTTGCCGGCTCCGTGGATCGCGTCACGCTGGAGCGCGCGGTAGCTTCCCTGCCGCCCGGTTACCGCATGGTCTTCGTGCTGCATGATGTCGAAGGCTTTGAACATAACGAGATCGCCACGATGCTGGAGTGCTCGACCGGCAACAGTAAGAGCCAACTGCACAAAGCAAGGCTTCGGCTGCGCGAGCTGCTCCGTCATCCAGAGCAGTTGCCGCCGGTTCTGGCCGGGGCACGGGAGTTGGTGCAATGAGCGAAATTTCCGCCATCAACTTTGAAACACTCACCCCCTCCGAGTTCGAGCAGCATCTTCCCGAACTCTTCCTCGCTGGCGGCAAAGTCAGCGCCGATCCCCGGCTGGCAAAGTTCCTCAGCGCCAACCCGGACTGCGCCGCGCTGGTGCATGACCTGGAGACGATCGCCGAGACCGCTAGGAGTCTGTTTGAACCTACCCATGAGCCGAGCGACGCGGTCTGGTCCAACATCGCCAGCAAACTCCAGGAGGAGTTGCCGGATGACGGTGGTGTCACGGATCTAGCCGGCTAGCATTCGCCTGAATCAAGGAAGGCAGGCCATGCGGCCTGCCTTCCTTTTTTGCTCGACGCAAAATGCTATGCTCCCCGAGTGCACGGCATTCTCCAGCTCCCGGAGGAAATTCAACACATCGTCCTGACCGGCTTTATGGGTTCCGGCAAGACGACGGTGGGGCGCGTGCTGGCGCGCCGCCTCCGCTGGCGCTTTGCCGACCTGGACGTGGCGGTCGCCAAGCGCGCGGGGCGCACCGTCCCTGAGATCTTCGCGAAGGATGGGGAGGCCGCTTTCCGTGCGGCTGAGTTTGCCGCGCTGCGCGATCTGCTAGGCGGTGGCCAATCTGTGATCGCGCTCGGTGGAGGAGCTCCGGAGACAGCTGCCGTGCGGGACCTGCTGGCCGTGCATCCCGGCATCCGCGTCATCCATCTGCACGCACCCTTCGAAACGCTCTACGCCCGCTGCTTATACCAGGCCGCGAACCCGGCTAGCACGGCCAGGCCGCTGCTGGGCGACCGGGCGGATTCGGCGGAGCGCTACGGGCGCCGCCTGCTGCTCTACACGCAGGTAGCCCACCAGGTGGCAGACGCCGGGGCCCGTCCTGGCACAGTTGCCGCAGAAATACTTGCCAGCCTTGTGTCCGTACCGGCGCCCCAGCTGGCCTAGACCGTACCCAGCGTCCAAACCGTCGAGCTGCGAAACGTCTCCCCGGGACGAAGGGCCGTGCTTGGGAAATCCGGCTGGTTCGGTGAGTCGGGAAAGTGTTGGGTCTCCAGGCAAAACGCGCTCCGAAAGCCGTAAGGACTGCCGGACCGGCCCTGCATGCTGCCGTCCAGGTAGTTGCCGCTATAGAACTGCACGCCGGGCTCCGTCGTCGCTACCTCCAGCCGGCGGCCGCTACCCGTGTGTACGGCGACCGCCGCCGTGCGCAGCGTGCCTTCTTCGCCACGCAGCACGAAATTATGGTCGTACCCACGCCCGTTCGCGAGTTGCTGGTCGCCGTCGTGGATACGCTCGCCGATGCCATGGGGCGCGGTGAAGTCGAAGGGGGTACCCTCGACCGGCTGGTTGCCACCCAGGGGTATGGCCTTGTCGCTGATGGGGGTAAACGCGTCGGCGTGGATCTGCAGCGTGTGATCCAGGATGGTCGCGCTTCCCTCACCGCCCAGGTTGAAGTAGGCGTGATTGGTCATGTTGATGACCGTCAGCTGGTCCGTGGTGGCCTCGTACTCCAGCGTGACCTGGTTGCCGGCCAAGCGGTAGCGGGCCACGGCGGAAAGCCTCCCCGGAAATCCCTGATCGCCCGCCGGGCTGGTCAGCGTGAACTCCACTCCGTCGGGCAGCACGCGCCCGTCCCAGTTGCGATGCCACAGGCCGTCCCCTCCCCCGTGCAGGGTGTTCTCGCCGTCGTTGCGGTCGAGCTGTATCTCTCGCCCGTCCAGCATGAAGCGACCGTTCCCTATGCGGTTGGCGTACCGTCCCACCGTGCAGCCCAGAAAGGCCGTGTCTTCCATGTACGGCTCGAGCGCCGCGAAGCCAAGCACGATGTCCGCCTGGTTGCCCTCGCGGTCCGGCGCCAGCAGCGAGGTGACACGCGCTCCAAAACTGACGACCTCCATCTGCAGCACGTCGTTACGGAGGGTAAAGCTCTGGGCAGCGGAGCCATCCGGGGTGATGCCCCAGGGGCGAGTCGTGACGGTGACGGGAGACGAAGCCATAGGCAATCAGAATAGACCGGTGAGCGTGCAAGCCGGATGTAAGCACCCTGATTTACCCTGACAGCGGTTTGGGAGATTATGGAATGCGCGTTCGTTTGCCTTGTTTGTGGGCTCTATCGTCATTGGTCGTTGTATGTCTGCCTTGCCGGAGCGCCGGCGCTCAGACACTCTGGACGGGAACCTGGGCCGCTGCGCCTTCCGCAGACATCTACCGGTCCGGCGCCGTGGAGGCCCCGACCACGATGCGCCAGATTGTGCACGTGTCTCGTGGCGGAGAGCAGGTCCGCGTCACTTTCACCAACGAGCTTGGGACAGACTCCCTGATCATCGCCGGAGCCCACCTGGCGCTACGCACGCAGGGAAGCAGCGTCGCACCAGGCTCCGATCGGGCCCTGTCCTTTGGCGGCGAGCCTTCGGTCACCATCCCGCCCGGAGCCGTGGCCGTGAGCGATGCCGTGGTGGAGAAGGTTGCGCCCATGAGCGACCTCGCCATCTCACTGCTTCTGCCTTCACAGCCCCTGCATACTGTGACCGCGCACTACCTTGGTCTGCAAACCAACTTTGAAGGGCCCGGCGATCAGCTGGCGGGCGCGGAGATAAGCACGGCCAAGCCCTTTGGCGAATGGCGTTTCCTGAAGAATGTCGAGGTGAGCGGAGGCGTGCCAAGCGGAACCGTTGTGACGCTCGGCGACAGCATCACGGATGGCTACAAGTCGACGGCCGACACAAACCGGCGCTGGCCGGATCTCCTGGCGCAAAGGCTACAGGCCGATCGTAAGCTGGCCGGCCTGGGTGTGCTGAACGAGGGCATCAGCGGCAATCGTGTGCTGCATGACAAAGCCGGACCCAATGCCCTGGCCCGCTTTGACCGCGATGTGCTCAGCCAGAGCCGTGTCCGCTATCTCGTTGTCATGGAAGGGATCAACGACATTGGTCGTACCGACAAGCCCATCGACCTCGGTGACCCCATCACGGCCCAGCAATTAATCCTCGGCTATGAGCAGATCATTGCGCGGGCCCATGCGCACGGCATCCAGGTTTACGGGGCAACGCTCACACCTTTCCTTGGCGCGGACTACGCCACCCCCGCCGGCGAGACGATGCGCCAGACCGCCAACGCCTGGATTCGCGAGAAAGGGCATTTCGATGGGGTCCTTGACTTCGACAAGGTCACACGTGACCCCGCGCAACCGGGCGTCTTCTCCTCAGCGGCGGACTCGGGCGATCACCTGCACCCGGGCGACGCTGGCTATGCTGCCATGGCCAACAGCATCGACCTGTCTATGTTCAAGCCTTAGCTGCCACCGACGGCTGTGTACCAAAAACAGAGGCCCTGCCAGATAGCAGGGCCTCTTGCTTGTTTCGTGCGGATTTACTTGAGTTCGTAGCCGGCAAAGAAGTAGCCGATCTCAAAGGCGGCCGTGTCTTCCCCATCGGACCCGTGGATCGAGTTCTCTTCGATTGAGTCCGAGAACATTTTGCGGATGGTGCCCTCTTCGGCGTTGGCCGGGTTGGTGGCGCCCATCAGTTTACGCAGATCGGCGATGGCGTTTTCCTTCTCAAGCACCATCGGAAAGATGGGACCGGAGGTCATGAATTTGGTCAGCGAGCTGAAAAAGGGCCGCGCTGCATGAACATGGTAGAAGCCCTTGGCCTGCTCCTCGGTGAGCGAGATCTTCTTGATGGCGACAATCTTGAACCCGGCCTTTTCGATCTGCGCGAGAATGGCACCGGCGAGGCCCTTACGAACGGCGTCCGGCTTGATGATGCTGAAGGTGCGTTGGGACACAACAAATCTCCTGAAAACTAACGTATGCACAGTCTACCGGACAGGTCCTGCCACAGGGGTAGGCAGCTGCATCCGGTTTAGGCGGCCTTGTCCTCGGCTCGCTTGCGGGTGTACCGGTCGATGGCCACCAGACGGGGAGCGGCCGTGGTGACCTCTTCCTCATCATGCATGCAGAAAGCCACTACGGTCTCCACCAGAAAGACAAAAGCAGCGCAGGCTGCAATACCGGCAGTGCAGAAAAGCAGAACAGCAGTGAAGGTCATGTGTTTTGAGATGCCGAAAAGAACATGGCTGAATAAAGAACGTCACAGTACGAAGGTTGATACTTCAGTACCCTGCGGAAAACCTTTTGTCATGTACGTCCAACCGGTATGCAGCGGACGGCGTGGATCTGGCTTGTGGGTTGCGTGGCCTGGGCAGCTGATGGTGCGATCAACGTGGCGCTGCGTGCCCCGCAACACGCCGCGATCGCCTTCTTTATGGCGATCCTGTTCGGGATCGCGTGGCTCTTCTATCGCGGACAGCGGCAGTAACGTCTTGCTGCAGCGCGGGGACCCGCCGAGCGCCAACCCGCCGGCTCCCCGAGTTCTAAAGTCCGAGAGCTACTTTTTGGTTGCGGCTTCGATGTCGAACTCCATCTTGACGTCGTCCCCAAGCATTGCGTCGCCACTCTGCAGCGTACCGTTCCAGGTCAGACCGAAGTCCTTGCGGTGCAGGACCGTGGTTGCCGTGAAACCGCGGTGCGGCATTTTGTCCATGCCGACCTGGTCCTTGCTGGGCGGCTCCATATGCAGCGTCACGGGCTTGGTCACGCCATGCAGGGTCAGGTCGCCGATCACATCGTAGCCCTCGCCCGTTTTGGTGATCTTGGTGCTTTTGAAAGTCGCGGAGGGGAACTTGGCCGTGTCGAAGAAGTCCGGGCTGCGCAGGTGTCCGTCGCGCGCCGACTCCCCGGTATCCACACTTGTCACATCAATGGTCGCCATCACGGACGAGCCAATCACGTTGGCCGGATCAAGGTCGATCTGGCCGTCCTTGATCGCGAACCGGCCATGCACCGTGGAGATCCCCATGTGCTTGATGCCGAAATCCACCTGCGAATGCTGTGGGTCGATGGCGTAGGTGGCGCGCTGGGCGAAAGCAGGTAAGGTCAAAGCCGCTCCTGCAAGAACGGCGGGGAGGAGGAAGCTGGAGACGATCTGGCGCATGGTGAATCCTTTCGCGGGCGTGACGTGGCGCGGGCAGAGTGGCTGCCTGAGAACTGATTGCATGTACGGTCCCGGTTGCTGCTACCAATGATGTGGGGCGGGAGGGCAAAGGTGCAAGAAAAAAGCGGCTCCCATGAGCCGCTTACTCCCGAGTAACTGGTTATTTCAGAGTCACTTAGCGATCTAAACGACTTAGCGGCCCAGCACGCGGGCCATCGTCTCACCAATCTCGGCCGGGCTCTTGACCACGTGGATACCGGCTGCGGTCATGGCGTCCATCTTGCTTTCCGCCGTGCCCTCGCCACCGGAGATGATCGCTCCGGCATGACCCATGCGCCGGCCCGGAGGTGCGGTCTGACCGGCGATGAAGCCGACCACGGGCTTCTTGACATGCGCCTTGATGTACTCGGCTGCCTGTTCTTCATTGGTGCCGCCGATCTCGCCGATCATGATGATGGCTTCGGTCTCGGGGTCCTCGTTGAGCAGCTTGATCGCATCGATGTGGGTGGTCCCGACAATCGGGTCGCCGCCGATGCCGATGGCCGTGGACTGGCCGATGCCGCGGGTCGTGAGTTGGTAGACGGCCTCATAGGTCAGCGTGCCGGAACGCGACACAATGCCCACCGAGCCTTCCTTGTGAATCCGACCGGGCATGATGCCGATTTTGGCCTTGCCAGGTGAGATGACACCGGGGCAATTTGGCCCGATCAGCACGGATTTGCCGCCTTTGATGGCGTCCCAGGTCTTCACCATGTCCAGCACGGGGATGCCTTCGGTGATGCAGATGATCAACGGCAGACCCGCGTCGGCGGCCTCCAGGATGCCGTCCGCAGCGGCTGGCGGCGGGACAAAGATCACGGTGGCATTGGCGCCGGTGGCCTGCACAGCCTCTTCGACGGTGTTAAAGACGGGCCAGCCTTCGTGGGTGGTGCCGCCCTTGCCGGGGGTGACGCCGCCTACAACTTGCGTGCCGTATTCGGCGCAGCCCTTGGCGTGAAAGGTGCCTTCGCGGCCGGTAATGCCCTGCACGATGAGCCGAGTGTTCTTGTCTACCAAAACTGCCATGTTTCGTTCTCCTAAAGGCGTTCTAAACCGGGTTTGGAAGCATTTTCGCTGTACCAGACACGCAGTGTAGACATTGGGTGCACAACGCGCGTCTTAACCGCGTTTTGCAGCATTCTGCGGTTACACCACGTTCAGGGTGAGAGCGAGCTGCTCGAAGTCGTCCACAGCGTAGTCGAATGTGCCAGTTACCATCGGGTCTTCCGTGGAGCGACGGACAAAGCAGGTGCGCAGGCCCTGTTTCCCAGCAGCCTCCAGATCCTCGTTGTGCGCCGCGACCAGGAGTACCTCTTCGGGCTTGAGGCCCAGGTAAGCAACAGCACCCCTGTAGAGCTCCGGAGCAGGCTTGTACGTCCGAAACATGTCGGCTCCAAAAACAATCGACCAGGGCAGGTCCCCGTAGCGGGCGAGGTCGACCATCTGACGGGTAGTGCCGTTGGAGAGCGGGCCGACGATAAAGTCCTTCGCGAGGCGACGCAACGCGGCGGGCACCTCGGGCCAGGGTTTAAGTTCGTGCCAGCCGCGGGTGAGTCGGTCGCGCTGCTCGTCATTGAGCTTCCGTGCGCCGTACTTCTTGACGATCTTGTCGAGCTCTTCGCGGTGGAGCTCGTCAAAGCCAGTCCACCGGCGTTTACCCTCGCGAACGGGCTTGATGGCGGGTTTGTAGCGAGCGCGCCATTCCTTGACAAGGCCGTTCCAGTCGGCGTGGATTGAGGCCTCGACGCCGATCTGCTCGGCATGTGACAACATGCTGCCGTACCAATCCACCGTGGTCCCGAAGGTGTCGAAGAGCAGCGCCTTGATCGCGGGTTTCGTAAGAACCTGCTGTTTCTTTCTTCCAAAGAGGCCCATGACGCTTAGCCCCTGGCCGCGGCGACGACCAGGTCGGCGGCATCTTTCATCGTCTCGCCGATCTGGAACTTGAGGCCGGACTCGGCGATGATCTCCCGGCCTTCTTCGACGTTGGTGCCTTCGAGGCGGAGGACGATGGGGATGCTGACGTTGAGCTTCCGGGCGGCGGCGACTACGGCTGTGGCGAGGACGTCAACACGCAGGATGCCGCCGAAGATGTTGATGAAGATGGCCTTGACGTTTTTGTCGGAGAGCAGGATGCCGAAGGCATTTTCGATCTGTTCCTGGTTGGCACCGCCGCCTACATCGAGGAAGTTGGCGGGCGAGCCACCGGCGTACTGGATGATGTCCATCGTGGCCATGGCGAGGCCGGCGCCGTTGACCATGCAGGCGATGTCGCCGTCGAGCTTGATGTAGTTGAGCGAGAACTTGGAAGCTTCCACTTCGAGCGGGTCTTCTTCGGCGAGATCGCGGAGGTCTTTCAGGTCCTTGTGACGAAAGAGGGCGTTGTCATCGAAGTTGATCTTGCAGTCGAGGGCGGCGAGCTTGCCATCCTTCGTGGTGATGAAGGGATTGATCTCCATCAGCGTGGCATCGGTGTCTAGATAGGCCTTGTAGAGGCCGATCATGAAGCGGACGGCTTCGGGAACCTGCGCGGGCTCGAGGCCGAGCTTGAAGGCAAGACGGCGGGCCTGGTAGGGCGCGAGACCGAGGGCTGGATCGATGACCTCTTTGAAGATGGCATCAGGGTTGTCGTGGGCGACCTCTTCGATCTCCATGCCGCCGGCCTGCGAGGCCATGAACACCACCTTGCCGGTGGCGCGGTCGAGCACGATGCCGAGATAGAGCTCGCGAGCAATGGCAGAGCCAGCCTCCACGAGGATGCGCTGCACCTTCTGGCCTTGTGGGGTGGTCTGGTGTGTGATGAGCTGCATGCCGAGGATGGCCTTGGAGTGCCCTTCGGCCTCCGCACGCGATTTGGCGAGCTTGACGCCTCCGCCCTTGCCACGACCACCGGCATGTATCTGCGCCTTGACCACGACCACGCCGTGACCTGCGCCGAAGAGCTGCCCTGCGGCGGCATCTGCCTCTTCAAAGGTGACGGCGACCTGGCCATCGGGTACGCTGACGCCGTAGCGGCGAAGAATCTCTTTGGCCTGGTATTCGTGAATCTTCATGCGTGCTCCTGCAGGTGCGGCTCGGGATGAATGCGCTTACGTTCGCAGTCATGGTAGCGAGAGGTTCAAAGGAGGAGCAAGGCGAGCGGTGCGATTACCGTTTGGCTTGGCCGAAGGAGTACTGGGGTGACCGCTGATGACGGTGAGTCTTTTCAGGGTCTCCGTTCAGTTTTGGGTTACGAGTTTTGTAGTGAGGAGCGGGTCGGGTTTCGCAGCGGTTATGGATTTGGACGGACGGACGCGGTCCCCTCGGGTGCGAGCGGCAGCCTCACCTCCATCGCGCCGATGCGGTCCGTTGTCAGATCATGTACCGCGACACGGAGCACCTTTGTACTTAACGGCACGGCAAACTTTTCTTCGACGCGGAAGAAGTGGGCCGGCTCGGCACTGGGTACGGCACTGGGAGCGGCACCTGGTGCAGCGTCCGGGGCAGACCGGCTGCCCAGCGTGACGAGATCGTCGATCAGGGAACCGTCCGCGTCGTACGCAGCAGCCGCAAGCTCGAGCGAAAGTGGACCTGACTGGCTGCCGAACTGCTTCGCGAAGACGCTGTACTGCAGCACGTAGGTCTGCAGCGGAACTGGTGGGAGAACTTTGCCGGCGATCAGCTTCTTGTGGAGCGAAAAGAAGGCGGGCTCCGCGGCGAGAGCCGCCATTTGTTCCCCGGTTGCGGGGACCGGCGCCCCCGAGGGCTCCACGTGCAGGGCAAAAATCAGGCTGTGGGCCATCGGCGCGCCCAGCTGCATGTTGGCGGAGAGGGAGTCATTGGTTGGACGGCGTGGGACCTCGGGGGCGCGGGCGACCGCTGCGCCACGAGGAGCCTTTGCGATCGCGGGTTCCGGTTCGGAGGCCAGGGCGTAGTAGAAGCGCCGGTAGTCCAGGGTGTAGCCCTTCTTCTCCAGCGCGACCTGGATGGTGCGGAGCTGCCCATGGTAGTCGTGGTCGCTGGGGGCATAGCTCAGCGTGTAGAAGGAGCTGCCGGTCTCCGTGGCCTTGCCGAGCTCTTCTGCTAAGTCGTTGTCACTGTAGAAGGCACGGCCGCCGGTCTGGCGCGCGATCTCGTCCTCCTCGTTATAACTGCCCTGCAGAAGGTTGACCCCGACGGGTGAACTGTTTCCCCCTCCCGAGGAGGTGAGACCCCCTGCACCGGCCTGCGAGACGATGGCGCCTTCGCTCGCGATGCCATTGATTGTGTGCACGTCCGCGGAAACGACGCCGCGAACGTCGACCGGATAGATCGCCACCTGGTTGCGTGCAAGGAGATCCAGCGTCGCCTTGAGCTGCCGAACAGAGCGGTCGTCGTCCATCTCCGTGGGAAAGAGGGACAGCGGAAAACCGCCAGAGAACCAGATCAGGTTTTTGCGCCCAGGAAGACCGTCCACCGAGCGGCCTAGATGGTCAAGCACCCCCAGCGTAGCCCCGGAGTTGCCGCGCCCGGTGTTCTGCCCCATGAGGTAAACCATGGGGATGTGGGGCCCGGGGTGTTTGGGGTCGATGGCGGCGTAGAGCAGCTGTTTGTCCGAGGTGAAGCCTTGCAAGAGCTGCAGGCGGTCGGACCAGACGTAGATCTCAAAGCGTGCGCCTTCGGGCTTGCTCTTGATGAACTTGACGAGCTGCTGACGGCCAAACATCTGGTCGCCGTGCTGGTTGACCGTCAGGGCCATCTGGTCTTCGTTGTCCATATTGTTGAGGTCGTAGAGGAGGATGTAGAGCGGACCTCGCTCAGGCGTCGAGGGCAGATTCAGGAAGGTGTTGGGGGGCTCCGCCGGCAGCTTTGGGGGCGTGTAGTCCATGCCGTTTTTGAAACCCTGCGCTTCAAAGGAGAGGACCTTCTGCTCCCTGCCGTCTTCCTTTAGCGCGAAGTCTTCGCGCGTGAGGCCCGGGACGGAAGCGCCTGACCGATCGGTCACTACAACATCGACGACGACGCGGCGGACTTCGGTGTGCAGGACGGTCGTTGGAGGGGGCGTCGCGGTGCTCTGGCAGAGCGCTACCCCGGGCACGACGGCCAGGGCAAGACCCAGGAAACGGACGGAGCAAGCTCTCATAAACTCCCCTGTTGCAATCTCTTTACGGCCACTCCGCAACACCTGTGCGCGGCATGCCGGAAAGCATATCGCAAGCTCCCCTGCGAGGGGCAGCCTGATTTGGGTGCGACAGGGTTTGGACGTGGCTTGCTCACGACGGGGGCTGATGTAGCCTCGATTTGTGGCAATTACGGAAGAGTTGAAGTGGGTGACGGAGGAGCGGCGGACGCTCGACCTGGAGCAGGCGCGGAGCCTGATGCGGCGACTGCTGGCGGGCGAGGCGGGGGAGATGCAAATGGCCGCCCTGCTGGGCGCCATGGCCGCGCGGGGAGAAACCTCGGCGGAGATCGCCGGCTTTGCCATGACCATGCGGGAGGCTGCGGTTCCCCTGCCCCTGAGCGAGGCGGAGCGTGGGCTGCTCGTGGATACGTGTGGGACGGGCGGCGACGGATCGGGAACCTTCAATATCTCGACGGCCGCGGCGCTGGTGGCAGCGGCGGCGGGGGCCAGGGTGGCCAAGCATGGGAATCGCGCGGTGACCAGCCGGTGTGGGTCGGCCGATGTTCTGGAGGCTCTGGGGATCCCGATCGGGCTGGAGCCAGAGGCCGCGGCAGAAGCCTTACGACAGCATGGATTTTGCTTTCTGCTGGCCTCCAATCACCACCCGGGTATGCGGGCGGTGATGCCGGTGCGTCGTGGGCTGGGCGTGCGGACCATCTTTAACCTGCTGGGGCCGTTGCTGAATCCGGCGGGGGCGCGGCGGCAGGTGATGGGGGTCTTCAGTCAAGCGGTGATGCGGCCGGTTGCGGAGGCGATGCCGCTGCTGGGTGTGCGTCACGCCATGGTGGTGCACGGTGCGGGTGGGCTGGATGAGCTGTCGCTGGGCGGCCCGAGTGAGACCGTGCTGGTGCGCGGCGAAGGAAACAGCTACGCCGTCACTGACCAGCGGTTGACACCGGAGGAGCTGGGTCTAAAGGCTGCTCCCCTGGCGGCGCTGGCCGGGGGCGGCGATGCGAAGGAGAACGCTGCCATCCTGCGGGGAATCTTTGCGGGGGAGCGCGGTCCGCGGCGGGACGTGGTGCTGTTGAATGCCGCGGCGGTACTGGTGGTGGCGGAGCGCGCGAAAGATCTCCCGGCAGGGTTACAGATGGCCGCGGAGGTGATTGACTCCGGTGCTGTGACGACTTTGGTGATGGCTTTGTCGCGGAAGGGGTAGCCTGCCTTCGAGAGCTTGCCTCAGCGGTTGAAGCCACCCGCTTCGGGCGGGTTGATGGCATGCCGAAACCATGTCCCCTCTTCGGGCAACTGAGACTACCGGTCGCCCTGAAGAAATCTGTTGCGTCCGGCGGGAGGCAGGCCGTAGGCTGCGGGCACGACCTTCACCACCTTTCCTTGGAGTTTCAATGACCGCTCGTGTCTTCGGCCTGATCTGCCTGCCTTTTCTGCTGGTGCCTGCAACGGGATCATCCGCACAACAGATGGTGGCACCCGCAACGACAGCGCCCGTCGCAACACCTGCCAGCCCCGCGTCGGGTGCCACGGCCGACGGCAAGTACACCCTGCATGACGGCGACGATGTGCCGCTGCTGTTTGCGCAGTCGCTCAGCTCCAAGACAGCCACGGATGGCGATCCAGTGGAGTTCACGCTGGCAGAGGACCTGAAGGTAAACGGTGTGGTGGTGGTCAAGGCGGGTGCCAAGGCCGTTGGGGAGGTCACCAATGCCAAGAAGGCGGGCATGATGGGCAAGGCTGGTGAGCTGAACGTGCGGCTGGATTACATGAAGGTCGGCGAGACCAAGGTGCATTTGCGGGGTACCAAAGGCAAAGAGGGTGAGTCCGGCACCGGCACGGCCGTGGCGCTCACCGTGCTGTTCGGGCCCATCGGGCTGATCAAGCATGGCAAGGACATCGACATCAAACAGGGAACGCCGTTGAAGGTGTTTGTCGGCGATGACGTCGCGCTTGCTCCGGTACCGGCGGTTTAGCCATAGCGGGCACAACGGACACGATAGGCTGGCTAGCCGCTGCGCGCGTAGCTCACGGTCGCAGCGGCCTGAAGCTACCCCGGTAGCTCTAGTTGCTCTGAGCCGACCTCGTCGCGGTGAGGTTGGAAGTGGGCGCGGCAGCGGGCCTCATACATGCCCGTGGCGCCGACCACGACGAGCTCCTGCGACTGGCCGAGACGCTGGGTGTGGATGGCGCTTTCCCCGCAGACCATGCAGACAGCGGAGAGCTTGGTGACGGTATCGGCGGTGGCCATGAGGGCGGGGACGGGGCCAAAGGGTTCGGCGGCATAGGTCATGTCGAGCCCGGCAGCGATGACACGTTTGCCAAGCGCGACCAGCTCCAGGAGCAGAGGGATGACCGCGGGGGAGAGGAACTGGACCTCATCGATGCCGACCACCTCTACGGCGTCGAGCTGCGGAAAGAGGCTGGCGCGGAGTTGCTCGACCGAGCTGACCGGGATGGCCTCATGCGTCTGCGCGGAGTGCGAGGCGATGTGGGTGCGATGGTAGCGGAGGTCGATATCTGGCTTGTAGCAGACGACGCGCTGCCGGGCGATGCGGGCGCGCTTCAGCCGGCGGATCAGTTCTTCGCTCTTGCCGGAGAACATGGGGCCGGTGATGACCTCGAGAACACCGGGAGCGGGTGTTGGAGCGGAATCGCACATGCTGCAGGTGATGGTAGCGGAACGAGACAGTGGATTAGCGAACGCGACCCAGTTCCCTGTTCACGAACTTCGCGCAGGTTATATGCTGACCGTGCAGATCCACACCGAAATGAGGAGCACTCCATGCAGGCAGGGTTGAAGGCGGCGATATGTCTCGCGAGCTGTGGTTGGTTGTCATTGGCTGCTGTCCCGGTGCACGGACAGGGTGCCAAGCCGGTGAAAGAGATCAAGGTGAAATTGATGACGGCCAAGGGCGAGCCGGCAGGCACGGCCGTGCTGAAGCAAAAGAAGAACGGCGTGCAGATCAAGGTCTCGCTTGAGAATGTCCCCTTTGGCGAGCACGGCGTGCACATTCACCAGAAGGCCCTGTGCGAGGCGCCGGACTTCAAAAGCGCAGGCGGGCACTTCAACCCGGACGGCAAACAGCACGGCTTCAGCAACCCTGGCGGGCACCATGCGGGTGATACGCCGAGCAATGTAAGTGTGGGTGAAGACCATCGCGGATCGGCGACCTGGACCCTGAGTGCGGTGACGCTGCAACCGGGCGCGCCGAACTCGTTGCTGTCCGATGGTGGGACATCGCTGATGGTTCATGAGCATGCGGACGATATGAAGACTGACCCCAGCGGGAACTCCGGCAACCGGATTGCCTGCGGGGTGATTCAGCAGTAAGGGCTCTTGTAGAGGAGGTCAAGGGTCAGGCCTCTACGGTGGCCCGGGCGAATAGCCGATGGGAACCAACTATGCCCGCATTGCGTATGAGATCGCATGGCTTCGATGGTGGTACATCCAGCGATGATCGGACTGACGGGCATGTCCGGACAGCAGTTCGGCGAGGGCCGGCACGGGCGCTCCCCCGCGGGAGTGAGAGCCGTGCTGGCTGATCCAGTGGATTCCCCCCAGTCCGGCGGGTCCCACAAGACCGCGCAGGAGCGGGCGGCGGGCCGGGGATCGACCCAGGCGCCTGTGCCGCATCCTGAACCCCGGCAAAGCCAGGGTATGCCGGGGAACATCGAGCCGCGGGCCGCGGTATCCGCTGCCGTAGCCGCCGATCACCAGCGCATGGCGGAGCTGGCGTACAGCTGCCTGCTGGGCGATACCTTTGCCTGGGAGGCGCTGGTTCGGAGTCAGCAGAGGCGTGTGTATGCCCTTTGTTATCGTTTCACGGGCTCCGCGAGCGAAGCCGAAGACCTCACGCAGGAAGTCTTTCTGAAGGTGTACCGCAACCTGCGCAGCTTCGATCCCACCAAGGCAAGCTTTGGCGTATGGCTTACCGCGCTGACGCGCAACCTGCTGGTGGACAACTACCGCCGGTCCCGCATGGACCGCGCAAGCGAGTCACTGGATGAGAGCGCCAATGGCGAGGACGACGGACCCACCCGGGCCGAGCGTCTGGCCGATACCCGCGGCGGTGGCCAGGAGCGGCACGTCGCAGGCATCGAACTCCGGGCAAAGATTCAAAACGCGCTGGCGCAGGTCTCGCCGGAGCTGCGTGAGGCCGTCATTTTGCGCGACCTCGAAGATATGGATTATCGCGACATTGCGGAGACACTTTGCATCCCTCAAGGGACGGTGAAGAGCCGCATCAGTCGCGGCCGTGCCGAGTTGGCGCGTCTACTTAAAGGGTTGGAAGGACAGGTGGTCTAGCCATGTCATTCAGGTCATCCAAAGATCATCGAAATCTGAATCATATGAAGCATGGAACCGTGCGACCCACCGACCGCGTGGGCGCCGCCTGCGCACCCTGGACAACCCTGTTGCCGGACGCAGCCGAAGGTTTGCTCAGCGATGCCGAGCAACGCGGTTTCGACCAGCATCTCTCCGGTTGTCCTGCGTGCACGGAGGAGCTGTCCCAGGCGCAGCGTGGTCTGGCCTGGCTGACGGTTCTGAAAGACCAGGTGCCGGAACCTCCCGCGAACATGCTGGCGAACATCCTGGCGCAGACCACGGGCATGGCCGAGGCCGGGGTGATGTTGCCCGAGCTGTCGCCGGTCTATGTCGCCGTGGACCTTCCCCAGAATGCCTCGCTGAATGGGCTGGTCGGCCCCTCGGGTTCCCCGATCTGGAGTTGGATTCGTGGCGACGAAGGTACCTGGTCCAGCCTGCTGCAGCCACGGTTGGCGATGACCGGGGCGATGGCCTTTCTGTCGATCTGCCTGACGGTAAACCTGCTCGGGATCTCGGTGACGCAGCTGGATGCGCAGACGTTCCGCAAAGGCGGCCTGCAACGCTCGGTCGCCAATACCGGAGCTTCCCTGGTTCGGTCGATCCAGGGGCTGCGGATGGTGTACCGCGTGCAATCCAGGGTGAATGAGATGCGGGCACAGATGGACGGCCCGGCCGAGTCCCGGTAAGACATCCCGACGTAGATGTATCAAGGAACGCGGCGCAGTTCGCGCCAGAACAGGAGGGGGCGATGATCGACGACAGGGAAAGTTCCGGAAGCAGAACAGAGGCCAGCGCGGGCGCTGGTTCGAACGCCTCTCCAGTTGCGTATTGCCAGGAATGTGGTCGCGGGTTGATGGCGGGCAGCCTGCATCGCACGGCGGACGGCGTTTTTTGCATGACGTGCTCAACACAGCGTCAAAGCGCTCCAGGCTGGCAGGCCGTACCCCAGCCCGGGTACCCGGGCGCAGGCCGGCCGGGTGCGATCCCCGGGATCTCCGGGGAGGCCAATCCCGTGCTGGCAGGGCTGCTGGGCTTCATTCCAGGCGTCGGTGCGATGTACAACGGACAATACGCGAAAGGTGCGATGCACCTCATCGTGTTCGTCATCCTGGTCTCGCTGGCCGACAACCTTAACTGGGTCTTCTACTGGCTGGTTTGGGGATGGGTTTTTTACCAGGTTTTCGACGCCTACCATACGGCCAGGGCGCGGCGCGATGGAGCGATGTTGCCGAACCCTTTTGGCTGGAACGATGTAGGGGAACGGCTTGGCTTCACTCGGGGCCCCTTGCCTTCACCTCCACCTAGGAGCAGTACGAGCTACGGAAATCCCGCAGTGGGGCGTCCTCCCGCAGCATGGGCCGGCTATGTTCCGCCGACAGCGGCCTAT
>CAXTVC010000024.1:36492-39795 GCA_964247615.1 uncultured Acidobacteriaceae bacterium
AGTGGGGCGTCCTCCCGCAGCATGGGCCGGCTATGTTCCGCCGACAGCGGCCTATGCCCAGGCACCGCCGGCTGCTTATAAAGAGCCCTCGCCTGATCCGGTGCGTGCGGCAGGTGACAATCCCTACGCGGCCCCTTACGCTGCGCCCTATGTGCCTCCTCCCGTAAACTCAACGCCCCCTGGGAACCCAGGCATGCCGCACTTCATGACAAACGTGCCTTACGCACCAACCTATGTGGGGACGTCGCCGAACAGTGCAGCCGGCCTACCGGTCTCGCCCTTGGGCAATAGCCGCTTCCCAGTCGGCGCGCTCTGGCTTATTGGACTGGGGGTTATCTTCCTCTTGGGGAATCTGCTCCCTGAATTTCGGCTCAGCCCTCGTTGGATGGTCCCGCTCTTTGTAGCGGCCCTTGCGGTATGGACAGGCCTGCGACGCTGGCAGCAGCTTCGCTTCACAACGTCCACGCTGGGTGCTGCGCCAAACTTGGCGGGGGCGATGAAATCACCTCTGGTTTTGCTCTCGGTTGCCTTTCTGCTGGCGCTGGATGCCGGAGACATTCTGACGATGCGTCGGAGCTGGCCGGCAATTCTGGTCGTATGGGGCGGGATGCTGCTAATGCAGCGTGCCACATCCCAGGAGGCATTCGATCCGCCCTCTCAGATTGCCGAAGCGGCTCCACCTCCTGTTCGAAGCACCTCAGGCACGGGCTCACTAGGGCTCTAACCCTTCTTCGTAAAAGATGGCCAGTCATGGAGCGCCTCTATGAGTAGTTCCCCTCCGCCACCGCCGCCACCGCCTCGCCCCCAGGCAACCTATCCGCCGCAAAACGCCCGGTGGGTGCCACAGTCAGCACGCGAGGGGCGCCGTGCCGCAGCTCTGGCCGCCCGGCGGCAACGCGACCTGCTCCGCGCACAGGTACGTGCGACACGTCGGACCTCCATTCTCGGGCCCGTGTTGCTGGTGGGCACGGGGCTGGTTTTGCTCTTGCTGCAACTTGGCCATCTCCAATGGAGCTCCACCTTGGCCGCTTTGGCGAGGTGGTGGCCCCTGCTTCTGGTGGGCGCCGGCCTCGTTCTGCTCGGAGAGTGGATGTTCGACACCCAGGTCCGTGGCAGGAACGGCGTGGCGACGCCTCGGCACCACGTCGGGGTCAGCGGTATCCTCATCCTTCTTTTGCTCACACTCCTAGGGCCTGCCGCCTCTGCCCTTTCGCACAGTTCGGATTGGGTTCGAAGCCGCTGGGACTTGCCGGAATCCTTCGGTCTGGAGCAATTCTTCGCACAGCACAGCGAAACCACCCAGGAGCTTAGTGCTCCCCTGACCCGGGGTGCCCTTCTTACGATCCAGAACTTTCATGGAAAGATCACCGTCACCGGGTCTAGTCAGGACGGGCAGGTACACGTCTCCGCACACCAACGGCTCTCCGCCATGCAGGCGGATGATCTGCGGCGCCGGCAGACCCGCGACAAACCTACCCTGACGGTAAGCGGGACGGGGCTGCTTCTGAGGGCGGAGGGTGAAGGTCGTGACCAGACCGACCTCACAGTGGAGATACCGCATGAAGCAGGCCTGTTCATCGGCCCGGACCAGGGGGAACTGGAGGTAAATGAACTCCGGGGTAACGTGACTGTCGCCGAGCATGCGGGCAATGTAGTTCTGACTGCCCTGACAGGCGATGTGCACCTGAATGTCCACGATGACGACGCGGACGTCTCGGGCCATAGCCTCAGTGGGAACCTGACACTTGAAGGGCGCAGCGGGGATATCTCCTTCTCAGACGTCACTGGGCCAGTGTCGCTGCGAGGAGATTTCTTCGGGACAACTCACCTTGAGCATCTTCATGGGCCTGTACATTTTCAAAGCAGCTTCACAGAATTCGCCTGCGCGGGAGTTCCTGGGGAGATCAACATCGAAGGCCGCAGCGAGTTCAAGGCCCGCGATCTCGCTGGACCCGTTACGTTGACTACTACAGATCGCGACATCGAGATGACCGAGGTACGCCGTAGTGCCACGATTACGAATCGAAATGGCTCCGTAAAGCTCTCCTTAGTGGACTTGCTGGAACCTGTAAACGTCACGACGACGGACGGTACGATCGAAGTTCGTGTCCCAAGCCAAGCCCCATTCCGTCTCACAGCCGAAACAGCCCATGGGCAGATCGAAAACCCCTTCGGACTCAAGCCCGTTCATAAGGAGGACCGCGTGACCATCTCAGGACAGGTTCGGGCGGGCGGCCCGTCCGTACATCTGCAAACAGATGAGGGTGACATCAAGATCCGAAACACTGACGCGGGGAAGAAGGCCGATAATCCTCCGTTAGACGGGGAGGGTCGGGACGACAAGGATAACGATTCCGAGAACTGATTCCGGAAGGCGGCACACCTCCCCCAACAACTGATCTAGGTCGAAAGCGTTCTGCACTCTGCGGGCAAACGCCACCAGCCGTTGGCAGCGCATACATATAGAAGCAGCAGCAGGAGTAGGGTGAGATAGAAATATCCATCTACCAGGACGTTTAGCGGGATGAAAAGAGCTAGGGCGACAGCCATGTAGCGCAGCGTGTCCACCAGCGTAGAGCAGCGGCCCCGGACCAGGCAGAAGGCGAACAGGGTGATGAGGACAGTTGCCTGAAACCACTTCAATTGATCCGGACGCACGAGATAAGTAAGCCAGAACGAGACGTTGATCGGATCCGCCAAGGCATGTGGCAACTTGCTCCACTGCCCCACGGTATTGCTCGCAACCTGCCGCACAGCAAAGGGCAGAAAGGGGCCAGCGATGAGAAGGGAACCCGTAACCATCGCGGCGAGCATTCTGCCTGCCTCCTTGAAGCCGCCGCGACGAATGGCATTCAGGAGAAAGAACGGAACGATCACCCAACTAAGCTGGTAGATCGCGCAACTCAATCCCCACGCCAGCGCGGCCCAGAAGAAACGTCCTCGCGCCATGAGGTAGACCGCCAGAGTGACGGTGAACCAGTGGGGTTGCAGGTAAAGATCGTGCCGATACTGCAAGAAGGGGCACAACAGGAAGACCCCTAGAACACAGGCCACCTGGAGCCGGAACTCAGCACGTGCGGCATGAAAGATCAATAGCATCGCCGCAAGCAGGTAGACCAGTGTGGCAAGTCGAGGATCCACACCCACTGCGGATGTGGGAAGGAATGCCACGAGAACCCCGGGGAGATAGGGGAAGTCGTAAAGCCTACTTCCAACATGGATCGTAGCGTAGGGATTCAGGTGATGCACGAGGCGGCTATCTGCCCAGGTAATCACCGGCAGCATGTCCGATCGCAGATAGTT
>CAXTVC010000025.1:0-15888 GCA_964247615.1 uncultured Acidobacteriaceae bacterium
GACGATTCCGCACATAGGTAGCAGTGTAGAGGGTGAGCGTGCGGCTGCGGAGTGATGCTTTCGTTGGGGTGCCGGTGGACCGATGGGGGAGCAGGCACGACGGCGCACTGAAGCGCGATGGCCAAGGGCCTTGCCACGCTCCGTCGGCGCACTCCGCTGTGTTCCCCGTGGCGTACGGCGCACGGCATGGAAAGCTGCGATCGAATCAGGGGAGAGTGACTAAGGGGTGAATGGCGGAGGGCATGAACCCATGTATGCTTTGCTGGCTGCCCAAACCCCTGTTCCAGAGTTGCACGTGCGAACCTTCGCTTCCGTTGTTGTTTCCCTGCTTCTGTTCTCCTTGTTCCTTTGTGCTTGCCCTGCTCAGGGACAGTTGTTTCAGAACCCGCGCCTGCTCAAGACGGACGTGGTGCCTGAGGGAGTTACCGCCGCCGACCTGAATGGCGATGGGCTCCCTGACCTGCTTTACAGCGGCACCTACGGGTTTGGCGACAGTGTTCCCCTTCATTCGCTGCTGACAGATGGCAAGGGAGGGTATCAGCCAGGCCCTGACATTTTGCTGCCCAGTGGGTACATTCCGATCTGCCAGAGCGGGGATGTGAATGGCGATGGGAAGATTGATCTGATTTGCTCGGGCGATGAGATTCGCGCCGCCATTGCGGTACTTCTCGGCAATGGGGATGGCACCTTTGCGCCAGCCATCCTTGTTCCGGTCCCGCCGCTGATGAGTCAGCTCTGCACCGCAAGCAATGTGTCGGCTGTAGGTGACCTGAACAACGACGGGCACCCGGACGTAGTGGTGACCTGCGAGATTGGCGATCTCATTGTCCCCATGCTGGGTGACGGTTCCGGCCACTTCGCGGCGGCGGCGGCGATCTACGCCTATGGAACACACATCCGACTTGCCGATCTGAATGGCGATGGCAAGGTGGACATGGTCGCTCAGGGCGTTTTTGCCACCAGGCAGACCGAGGTCTTGCTCGGACGGGGCGACGGCACCTTCGACGACGGGGGGATCTGGTATTCGAATTACGAGAGTGTGCTGGGCGACATTGATGGAGATGGGCACCTGGACCTGATCGGTGGCGGCTCCGGTGTCATACGCATCTTCCGCGGCCACAGCGATGGAACTTTCGACAATGAACCCACGCAGGTGATCGATTACAACAATGGAGCTTTATTCGACGATCTGGGACGTGGCGTTTACAACTATCCGCTGGCATGCGTGGACCTGAACGGCGATGGCCATCCGGATCTGGTTGCCCTTGGGGGCAACGGCATGACGGTGTTTCCGGGCAAAGGCAACCTCCAGTTCGGGACACCCCGTAGCTTTCCAGAGGAACAGGCCACCACGTACGGGGTCCTTAACGGAGAGATTCTGCTCGATGTGAATGGAGACGGGCTGCCGGATTACGTCGCTCTCGCAGCGACCGGGTTGTCCATCAGCTACGGACGCAGCGATGGCAGCTTTGTTTCCGGCCAGGCGTACTTATCCGGAGGCCGTGTCACGGACCTTGCGCTTGCGGATTTCGATGAAGATGGGCTACCGGACGCGGTGACCGCAGGCGATCAACAGATGTACCTGAGCCTAGGCAAGGCCGATGGCAGCTTCGCTGAAGCAAAGCCGCTGCCGCCTGTGTCGCCGCCGATGAGGGGAACCGTCACGGAGGGCTGGACAAACGTGATGCATGGCGACGTGAACGGCGACGGGCACCAGGATCTGGTTGCGATCGGGGCCGCACCGGATGGCACAGCGCAGCTGTCCGTGTTGCTCGGGCATGGCGATGGAAGCTTCGATCCACCGGTTACGGTGCAGCCTATGGTGGAAAGCCAGCTGTCTGCGGTGCTGGACTTGAACGGCGATGGGCGCGCCGACTTGGTGTTGAGGTCGGGATTTACGCTGACGGTGCTGCTTGGGCAGAGGGATGGCAGCTTTCAGAGCGTGGCGGCGGGGACGCTGACGGTACCTGACTCGGACTATCCCTCGCTCACGTTAGCTCTGAGTGACGCAAACGGTGATGGCTTGCCGGATCTCGTGTACGGAACGACGAACAACCTTGCGGTCGCAGCGGGACGAGGCGACGGGAGCTTTGGGGCGCCCGTGTTTTATCCATTGCCGATGCCTTCCGCCGTCCTGTACCGCCAGGCGGGCAGTGTGGCCATCGGAGACTTTGATGGGGATGGCATCCCGGACGTCACGGTGCTGTCAACCTATACCGGACCTGGGCAGAACGACTATGGCAAGGCTCAGCTGTTTACGTTCTATGGGGCAGGCGCCAGGGGCGTACTGGATGCGAACAGCTTCACAACGGGTGTCGCGGGACCGATCTCCAACCAGGACTATAGGGCCGTCTATGCTGCGGATGTGGATGGGGACGGCCGCGCGGATGTCATCGCGGAAAATAACTCATCCCAAGCCATCCCGCTGACCGTAGAGGTGAGTCAGGGACGGGCCGACCGGACGCTGGGCGCCCCTGTGGACTACGTGGATGGATCAGGGCAAGCGGCGCTTGCCTTTGCCGACCTGAATGGCGATGGCCGCGCAGATCTCATCAAGGCGAACACATTTGGCAACGCGTTCACGGTGCTATTGAGCACCCAGGGATTGCAGCCGGCAGGAACGCTGACGGCCAGCCCGAACCCCGTTCTTCTGGGAGGTGCGCTGACCTTGACAGCGCAGGTCACGGCAGACGGCCAGAGTGGGCCACTTGGCGGCCAAGTCACCTTTGCTGCGGATGGAAAGACAATTGGATCGGCTGCGCTGGCGAACGGGTCAGCCTCGATTGCGGCCCCCCCAAATCTCAGCATCGGGAATCACCAACTCACTGCGGTTACTTCCATCCTCAAAGACCAACAGGGGAGCTATGCTCCCGTATCGATGGCGATTGCTGTGAGCGTTGCGCCGCTCCCTGTGGCCGTCACGGTTACCTCCTCGGGGAACCCGGTTCTCGCGAACCAGAGCACAACCTTTTCGGTGCAGGTGGGAAACGGGAGCGATGCGCCGGCGGGGTCCCCCCGGCCGAGCGGACAAGTAACGGTGCAGGTAGATGGCACCACAATAGGCAGCGGGAGCAGCGACGGGACATCGGCCTTCAGCTTTACCGTGCCTTATACGACGTCCATAGTCGGAACACACGTCGTAGCGGTTACTTATCCGGGGGATGCCGCACATCTGGCAGGGTCTGCGAGCCTGCAGCAGGTGGTAGCTGCTATTCCTGTCATCGTCTCCCTGACATCCTCGGTTAATCCGGTGATCGTGACCCAAGGCACCACATTTTCCGTACAAGTACGCAATGGCAATGGTGTGCCGGCAGGGTCACCTTCCCCTAAGGGGCAAGTGACTGTCCAGGTGGACGGAACCACGGTGGGTAGCGGCAGCAGTGACGGAATGTCGGCCTTCAGCTTCACGTTGCCGTACACGTCTTCGGTGGTTGGTACTCACTCGGTCACGGCTACGTATCCGGGAGATACCGCGCATCTGGCGGGATCCGCCAATCTCCAGCAGGTAGTCGCTCCTGTACCGGGCAGCTTCAATCTAACTGCATCACCAGCAGCGGTAAGCGTAAGTGCCGGTAAAGCGGCAAGCGTGCTGATTACGGTGAGCAGCGTAGACGGCTTCTTTGGACCTGTGGCGCTGAAGTACAGCAGCTTACCCCCCAGCGTCACAGGGAGCCTGGATCAGGCAACACTTACCGTCGTCGCGGGTGGCAAGGCGACCGCAACACTGTCGTTTTCCGAAACAGCTGCTGCCCGCTCGCAGCCGCTGCAGGTACGCAGCACATCGAAGACGTTCGTTGGGTTCGCAACGATGTTGCTGCTCGCATACCCGATCAAGCGGCGCAAATCTGTGAGGATACTGGCCTCCATCTTTGCCTTGAGCTGTCTTGGAGTGGGGCTTACCGGCTGCGGGACCCATCCCCGGCCCGTGGGCGGAGAGAATCCTCCCGTGACCTACAGCGTGTCGATCACAGGGATAGGGGCGGGAACACAGCCCACGCAGTCAACGGCGATCGCTTTGACAGTCGTGCCATGAGCGGTTGCCGGCTCCTAGATCTCAACTAGCGGCGAAGAAGGCGGCGGGTGGTTTCCATGCTGGTGCCGTAGACGAGGTGGGCGAGCCAGTGGCTCAGGTGGGCTGAGGCCGGTTCTTCGGTGGGCCACTTAGCGAAGCCCACGGCTGGGACGGAGACGAGGTCGGTGCCGAGCCAGAGCATGGTGCCGAAGACGGTTCCCAGCCCTGTACCCGGCAGCGCCGTGTATTCGCAAGTGACCCCGTAGGCCGCGCCCATCAGCGCGCCGAAGACGTAGTGGACGACAGTGCCTCCCTGCTCCTTTTCAGTGCGGCTCAGGTGCCGTCCGCCGGGGGCGTGGCTGGCGAAGACGTCGGCAGCCTGCATGGTGACGGTTTCCTGCGGCTGCTGGGCATGCTGTTGTTCCGCGGCATCGGCGTTGCGGTCGTCCTGAGTCTTGAGAGACTCCTGAATCTTGAAGCCAGGACCCTGGATGAAGCGGAGCATGAGCCAGGAGGCGACGAGACCACTGGCACTGCCGACGAGCAGACCGGCGGAGATGTTTTTGCGTGGGCGCATCGTGGAAGCCTCAGTTTCGTATGGATGCCGCCATCGCGGTAGCTGCCGGGCGAGGGCGCGCAAGCTTGTGCAGCAGCCAGCGTTTGTTTGAGCTGCTTTTGCGGATGGAGGCTTCCGCTTTACGTGGTCAACAGAGGTGTGACGTAGAGGGGACGAGCGCCCTCAAGAAGGTTCTGCTGGCAGCACCGCACAGCTTAGTCCGGCAAATACCACGGGACATTGATCACGACGATGCGGCGGTTGCCTTTGAGCAGCAGTAGGGTACGCAACACCGTGGAGCGGTGATTGTGGAGAAGGTATTGGTACCAGCGCGCGGTGACGAGCTCGGGAACGATCACCGCGATGCGGCGATCCGGGAGAGATGTCTCTTTTTCGAGAACATATTTGAGGATGGGGCTGGTGATGAAGCGGAAGGGCGAAGCCAGCGCGACGATGATCGGTTCGCGGATGCCTGCGGTTTTTGCGGCCGTGGCGAGTTGCTGATTCCAGCCGTCTGTGGAGCATTGATCGGGTTGATCAATGCCTTCGATGTGCAGGACCTCGACGTCCGGTGTGAGGGAGCAGGCGAACTGCAGGGCGGTTTGCGAGGCGCGGTTCCAGTGGGAGATGGGCAGAATGGCGAAGGGTGCTGTCTCTTTGGCGAGCTCGAGATTGTCAATGTGCGACTGCGCGTTCACGAAGTCGTAGTGGCGGTGCACGCCGACCATGAGCAGGATCAGGAGCGGGATCAGGAGCACGGTGATCCACGCACCTTCAGCGAATTTCGCGACAAGCACCACCACGACGGTGATGCCAGTGCACAATGCGCCGAGGCCGTTGAGGGCCATCGAGAACTTTGAGCCGCGACCGGGGTTCTTGCGCCAGTGGCCGACCATGCCTGCCTGTGAGAGTGTGAAGGCCATAAAGGCCCCGATGGCAAAGAGCGGGATGAGGCGATCGGTAACGCCGCCAAAAGCGATCAGGATGAGCGAGGACAGGATCGCGAGGACGATGATGCCTTCGGTGTAGACGAGGCGGCGGCCACGGATAGCGAAGAACTTGGGGAGATAGCCGTCTTCGGCAATGGCGCGGCAGAGGCGTGGGAAGTCGGTGAAGGCGGTGTTCGCAGAGAGTGAGAGCAGGATGAGAATGCTGACGATGGTGACGTAATAGACAACACCTTTGCCGGCGACGGCGGCGGTGATCATGCTGAGCAGGCTCTGGTATTGCGGAGAGCCGGGCTCGGTGGCGCTGATGCCGTAGATCTGCGTGAGATGGGCGATGCCGTAGAGAAAGATTGCGAGCAGAACGACGATGACGGTGAGGGTGCGGCGAGCGGTCTGCGTGTTGGGATCTTTGAAGGCGAGGACACCGTTGGAAACAGCTTCCACACCGGTAAGGGCGGTGCAGCCGGAGGCGAACGCGCGGATGAGAAGCCAGGCACCGACGGCCGCGACAGCGTGTCCGGACGGATGCGGTGGTGCCACGACCGGCGTGGGATGACCGCCGCTGGTGGCTGCCTTCAAGAGGCCCCAGCCGAGCACGCCCAGCAGGCAGACGCAGAAGAGATACGTGGGCAGCATGAAGAGCACGCCGCTCTCACGTACGCCGCGGAGGTTCACGAGCGTGAGCAGAACAAGAATGACGAGGCAGATGGACAGCGTGTGCGGGCCGAACCTGGGGACCGCAGAGACAAGTGCGCCGACGCCTGTGGAGATCCCGACCCCCACATCGAGGAGGTAGTCCAGCATGAGGGCTGCGGCAGCGAGCAGGCCAAGGCCGCGGCCGAGGTTCTCACTGGCCACGGTGTAGGAGCCGCCACCATTGGGATAGGCCGCAATAGTCTGGCGATAGCTGAAGAAGACGATGGCTAACAGAGCGATGATGGTGAGGCTGATCGGCAGGACATAGGCGATGCCGGCAGCCGCGGCGGGGATCATGATCGTGAGCGCGGCTTCAGGGCCATACGCGGCAGAGCCCAGGGCGTCGAGACCAAAGGCCGGCACACCTTCGGCGACACTGACACGCTGGCTGGCATCTTCTTCCGAGGCCAGCGGACGGCCAAGCAGGGTGTCAAGGAAGGGCATGCGTGTGTGATGCAGGAAGTTCGCTGATTTCCAGGAAGGTGTAGGCAATCGCGACCTGATTGCCGACGCGCAGGATACCGAAGCCGTGTGTTGGGCCCAAGGGTGGAGCCGGTCGTTTAGGGTGGTCTCAAGAGAAAAGGCAAGAAAGGCTGACGGTTTGAGCTGAGCTGCGCTACTATTCTGGAAACGTTTCCACAAGAGCCAGGGTTCCCATATTTACTGTTGTTCTGCTCCGCTGCGCTGCTGCTTGTTGCAACCACTCAACATGCCTGCGATCCCGCGTGCCGGGATCGTTTTGCGCCCAACCGTGTGTGTGAAGGAGATCCGCCCTTGCGTTCCCATCGATTGAAACGCCGTGCCCTGCTGGCAAGTCTTGTGCTGCCGGCCACGCTTACCCTGAACGCATCTGCGCAGACCCCGGGACGACGGGTCTTGTCCAGCAGCATGGCCGCGCCCGCGGGGGATGCCCGTGTAGCTCCGTTGGCGGCAGAAAAGGTCTTACGCTTTGGCCTTACAGTTCCGCTGCGGAACGTCACGGAGTTGAAGACGCTGCTGCAACAACAGGCAGACCCCAGCAGCCCGCAGTATGGGAAGTTTCTTTCACGGGCGGAGTTCGTCGAGCGCTTTGGGCCGACCGAGGCCGACTACGAGCAGGTGCAAAGCTATGCCAGGGCACAGGGCTTCACGGTGACACGCACCTTTGCCAATCGCATGCTGGTGAATGTAAGCGGCAGCGCCCGTCAGGTGAACAGTGCGTTCGCAGTAAAGATGCAGACGTCAAAGACGTCCACGGATGGCCGCAGCTATTATGCGCCGGACGTTGAACCGACCGTAGCAGGAGCCGTACCGTTGCTGAGCGTGGTGGGTTTGAGCACGCGCGATCTGCCGCAGCCAAGGCTGGATACAAGCAAGGTGAAGGCGATCAGCGGAGCCAGCGGCGGAGGCGTGGGTGCGCGCAGCTACGCAGCCGTGCAGGCTTTCACGACGGGATCGGGACCGGATGGGCAATTCCTGGGCAGCGATATGCGTGCAGCGTATGCCCCGGGTGTGGCGGCTGCCGGCGAAGGACAGAGCGTTGGCCTGGTGGAGCTTGGGCCGTACAACCTGAGCGATGTGTACTCGTACTTTAACCTTGTGGGCCAGCCGCTGAATGTGCCGATCTACAACGTGTATCTGGACGTGGATGGCGTGTGCGGGGCGGGGTGCGATGACGGCGAAGAGGTCATCGACGTGGAGCAGGCGATCTCCATGGCACCAAAGATGTCGGGGCTGCTGATCTATACGGCGTACGGCTCGGGCAGCGATGCGCTGACGGCATTCAGCCAGGCGGCGAGCGACAACGTAGCCAAGCAGCTGAGCCTGAGCTTCGGCTTTGGTGGCACACCGTCGACGCAGCCGGGCTATGAGCAGGTCTTCATGGAGCTGGCCGCGCAGGGGCAGAACGTCTTCGTGGCATCGGGTGATTCCGGCGCGAGTGTGGGTGACGTGGGCTATCCAGGCAACAGCCCGAACATTGTGGATGTGGGTGGAACGGACCTGGTGACCGCGACGCCGGGCGGCCCGTGGCAGAGTGAGAGCGCATGGGTGGGCAGCGGCGGTGGATGGAGCACGCAGTCGCCGATTCCGGCTTATCAGAAGCCGGTCATCAATGCCGCCAACCAGGGATCGCCGCTATATCGCAATATCCCCGACGTGGCGATGGAAGCCAACACGGACAACATCTTTTGCGCCAACGGCGGATGCTACGAGGGCATTGGCGGAACCAGCCTTGCAGCACCGCGGTGGGCGGGCTTCCTGGCGCTGGCCAACCAGCAGTCGAACGGCTTTCCGATTGGATTCCTGAACCCCATCGTGTATGGCATCGGGCAGAGCTCGACGTACACGACGGACTTCCACGACATCACTACGGGCAACGACTTCAACGCGAGCAGCCCCGATATGTTTTCGGCTGTACCCGGCTATGACCTGACGACAGGCTGGGGCACACCGAACGGGCAGTCGATGCTGAGCACGCTGGCACCGGCGTCGTTGGCGACACAGCCGAACTTTTCGTTGACGACTTCAACCTCGACGTTGAACCTGAAGCCGGGCCAGGATTCGTCTACCGCCATTACGCTGACAGGAACCAATGGCTTCAGTGGCACCGTGGCGCTCGCGGCCACACTTGTGGGCGCGCCCGCTGGCGTGACCGCGACGCTGAGCACACCAACGCTGACGGGCAGCGGGCAGGCGACACTGACGGTGAACACGAGCGCCGGCACGCCGGGCGGCACGTATCTTGTAAGCGTCTCCGGCACCAGTGGCGGCGTGATGCATACCGCGTACATCAAGCTGGCCTTGCCGGACTTCAGCCTCACGGCCTCTGCGTCGAAGCTCTACCTGGATCAGCAATCGACGGTGAGCGACACATTGACGGTGGATGCGACCAATGGCTTTGATAGCAAGGTGACGTTGTCGCTCGATGGTCTGCCGCCATTGGTGAAGGGCAAGCTCACGCCAAAAAACACAACAGGGACAAGCACGTTGACGCTGACCTCCGAGGTGACCACCCCGACGACCCCTGGTGTGCCGGTCTCCATCAGCGGCATCTCAGGTGGAACCACCCGCAGTGCGCCGTCGTTGCAGGTGGCCATCAGCGCCGCCATCGGGGCCTGTGGTCTGGGTGACTCCGTTGACCTGAGCAAGGGCTATAACCTGACGGCGATCCGCACGGACGGCACCAAGTTCACCGATGCCGGACTGGACGGCGATGGGTATGCCTATTCCGAGACGGTGCTGAGCACGTCGCGGGTGTTGAACGGCGTGCAGTTCGCGCTGGGCAAGGCAGACGTGCCGGATGCGCTGTATGCAGACGGGCAGACGGTCAGCCTGCCGGCGGGCAAGCACAATGCGCTGCAGTTGATGGCTGTCGGCATCAACGGCGACCAGACCGGCCAGGTGATCACGGTGACGTATGCGGACGGTACGACCGCCAACGCGACCCTGAGCTTCAGCGATTGGTATCAGCCCTCGACCAACGTAGACGAAGGCGAAGCCGTGGCTATGCCGTATCGCAACACGGCCAGCGGAGGCCAGGATAACCGGCAGTTCAACGCCTACGCGTACACGATCCTGCTGGAGCCCGGGAAGAAGGCCGTGAGCTTCACGCTGCCAAGCAATCGCTCAGTGATCTTGCTGAGTGCAACCGCGACAGATCTGCCGCTGGGCACACCCGTAAACTTCGACCGGTTCGCTAACGAGGTGGGCCTGTACACGGACGGCACAACGTTCCATTCGAACGGCGGGCTGGACGGCGGTGGTGCGGCGTTCTCTGCCACGCTACTGCAGGACACGGCGGCTTCAGGCGAAGAGATCGCGGTTGGGCCTTCGGCATTCCACCTGTATCCGGCGAACGTGCGGGACGTGGTGTACTCCGCGGGCCAGACCATTCCGCTGCCCGAGGGCAGGTACCCGGAGCTGAAGCTGTTGGGCACGGCGGTACAGGGCGATCAGACCCATCAGCCGCTCGTCGTGACCTACATGGATGGAACAAGCGAGACCATCCAGCAGAGTTTCAGCGACTGGTCTTCATTGAGTGGGTACACCAACGAGTCGCTGGCGATCCAGACGGCCCATCGTGATTACAACGATGGCAGCCAGGACCCGCAGGCGTTCAACGTGTACCTGTATACCTTGAAGCTGCACGGTGGCAAAGAGGTGAAGAGCCTGACGTTGCCGAACAATCGCAACGTGGTGTTTCTCGCGGCAACGCTTGCGCCGAAGTCGCCAGTGCGCCTGCTGCCCGAGGTGTGCGCGGCTCTGGGTGAATCAAGCAAGTAGCTTGGCTTGCAGTACTGAGGGCTGCGCTTCGGCGCAGCCCTTCTTTCTGCAGCAGAGGCGGCTCAAGAGTGATGCAGTACGGAGGACAACAGAATGGACATACCGTTCCAGGCAATCTGCACGCCGATGCAGATGAGGATGAACGCGATGATGCGCAGGATGCCGTGCACGGTTGTTGGGGCGATCGCTGCAGCGACGCGTGGAGCGTAGGCATAGCAGACGTAGACCAGCCCGCTAAGCACAAGTACGGCGAGGAAGAGGCCGATGTGCTCAAGGGTGTCCTGCTTGATGTCGCCGCCCGAGAAGCGCGCGCTGAGGGTGAGCATCACGACCAGCGTGCCCGGCCCTGAGGTGACGGGAAAGGTGAAGGGATAAAAGGCTTTCTGTTGCAGGGAGAGCAGCGTCTGTTCGGAATCGAGGTTGGCAACCTCCTGCTTGTCGCGAGCGTTGGCGGCGGCGTCTTTCTCATTCAGCACGGACCAGCCGAGAGAGACGATGACCAGGCCGCCGGCGACCTGCACGATGGGCAGCGAGATACCAAAGAACCTGAGAATGACCGAGCCGAGCAGCTCAATAACGGCAAGGAAAGCGATGTTGTTGAGGGCGACCTTGCGCGCGAGATTGCGGTACACCGAGGGTGGCGCTTCGCCAATCAGGCCGAGGAGCACCAGCGCGGAGCCGAGCGGATTGATCAGCGGCAGCAGTGCTGTGAAGGCGATGAGAAAGGCGTTCCAGAGTTGCAAGAGGTGTCTCCCGGAGGTGTTGCGTGCGAGCTGGCGGGAGTCAAAAAGACCAACGCGACGAGCGCTCAGGACGCGAAGCTACGCCACGGGTTCCTGCCCAATCAGATGCCTTCGACTGTACGCTGCTAGCCGTGGACGTTAAGCAGGAGCATGGCCGTGGCGGGCGGGACGTGGTTGGCTTCGGTGTTGGCCTGCGGCTCGGAGAGGCTGACTTCGCGGCTGTCGAGTGAGGGAGCGGTGAGGACGAGCGCGGGGCTGAAGCCGGCGAGGTTCAGAGGCAAGGACTCCTTTGCGTCCTTATTGATGACCGCGACCATGAGTTGGCCGGTGGGCAGCTTGGCGGCGTAGGCCGTGGCATTCACCGAGCCCGGATCGAAGTCGAGGGGGATCACCGTCGCGCCAGCGAAGCGGCCGGCGAACTGGAGACCGCGGAAGTCGGGCTCGGCGACGTAGGTGCCGTTCATGTCGGCGATCTCGGTGTAGAAGGGGCGGGGGTGTGGGGCCTCGCCGGGCTTCAGCAGCGACTCGCCGGGCATGCGGCTGCCGAGGGAGTTGCCGACGGCCTTGCCGCCGCCGCCGTGCAGGTTGATACCGGCGTAGCCAAAGGCGGCGAGGGAGAGGGCGTAGTCCGCAGCCCAGAGCGCGGCCGCGAGCACATCGGAGACGTTGGGCTTGCCACCCTGGTAGCAGGTGTTGCCTTCGGACATGCGATAGACGCAGCCCAGCTTCTCCGCGGCATCGCGCGTGGTGGCCGCGACCTTTGCGACCTTGGGGTCTGTCTTGAGGATGTTGGGGATGCTGATGGCGGGGTTGGGTGGCGGGCCACCGAAGTAGTAATGGTGCGTGACGGCGGCGATGTTGGGGCGGCTTCCCTGCCCCTTGGCGTCGCCGGTACCGGCGGGCGGCATGGCGCTGAGTCGCTCGGCAATGCCCGAGCTCCAGGTGGGGTCGCCGGCGGTATCCGGCAGACCAAAACGCGCCTTGGGCACGCGGGTGCGAATGCCGTTCGCCATGGCGAGCCAGTCGTCAAGATAACGATTGACGTTCCAGGTCTTGGGATCGCGGAAGCGGTGCTGGAAGAGGTCAGGCTCGTTGCCGAGCTGGAAGTACTCGAGCTTGGCGCCAAGCGTGGCAAAGACGAATGCAGCCTCTTCGGCGCCGCGCTCGGGCGTGTTGGTGGCGAGGTTGATCCCGTACAGGCACGTCCAGCCGGTGGCGTCGAGAAAGGCGCGGAGATTCTTGATCGCCTCGGGCGTGACGGGGTAGGCGAGCTGCTGAAAGGGCCTGGTGCCGGGCTCTACCGAGGCAATGACATTAGGGGGCAGCGGCGGCTGCGTGGCCGCGGCGGAGGCCTTCCACCACCCGACGTCCGAGGTATTGCCGCCGAGGCGCAGCACGCCGTTAGGGGTGAGCTCGCGGAAGCGGGCGATGAGGCCGGTGTTGGCGGCGGCGAAGAAGCTGGGATCGGCGAGCTGCTCAACTTCGTAGCTGAGACCGATGAAGCTGGCGGGAACCTCCGGGCCGTTGTGCTCCGGGTGCAGCGTCAGCGGGGCGGCGTTCGGGCGAGCCTGCGCCAGCATGCGGAGTGTCGGCGTGGTACAAGCCGCGGCAGCGGCAGAGGTCTTGAGGAAGCGGCGGCGATCGAGCGAGCTCATAAACTAACAGCGTATGCCGCACGACGGGGCGATGTCACCTGTAGTCTGAGCGTGATCTCGGAGGGTGCCCCATGGGAGGTCGTTTGCAGAGAGGTTGCGCGGTGATGGGGATCGGCCTGGCTGCCTTTCTTCTCGCGGCACCTGGCATGTCACAGGCCAACACAGGCGCGATGCAGCCCTACCAGTCGTCACCGCCTAGGCAGCCGCCGGTGGAGCACGACATGAATCCCCTGGCGGCGCATTACATCGAAGGCCTGCGGGCGCGGCAGAACCAGGATTTTGCAGAGCTTTATCTCTACCACGACCTGGATCTGAGGCTAATCCATGGACCGGGGGACGCGCGCCGTGTGGTCTTTCTCGGTGACTCCATCACGGATCTTTGGGAGCTGCCCCGTTTCTTTCCGGGCAAGCCGTATGTCAACCGGGGCATCGCCGGCCAGGTTACGGCGCAGATGCTGTTGCGCATGCAGGGGGATGTTGTGGCGCTGCGGCCGGCGGCCGTGGTGCTGCTTTCGGGAACCAATGACATCGCCGGGCAATTACAGATGACTACACCGGAAAGCATCGAGAACAACTGGCGATCGATGGCTGCGATCGCGGAGGCTAACGGGGTTGTGCCGGTGTTCTGTTCGATTCTTCCGACGCACAACTACACGGACCGTGCGGTGAACTCGGTCAAGGAGCACAGTCCCGAGGAGACGCGCCAGTTGAATGCGTGGCTGCGTTCTTTTGCGCAGGGTCACGGCTATCCATTCGTGGAGTACACGCCCGTCATGAGCGATGCGCAGGGCCTGTTGCGGCGCGAGTATTCAGAGGACGGCATCCATCCGAACGCCGCGGGCTATGCGGCGATGGCGAAGGTACTCGGCCAGGTGCTGGATGGAGTGCAGCCGATTCGACAGCGGCGCTAGAGCTGGGGCGCTTGCAGAAGGTCCCTGGATGCGCACGAGCGATCCTCTTAGGAGGTCAGCAGGCGTGGCACGACCTCGGTCGCGGTACCGAGCAGGATTTCATCAAAGGCCTCGGCGTTAAGGGGCCTTTCCGGGCCGACGTAAACCGTGCGAATGCCGCGTCTGCGGGCGATCTCCACGAAGGCCGCTGCCGGGTACACTGCGCCGGAGGTACCGACAACAAGCAGCACCGTGGCCTGCGTGAGCTGCGCGAAGATCCCGTCGAGATCCAGCGGCGTTTCGCCGAACCACACAATGTGGGGGCGGACCGCTGCACCGCAGTCTTCGCAGGTGGGCAGGTTTTCGGGATCCAGGTGCAGCCCGGCATCGTCGAACGGCGCATCGCACGCGACACAACGTGATTGGGAGAGGGTGCCGTGCATGTGCTGGACACGTTGTGAGCCGGCGCGCTCGTGCAGGTCATCGACATTCTGCGTGACGAGAAAGAAGCGATCGCCCAGTTGCTGCTCAACGGCAGCAAGCGCACCGTGCGCAGCATTGGGCTCTGCCAGGCGCGCCTCCCGGCGACGATTGGAATAGAAGTTCCAAACGAGGGCTGGATCGGCAAGCCAGGCTTCAGGTGTAGCTACCTGTTCGACGCTGTAGCCGTTCCACAGGCCGCCGTTGCCGCGAAAGGTGGCGAGGCCACTTTCTACGGAGATACCAGCCCCGGTGAGGACGACGAGACGGTCGGTGGAAGAAAGCTGCATAGAGTGACTGATGCCGCCCCGCAGTACGGGGAGCTGCCACTCCCGGCTTCCCTTTCGATGACACGGGAGTCTTGCGGGCGACCCTGCGGTGAGCTCGCCACGAGCACCGGTTGCGGTAAGGGTCTAAACAGGGACGACTTTGGGAAGCATGACCTGCTTGGCAAAGCGGGCCATCTCTTCGCGCTGCGGCGAGCTCTGCAGCAGCACCAGCGAGCAGCCGGCGCCCTCGAAGTCAGCGAGGCGCTGCCTGACCTGTTCGGGCGTGCCGATGAGGCCTGAATGCAGGCCACGATTGCTGACGGAGTAGTCGCGCAGGCTGAGCTTCTTTTCCAGCTTGGAACCGGTGGTCCACTGCTGAAAGTTGGCGAATCCGGCCGGCGAGTGCGTGGGGTCGGGCTGGGCGGTGATGCGATCCACCTCGCGGTTTGCTTCCGCCTCGGAGTCGCGCACAATGCAGTAGCCGGTGACGCCGAAGGTCATGGGCGGCAGGTGCGGATGCAGGGCGCGACGGGCCTGCATGTCTTCGACCTTGGCGGCGATGGTGCGAGGGTCGTCACCGTGCATCAGGTAGGCGTCGCACTTGGCTGCGATGAGGTTCTTAGCGGTCTCGGATTCGCCGCCGGCGTAGAGCGTGGGGCGGCCGGAAGGATAACTGTTTGCAGGCGTGGTGGCGTGGGCTGAGATGGCAGATCGCTCCGCCTCGCCGTGGGATGAGGAGGAGGGATCCTGTGCGCCGGAGTAGGTGCGCGCAGGGCAGGGTTTAGGGCTCAGGATGTTGTCCTCGATCTTGTAGAAGCGGCCCTCGTGCGAGGCGTGCTGCCCGCCCCAGCAGCTATCGAGGACATCAAGCCATTCGCCTGTGCGCGCGTAGCGGTCGTCGTGCTCATCGAAGGGGATGCCGTACTTCAGCGCTTCATCGCGCCACCAGGAGCTCACCACGTTGAGCGTGAGGCGACCACCGCTGATGCGATCAATGTTGGCAGCCTGCTTGGCCAGCAGTGCGGGGTTATGAAAGGTGGGGCGCACGGCCACCATGAGCTCCAGCCTGCGGGTCACCGCGGCGAGCGAGGCCGCGGTGGTCCAGGCATCGAGCGATGGCGCTTCGGGGCCCTTGATGTCGTTGAGGTTGAGCTCGGCGATGAGGGTCAGATCGTAGCCAAGATCCTCGGCCTCCGTGCACAGGTCGCGGACATAGTCCCAGGCGGCGGGCATGCCTTCATCGTCGATGTTGCGAAGCCAACCGCCGAAGACCGGGAGCCAGAAACCGTAGCGCATAGGGACAGGGTACAGGGTCGACTGCGGGAGCTTGCGAGCTGCGTGCCGTTCAGGGTCGCTGACGCTGCAGGAGACAGAACC
>CAXTVC010000025.1:15988-38208 GCA_964247615.1 uncultured Acidobacteriaceae bacterium
GGAGCTTGCGAGCTGCGTGCCGTTCAGGGTCGCTGACGCTGCAGGAGACAGAACCAGAGCCGGGTGGAGCAACTTCCAGACTCGTTGGTGGGCAAGGGGGCGGTGAGCTCCGTCCAGGGCATTGGATGGAGGGTTTGGGATGGGATCTCCGCACCATTGCGCTGGACCAGGTAGAAGTCGATCTGTGGCGGATTCCAGGGGGACCCCGGCACAAAGAGTCGACTGCCGGCTTCAAGCTGGGCCGGCGCATCGGAGAAGGTGGGCTCCAGCAGCACACCGTGGCTGTCGTTACGCTTGACGGCGATGATGGACTCGTCCAGCCAGGAGCTGTTGAAGAGGATGGCATCCGTTTGCCGGAAATAATGCATACCGGCCCAGAAATAAGGACGGAAACGCAGGGACGGATCGTTGTTCTTCGACTTCAGCTGCACAACAAGTTCGCCCAACGTACCTGGAGGATGAGCGGGCAGCGTCTCCACGGCAGCGATATCGCGAGCAAGTGCGGTGAAGCGCACGCCGACCACGGCAAGTATGAAGAGGCTCAGGGCGGCTGAACCCGTGATGAAGATCCGTCGCAGCCGGGGATTTTCTCCCAGGGCACCCGCGGTTCCAAGAGCCACGACAAGAAAGCACACGGTGGCGAGTCGCCACGCGAAAAGGTGTGCACCATTGAGGTCTTCCGGAACCGCTGGCAGAAAGACACTGAACGCTATGCCCAGAACCGCCCACCCCGCGGCCATGTTCCAGGACCGTCGTCGCCAGGCTGCCCAGGCATACCACGCCCCGAGTGCCAGGCCCGCAAAAAACAACACCCGCAGGCCGTTCCTGTAGATGGCCAGCAGTGCGCCACCCGGCTGAAAGAGCAGCCAGCCTGCGCCGTTGAGGTAGTTGAACAGACCGTCAGAAAGCCGCCTGTGCAGGCTGGGGTGGGAGCTTTGCTGGAGGACGTTGGCAATCGTAAAGCGGTGGAGGTAAACAAAAGCCGGGATCGCCGCAACGAGGCAGAGCGCGTCATAGCGCAGGGCAGTGTTCCGGTTGCGTGGGCTGTGTTGCCCCCCAAGAAATCGCTCGGCGAGGCGAAAGCCCAGGTCGACACTGCAGAAAAGCACCAGGAGGAGCAACGGTACAGGGTGCGCGAGCAGGATGAGGTAAAGAAGGAAGAGGTAAGGCACACGCAGGCGCAGGTTGCGCCCGACCCCGAAGCGTACCCAAAGTCCACCGGCCCAGAGCAACAGCCCAAGCGAAAGCGAGAAGCTGATGAACCCCATCATGAGTGGCCAGTTCAGGAGCATAGGAAGGCCGAGAAAGGCGGCGGCTTCCCCACCGCGCCCCAGGCCTCGTCCTAAAAAGCGCAGACCGAACCCGAGCAGCAGCATGCAGAGGCAGACCGCTATTTTGTCAGCTGCCGGATAGCCAAACAGCGAACCGAAGCCCGCCAGGAGGTAGTAGTACAACGAGTAGGGTGGCAGCCAGCTGCCATGGCGATACCACTTCGCGTAGACGCCCGGAGAGCCTGCCAGGAATCGCGAAAACACATGGGCGTAGTACATGTGCAAAGGCCCATCCTGCGAGGGAAAGACAGGCAGGGTCATGACCCAAACACAATAGGCGATGACGATTGCGCTGAAAAGGATCAGCAGCTTCCTGTCCCCTCCGTCGATCGGGGGCAGGATCTCGTGCGAAGTAGAAGATGTCATTTCTTGCCTGGCGCAACGCCGGCTCCGGGACCTGGGGGTCGGGTAGCGGTGCGCATCTGGCTACTATAGGGCCAAGAAGAAGCAATCTGGCATTAGAAAATGACGGAGTTCCAGACAAAGGTGGGACAAGCTGCTTGCGGTCGGCAAGGTCGCGAAAACAATCACCGGAGATGGGCGGCTAGAGCGGTCGCGTGCCCAACGAGATAGGGGGGAACCTTCCGCCTGGTCACAGGTTTCGTAACCAGGCGCCTACGGAAGGCCTGTGAGTCTAGTCGCGGCGGTGGACCGGGGGTGTCCAAACCTTGTCGGTATCAATCTTGTCGAGTGCGGTGAGCGCCTCACCGGAGAGCTGCACGCTCGCCGCGGCAATGTTCTGACGCAGATGGCCACGCGAGGACGTGCCAGGGATCAGGAGCATGTTTGGGGAGCGTCCCAGCAGCCAGGCGAGCGCCACCTGCAAGGATGAAGCATCGGCACCGGCGGCTATGTCATCGATTTCGGAGGTCTGCAGAGGGCTGAAACCGCCAAGTGGGAAGTAGGGTACATAGGCGACGCCTGCCTGCTTGAGCTCGTCGATGAAGAGTTCGTCCTTGCGGTGGGCCACGTTGTACATGTTCTGCACGCAGACCACGGGGGCGATCTTCTTTGCTGCCGCGTACTGTTCGGGCGTCACTTCGCTGACACCGAGGTGGGCGATCAGTCCTTGCCCCTGCAGTTCGGCGAGCACCGTGAAGAGCTCTTCTATGTTTACCTTCGGACCCATCACACGCATGTTGACGATGTGCAGCTGGTCGAGGCCAAGATTGCGCAGATTGTCATGGATGGCAGAGGTCAGCTCTTCGCGGCTGATCGCGGGATGCCAGCCCTTGTCCTCGGTACGCCGGGCGCCGACCTTGGTGACGAGGACGAGGTCGTCGGCATAAGGATGCAGCGCTTCCTTGATGAGCTGATTGGTGACGTGCGGGCCGTAGAAGTCCGAGGTGTCGATGTGATTGACGCCGGTCTCAACGGCTTCGCGCAATACGGCAAGGGCTTCGTCCTTGTCGCGGGGCGGACCGTAGACGCCGGGGCCGGCCAGCTGCATGGCGCCATAGCCCATGCGGTTTACGGTGAGGTCAGTGCCGGGGAAGGTGAAGGTGCCACCGAGGTTGGGTGCCGTGCTCATGCTTTTGCTCCTGTATCTGGCAGCGCGTGGTCGCGCCTGGGTGCCTCCGGGTTTAGATGAAGGGACCTGCCTGAAGAACTCGTATTGTTGGCCGGAAGTTACGAGGATGGCATATGCATCCAACACCGTCCGCGAGGCCTAGAACGCCCAGCGCGGCCGAGACGCGGGGGGGAAGTTTCTACTTCCCCGAGGCGACCAGCCTGAAGCCGTTCGGCGCGACCCGGCAGGTCGACGTGGGGGAGCTGTGCCAGTGCGTGCCGTTTCCGTAAGCCACATCATGAATCTCAACGAAGTCAATGCCGGTGAGCTTCCGCATGTAGATGACTGACGTGAAGTGGTGGTCCTCGCCGGCAGCCGGGGAGACGGTGAAGGCCTCAGTCGCCTCAGCAACGGAGTGCTGTCCTGCGGGGATGACGTGGGCACCGGTCATGCCGTGCACGTCGAGTTCGACTTGCACAATGCCTTCGTGCTGAATGGGGGTGAAGGAGAGCTGCAGGGCCTGGCCGCGGACAGGAGCGGAAGGTTTGGTCTGCACCAGACCGCCGCCCGGATTACGCGTGGCATTCACGCCGATGGGGCAGTTCCCGCTGCCAAGGACCACCATGTTTACTGATTGGCTTGCCGCCGCCGCACCGGACGAAGGGACGGGAACAGCCTGCGCGAACAGCGTGGCGGGTGTGAGAAGAAGAGTGCAAAGTCTAAGGAACGTTCTCATGGGAGACCTCCTGTAAAGACAGCGAATGGGACGGGTACGGTCTTTGGACGTGAGGCTAACAGAGCGGTGAGCGGCTGCCCGTGAGGCGTGAACGCAAAGAAAGTGCCGCCACCCTTCCCACGAGCATAGGCCTTTCAGCATCCCACTGAGTACGTCGCGAGCAACAAGGACGTCCCTGCCGCGTTTCGTTGCCGTGGCCCTCTCTCCCGCCTTATCAAGATTTGCCTCGCATAGGTGACCCATGTTTTACCGCTCTGAAAAGCTGTTGATCCCACTTGAAAAGCCGTCCAGCCCCGATCCCAACGGAGCCGCCGCCATCCAGGAACTCCTGGGAGGCAAGTTCGGTGAGATGTCGACGCTGAACAACTACCTTCACCAGTCCTTCGGCTTCAAAGAGAAGAAGAAGCTGAAGCCGTTCTATGACCTGGTAGCCTCCATCACCGCTGAGGAGCTTGGCCATGTGGAGTTGATCTCACACGCGATCAACCTGATGCTTGAGGACTCTGTTCCTCCGGGTGAATCGGTTGATGCGCCCCTGAGCGACGCCAAGAATCTGCGCAACACGCACCACACGATCGTTGGCGGCGGCGGGCACCAGGTGATGGACTCCATGGGCCATTTCTGGTCCGGTGAGCATGTTTTCTCGTCCGGCAATCTGGTTGCGGATCTGCTGCATAACTTCTTCCTGGAGACCGGCGCGCGGATGCACAAGCACCGCTGCTACCAGATGACAACCAACTCCGCGGCTCGCAACGTGATTGGCTATCTCATGGTCCGTGGCGGTGTGCACCAGGCAGCGTACGCGCTGGCACTGCGCAAGATCACGGGCGTTGAAGTAACGAAGATGCTCCCGACGCCGAACATTGACGATGCCAAGATCCCCGAGGCACGCAAGTGGCAGGAGATCGGCAGCCATCGCAAGCTCTACACCTTCTCCAATGAAGGCGAGTATGCCGATGTTGCTGGTGTGTGGTCCGGGCCAGCCGATTGGGCTGACGGCGAGCCGCTGGAGGTGATTCCAGGCGCGCCTGACTATGCTGCTGAAGGTCCGGTGGTTGGTGAGTGCCCCACGATCTTCTCGCCCGATTATGCCCCGGAAGAGATCTATGAGATCGCGGCGCAGTTGATGGCGAAGGGCGGTATCTCGCCGCTGCAGCCGGGTGACGGATTGCATTCCCGCTTCCAGGGAAGCACGCCCGATAGCCCCGGTGCCTCGGCACAAGAAGGACGCAAAACGACGGCAACCAAGACCACGATCAAGCCCAAGAGCAAGAAATAACGGCTTACGAGGTGCAGAAACAACAATGCCGTCCGAACTCGGACGGCATTGTTGTTCCTCAGGTGTACTTAAACGCCGCGTGTGGTTAGGCTTCGCTCAGCTCCGCGGCCAACGCCTGCTGCTCCTCAGGAGAGCGGCCCGTGAAAACTGAAAGCTCCAGGCCGGCTTCCGCTTCAAGCCAATCGACGAGCTTCGTGAAGGGATCGAAGCCGAGGACATTGGGGCCGTCTGCGACAAAGTTGGAAAGGGCGTTGGTGTCGTAGTAGTAGCGACGCCCGTCGCGAGCATCGGTGATGTACTCCACCCCCCCGATGTCGATGCCGGAATGCTTCATGATCTCTTCCACATCCGCGATTGCCTCTGCTGGCGGTGTGAACGCTTCGACCGTGATGCCGGACTTAGGGGCGTCGATGGCGCAGGCGCCACGGTTGAGATCTGTGCCGGAGGTCGTGCGGCAGATGTCGGCCGGGCACAGGTCAAACGTTTCGCCTGTGATGTGCACCTTGATGGCGTAGAGATACTTGCCGTTGAGGACCTCGACGCGAACGATGTGATCGTCCTGTGCGGGGATGAACTCTTGTACCACCGCAGTGGAGTCGAGGCCGAACTGCAGGGCGTCAGGGGAGCCGGGCGCTGCCTCGACCGCGTGGCGCAGCTGGGACTCGCCATCAAATCGCTTGACCCCGGCACCGGAGCCGCCGATGTTGGGCTTGACCACGATCGGCCAGCGCAGGCCTTCGGCGGCAGCGAGCGCCTGCTCCGGACGGTGAATTACGCGCGCCTTGGGATAGGGAACACCAAGCTTTTCCATGAGCACGAGCTGGCCGGCCTTGGACAGCTCCGAACTGAAAGCCTTCATGCCGTTCAGAACCTTGACGCCACGCGATTCGAGGTGCTCGAGGAAGCCCAGGGTGTAGAAAATCTGGTCGCCGTGATCGCGATTCCACGCGGACGGCGACATCCGGTTGAAGACACAGGAGTAATGCTCTTCGGGGTGCTCGTCGGGCGAGTAGAAATGCTCCGGGGCAAATAGCTTGACGTACGGCGTGCCGCGACGGTCCAGCTCGGCAAAGAGTGGTTTGAACCAGTGGGGCTGCTCGTAATAGATGGCAATGGGGAGCTGATTGGGCATGGTCGTCCTCGATTTCAAGTTTGACGCCGACGGGGGCGGCGTGGACTCGGGCCCGGTGCGCCATGGCGTCAGTGTTCCCTGCCCAGCGGGTTAGCTGCGAAGGTGCTTGATCAGCTGGGTTGGGTGGATTGGCTTGGGGAGCAGCTCGAACTCGTGACCACGCTGCCGTGCGCGCGACAGGATCTCCACCGTGGCAGCCTGCCCGCTGAAGAGCACGATGCGGGTATCGGGACAATGCTCGCGAATAGCGATAGCCGCTTCCACGCCGTCGACCTGAGGCATCATGACATCGGACAGAACCAGCTCCGGGCAGTAACGCCGGGAGAGCTCAATGGCCTGCGGACCGGAGTAGGTCGCTTCGGCAACGAAGCCGTTCCGGTTCAGGATCTCGACAATTGTGTCCGCAATCAGCTTTTCATCGTCCACGACGAGGATGCGGGGTGACGGTATGGGAATCCCCAAGCCATCTCCCGAGACTTGTTCGAGCAACACGGGAGGCGGAGCGCTTTCACTTGAACACAGATAAGGCATCATGATTGGGCTGAAGGCAGTAAAGGGAAGAGTTGTAACACGATCCGCACGCTAAGAAAGGTAGAACAGCCCCCTCCATTGTGCGTCGAGACTACTTCCGTGGTCAGTCTACTGGAGAACAGGGGTGCTTGTGGAGCCGGAAGCGTCCTGTGTCCCGCTTTGAGGCAGATAGACCCGGAAGACAGTTCCAGAGGGTGTCGCGGTGCGGGAACGGAAGCGGATGGTGCCGCCCTGCTTCTCCACCATGCCCCGCGTAACCCACAGGCCGAGACCCGTGCCCCGCGAGGCCTTGGTTGTGACAAAGGGCGTGAACAGCCGGCCCTGGACGTGGCTTGGAATGCCGCTGCCCCCGTCGGCAATCATCACGGAGACGCCATCCTTGCCACTGCGATGCCGATGCTGTCCGCGGATGCGGATGGACGCGCCACCTCCCGGGGAGGCGTCAATGGCGTTCACCAGGAGGTTCGAGACAACCTGGCGTATCTCGCCCTGCAGACCAGTAATCATGAGGCCCGGTTCGAGATCGAGCGTGACCTGCAGACGCTTGACGGCGAGCTTGCGATCAAAGAGGTCGACTACGGCCCCCAGCAGCTCATTCAGGTCGATGCTGACCGGCTTGGTCGTGTCGCGATAAAAGCCAAGGGTCTGCTGGGCGATCTGCGAGACGCGTGCCAGCTCATTGTCGGCGGTCTCGAGCATGCGTTCTACGCCGACCGGGGTGCTGGGATCAGTCTTGGCCAGGTAAATCAGGTTCGTGACTGCCTCAAGCGGGTTGTTGATCTCGTGGGCGATGGTGGCGGCGAGGCGGCCGGTCGCCGCGAGTTTCTCGCTCTGACGCAACGACTCTTCCTGGTTCTTGCGTACGGAGATGTCCTGCACCGTGCCGGTCATCCCGATCACCTGCCCGGAGGTTTCGTCCATCGTTTGGATGCCGCTGGCGGCGATCCAGCGCAAACTTCCATCCTCAAGCTGGATGCGGTACTCCGCGGCATAGGTTTGCCCAGCTTCGAGAACAGTCCGGAGATCCTCCGGGCTCTCCTTGCGATCGTCTTCGATGACCTTTTCCTGCCAAAGCCGCTGGCGGGAGATGGGTACATGCGGCTGGACGCAAAACAGTTCAGCCGCCCGCTCATCAAAGTCGATCAGGCCCGAATCCGCATTCCAGATCCAGGTACCCAGGTCCACGGCATCAAGTGCCTGCCGTAGCCGGCGCTCCGCCGAGCGCTGCTCGGCACGGGCTGCCTCGCCCACGGCCACTTCCCGGGTAAGCCGTTCAGTGAGGCGAATACTCTCGATAGCAACAGCGGCCTGGGAGGCGATCGTTGCCACCAGGGATTCCGTTTCCGCACGGAAGACACCACGCTCCGGGTGACCATACAGGAGGACACCAAGGATCTCGCCCGCACGGCTGCGCACGGGGACCCGAAGATAACTGCGTACTGGACATTCGCCCGGCGGCAGGCCTCCCCATGGGATGTTTTGGCCGTCGCTTGCGTCGGCGGTGATGTCGTCTGCGCGATGGATGGCGTCTCCGTTAAGGCTCGCTGCAAAGCGCGGCATGGGAGAGGTTGGAGTATGCAGAGAGTCCGCGCCAGCAATCCTGTACCTCTGGGACGGCTCGCCATCGCTCTGCTGATCCCTATAGACGAAGGCACCATGCGCAGCCCCGCAAAGAGCGAGTCCTGCATCCAGCGCTGCCTGTACGACCACGTCCAGGTTGCGTTCGGAGCTGAGAAGCAGTCCTGTATCGATCAACAGGCGTAAACGCTCTTCGATACCCATAGCCAATGCCCGCTCAAGTGCCTGAGGGATAGATCTTCCTCCCGTCGCAGGCAGTAGGATGCGAGTGGCCGCGTTTGCGGATAAAGGGAATCGTCAAAGCCGCGGAAGAAGTCCGCCGCTGAACGCCCTTGCGCGCGGGAAGGCGGGCACACCCGCCAGCACTGTGGAAGGCCGAGGCCCTTTGCAGAACGTGACCTTACAGGCCGAAGTGGAAGTTAATCCCTGTGCTGAGCCGGAGGCTGTTCTGCACGTTTGTTCCGCCATTGGGGAGCTGATTCCGCACATACTCAAGCTCTATCGCACGCAGCTCAAAGCGGTCATAGACGTGGACATTGACCCCGGCTCCGCCCAGGTAAGTCAATGCGGAGGCATGATCGAAGATAAGGCCGTTGATGGGGTAAGCCCCGGAGGTGGCGATGACGTACCCCGCCTTGCCTTCAACAAAGAACCCGCCCTTGCGGCTGCTCGCCGTCGGCGTGATGTGGCCGAAGTTCCAGGTGTAGCGGGGGCCCGCCATGAAGGAGATCTGCTCCACGTCCAGCGAACCGCGCAGGTTCACTGTGGACAACCCACTGCCGCTGATCACCAGGCCAGCGCCACGGCCCAGGCTGTAGGCGAAGTCCACCTTGGCGCCGCGCAGCATGAAGTACGGGTTTGTGCCGGAGCCGACGAACTTGGTGCGCTCCTGAAGGTAGGTGACGCCGAGATCGGCAGGAATCTGAGTCTGCTGCGCCCTGGCGCGGCCGCCGGAGGCCACCGCCAACACCGCCAGCGCGAGCAGCATCCTTGCGCGGCCGCGTGCCATGGCGGGGCGCGTGCGGCCTCCCAGGCGCGTGAAGATCGAGTTAAGGGCAAGAGCGTGCAAGGGCGGCATCTCGTTACGGCGCGGTAAGCGTCAGGGTGACCGCGTGAAGGAGTGTGCCGCCGGCGGTTGCGGTCACAGTGATGGTGTAGGTGTGGTTCCCGGTGGTGCCGGTCGTACCAGTGGATCCGGTCGTCCCCGTGGTGCCGGTCGTACCTGTGGTCCCGGTCGCACCCGTGGTCCCGGTCGTACCTGTCACTCCGGTCGTGCCCGTGGCACCGGTTGCGCCGGTCGACCCCGTGGTGCCGGTCGTGCCGGTGGTCCCCGTGGTGCCTGTAGCGCCTGTAGTTCCCGATGAGCCTGTGGTGCCGGTAGAGCCTGTGGTCCCCGTGGAGCCAGTGGTCCCCGTACCCCCGGTCGTGCCCGTAGAGCCGGAGACGCCAGTGGTCCCTGTAGCGCCCGAGCTTCCCGTAGAACCCGTGGTTCCGGTAGTCCCGGTGGTTCCCGTGGTCCCGGTGGAGCCTGTTACACCGGATACTCCGGTAGTCCCAGTTGAGCCCGTGGTTCCGGTGGAGCCCGTAGTTCCGGTGGCCCCGGTCGTGCCTGTGACTCCAGTGGCGCCGGTCGTGCCGGTTGTCCCTGTGCTCCCGGTGGAGGGATCGTAGTAGCCGCTGGAAGCCGTTGCCAGGCAGCCGGTGAGTGCTGTCAGGCTGGTCAACGCGCCAAACACGAGGGCGAGACTGAGCAGTCGCACGGAGCGACGCCGCCTCCGCAGGCACAGGGGACCGACCAGCCCGAGCACCGCAAACGAGACGACCGAGCCGAGGGCCAGGGGTGTTCCCTTCAGGTCGTTCCGGCGAAGGCCGGCGCTGGTTGTGCCTTCCGCGATCGTGAGGGTCAGTGGCGTAACGGAGGGTCCCGTGGCCAGCTGCGATGGTGTAAGGGTGTAGTTCGCGTCCGCGGGCAGGCCCGTTACGGTGAAGGTGACGGCGGCTGGCAGGGTGGAGGCCCCCACCGGCGTGAGCACCATGAAGTACGTGGCCGAGCCGCTTCCCGTGGCGATCGTTCCGGTTGAGGGTGCGCCGGGAGCAATGGCCAGGGTGAAGTCGACGACGTTGATTGCCGTGTTCGCCGTGGCGCCAAGAAAGCGGGCGTCACCGGAGTAGATCGCGGTGAGCTGGTGCTTGCCAGCCAGCGAGAAGGTCGCCGTAAAGGTCGCTGCACCGTTGCCCAGCGCGGCCTGCCCCAGGGAGGTCGTGCCATCCATGAACTGCACGGTGCCCGTGGGTGCGGCCGAGGTCAGATCCGTGTTCCCGGAAGCGAAGTTGACCGAAAGGGTGACTGGGCTGCCGGCCAGCGCGGGGTTGGGCGTGGCAGTGAACGTGGAGGCCACGGCCTGCTGAATCACCTGCACCGCGTTACTGGTTCCGGTGTACGTGTCATCCGCGACGATGACGTAGAACGTGCCCAGCGAGCCGAACGTCACCCCGGAACCCGGCGCCGGAAACGTGTGCCTGCCTGCGTCGGCGGCGGTGAAGATGTAGGAGCCACCGAAGAGGAAAGACGCCAGGGGATCGGTGGCGGAGAAGACGATGTGCCCCAGGTAGCCCGCATACACCGCGCCGGTATTGTCGATGGCCGTGACGGTCAGCCCGACTGGGGTGCCGATGGTCGTGAGGGACGGGGTTGCGGTGACGATGAAGTGGTCAATGTGCGAGGTGCCGATGCCATTCAGAGCCAGCGTCAGGCTGGTCGGCATCCCTCCACCGACAGCACTCCCGGCAATGGTCGCCAACGACGGGTTCGCCCCGGTGTTCAGCGGCGAAAAGGAGAGCAGGTAGGTGCAGGTCGCGTCCACGCCCAGCTGGTTGGCTGCCGACGGCGCTGCCCCAGCACCCACCAGGGGGCAGGTCGTTCCGGTCGCACCCAGGCTGTAGGCCACGCCACTCTGGCTGGGGTTCCCCCCGGCCGCTGGAATGGCGAACTGCAGCGGCTCATCGCCGCCGTCAGTAACCGTGATGGGGAGGTTGCCGTCGACGACGTCCAGCGATCCCACGGGCGTTGGCGTCGGGTAGGCGTAGCTGGCGCCGTTGCGATGCACGGTGATGAGGCCGGCCGTGAGATCGGTAAGCAGGAGGTCGCCGGTGTCAGTGATCGTTGCGCCGGTAGGCTGGTTGATGACCACGCCCCCCAGAGTGAGGGCCGTGCCTACACCGGCTGAGGAGATGCTGACGAACCGCGCGTTCCCCGCATCGGCGACGGTCAGCGTACCGGAAGGGCTTACCGCGACGGCGACGGGATTCGCCAGCGCGATGCCGGAGACCGCCACTGGACTGGCCCCGCCGCTGATGAGCGAGAGCTGCACGATCTGGTTATTGCCCGTATCCGCGATATAGAGGTTGTGATCGAGATCAATGGCCAGGCCGCCGGGGTTTGCCAGAGGCGTGGCAAGGCCACCCAGAGGCAGGGTCGTCGCAGAGGTCTGGTCCGGCGCCACGCGCACAATCGATCCGGCACCCGCGTCCGCAATGTACAGGTACCCAGTTCCGTCCACGGCGAGGCCCGTGGGATTGATCAAGGTCACACCAGGGGTCGCAACAGTTTGCAGCGTGCCACCCGGCAGCAGGAAATACACCGCGTGGTCGCCCGGGGAAGAGACGAACAGGGTGCCCATGCCGTTGATGGCAACCGAAGATTGGTTCGTCCCGGTAACGGTGCCGAGGACCGTCGTCGTTCCATTGGGCGCGATCTGCAGCAGACGGCTATTCAGGATGTCGTTGACATACAGATTGCCGCCCCCATCCAGGACCGAGCCGGTGGGCAGAAAGGTCGAGGGTGTGACCCCGGAGACGCTCATTGTGGCAGCCGCGGAGAGCGGCGAGGTCAGCAACATCAGCGGACCCTGGCCAATGCCACGCAGCGGGACGTTGTTGACCACCGTACCGGAGGTGTCCGTGAGCGAGAGCCAGCCCTTGCGCAGGCCTACCTGCGTGGGGGTGAACTGCAGCGTAATGAGGCAGCTGGAGGGCGGTGCCTGCACGCCCACACAGTCCTGGGTGACCATGGTGTAGTCGAGCTGACTGGCACCTTCCGTGACCACATTGACTGCAGAGATCTGCGTGCGCACCGTGGCATTGAAGTTGAGGCTGATCTTGCCGGAAACCGTGCCGACCGGTGAGGGGCCGAAGTCAACCGGACCGCCCTGGGACAGACCCTGCGCCGAGGCGCGCAGCGGTGCCAGCAGGCAGATCGCAAACGCCAGCAGGCTGAGCAGATACGTGAGCGGACGAAGCGTCGCCGTCAAGCAGGGGCGGCGTTCTTCAGCGCGCATCGACGTCATAGCTCTCCTTTGATCCGGCTTGCGCTGGAGTTCCCTGCCCTGCAGGGTTGGTTCAGGTGGCACCACGTCGGCGTGCAGCGCAGAAGGGGAATCCGGGGGAAAGAGTGCCTGCATGAACTATGCGGCGGCCCGCGCCGGGAAGGGATACAACTTCGGGCACGTTGACCAGAACGACAGCGTTACTTTCGTCACGGGACTTTCGATACATGTGGGTCTGACCAATGGGCGGCTCCAGGAGCCTGCCCACGGGGTGCTACCATGCCCCCACGGTGTACCTGGCGACCCGCGTTTCGGCATGAATTGCGCGTTCTCCCAGGTCCCGCGACAGCGTCGGAGGTTCCCCCATGGCAGAGCAGGATTGGTTGCGGCCCCAGGTGCCCGTGGAGGCTACCGGAACGGCATGGCGCTCGAAGGAAACCCGCCAGTTTGAGCTGCGTCCCTTATCGCTGGGCGAGATCCTGGACCGCACGTTTGCGCTGTACCGTTCCCGTTTCTGGCTGTTTGCAGGCATTTCGATGATCGCCGCGGCGGTCAATGTGGTTGTGCAGGGGATCTCGCTGGCCACGGCGCAGAAGATGGCCAGCCACATGGTCGTCGCGCCCGCCAACCCCGTCGCTGCCCTTGCTAATTTCCGCGCCATGGGGACGGCAAGCGTCCCTGCCTACATCGCTTCCCTGCTGTTTGTGCTGGTCTCGGCGATCACCCATGCGGCGACCGCGCTCGCCATGACCCGCGTGTACCTGGGCAAGACAATCGACGTGAGGGAGGCACTGGGCAGCACCATGCCACGCTGGTATCGCTGGATCGGCATTGCGCTGTGGCAGGCCGGCAGCTTCGCGTGGATCCCGGTCGTCGCGGTCATCCCGGGGTTGTTGCTCCTGGGCTTTGGTGCCCGCGGCAACAGTGTGGGCCTTGCAGCGATCGGTGGAGTTTTGCTCTTTCTTGCTGTCTTCGGCGGGTTCCCGGCCGGCTTCATTCTGTACCTGCGGAACAGCCTGGCCGTGCCCGCAGCGGTGACGGAAGGGCTGACCATCCGGCCGGCGATGCGCCGCAGCAAGGTGCTTGCTGCGGGGGCCAAGGGACGCATCTTTGTGGTGCTCCTGATTGCGCTCAGCCTGCTGGAAGTGGTGGGCATTCTGCAGTCGCCGGCTACCTTCCTGGTGATGCTTGCTCCGAACAAGGAGCACTACCTGGCCCGGATCATCGCGCTGCTGGTCACCTTCGTTGGCCACACCGCCGTGGCTCCGATCGCGCTGATCGGGTTGACGCTGGTGTACTTCGACCAGCGCGTGCGCAAGGAAGCCCTGGACCTGGAGCTGCTGCTGGAAGGCGCGCGGATCCCGGCCAACGCGGGGCCCGGGGCGAGTCTGGAGCACGGCTTCGAGAGCCGTCTCGAAAGCACCGACCAGGCGCGGCAGCCGGAGAGCTATGCACCCTAGCGCGTCGCGCAGCTGGTCACGGGCTCTGGGGAAAGCAGGTTGGTTTGCCTGCCTTGCCGCGGTAAGCTGCCACCCGGTGCAGGCTGCCGCGGTGAAGAGCGTGTCTGCCGACGCATTTCGTGGGGAGATCGCCGGTCTGCGGCAGCTCGCCGATGCCTGCGCTGCGGATCCAAAAGCATGCGACCGAGGCAAGGTACCGGAGACGCAAAAGATCGAGGGAGCCCCGGGAGGCAGCTTTCAGATCAGCTGGGGATGGCTGGCCGAGACCCTGGTGTCTGCGGGCAGAGCATCGCCCGGGGATCGCGCGAAGGCCATGCAGGCGGTCTCGCTTCATCTACGGACATTGGAAACAGAAGCCGAGGGCGCCGGCCAGGCAGGGACACCTCCGGCCGCCTTTCGCAGCGCTCGAACCGCCGCCACCGCTGCCCTGGCGCGGGATGAGTTCCGTGCGTCAATCGAAGGACCGGGCTGGCTGGATCGGCAGCTGGCCAGATTGCAGGACGCCATCCTGGCCCTGTTCACAGGCATGGGTCGGCTGGGACAAAGGGCGCCGTGGCTGGCGCCTCTGGTGGAGTGGAGTTGCTTCGGGCTCGCAGCGGCTGGCCTGTTGTGGTTCGTGCGGGGCAGCCTGGCGCGGGGTGCACTGCGTTTGTCGCTGAGCGAAGGGGCTTCCCCAGTCAGCCACGGGGAGCACGACGCGGCCGACTGGGCGCGTCTGGCCGAAGAGCATGCCGCCGCCCGGGACTGGCGGGAGGCCGTACATAGCCTCTACTGGGCCGCCATCTCGCTCCTGGAAGGCAGGCGTGCGTGGAAGCCCAACGCCACGCGCACCCCGCGGGAATACCTGAGGCTTCTACGGCCGGGGTCCGAGGCGCAGGGCCTGCTGCGGGAGCTCACCCGTCAATTTGAACGCGTCTGGTACGGCCATGCGGAGGCGCAAGAGAGCCAGTACCGGGTGGCGCTTGGAAGTTACCGCGCGCTGGAGGCCGCGAAGCCGGAGCGCCTGCCGCAAGCTTCCGGGACGGCTACACCGCCCACAGCCACGGGAGGCAGCTGATGGCCTCTGCGGCGTTGGGGATCGGCGGCAGCAGGAATCTGGATAAACGGCTGATGCTTTGGCTTGGCGGGGCTGTGCTGGCGGTGATCGTTCTCGTGAGCCTCCTCGCGCCGGCGGCCGCCAACAACGACCCGCGGCCCTCCACCTACAACACCGCCCCGGGCGGCGCCAAAGCAGCCTACCTGATGCTGGAGAGCATGGGGCGGCCCGTCGGGCGGTGGGATCAGCCACTGGAAGACCTGGCCTCCGTCGATGCGTCGCGCACAACGCTGGTGCTGGCCGAGCCGGCCTATACGGCGCTCGACAAAGACAAGCTGGCCGCGGCCTTGAAGGACTTTCTGGGACGGGGCGGCCGCGCACTGGTTACCGGCGGGGGAGGCGCCTCCCTTCTGCCGGGTGGGTCGGTAAAGGGCAGCCGCCGGGTACGGGATCTTTGCTACTCGGAGCCGGAAGGCGGCGGGGGCCTGGCGCGTGCTGGGCAGGTGGAGATCGATGACGTGGTGCGGTGGGGCGAAGAGACGCCGGACGTCTACGTGGAGCAGCGCTGCGGACCGGATGCCGTGGTGGTGCGCCTGCCGGTGGGGCAGGGCGAGGCCGTCTGGTGGAGCTCGGCCAGCCCGCTGACCAACGCGGAGCTGCATAACGACGCCGACCTGCGTTTGCTGCTTGCAAGCCTCGGCGAGGGGCGGCGTGTTCTGTTCGACGAGTCGCTGCATGAGGCCGTGCGGTCGCAGTGGAGTGCCACCCGCGGGCTGCCCCTCTGGTGGATGCTGGGCCAGGCAGGGATTGTGTTTGGACTGCTGGTGTTTTCGTTCAGTCGGCGCCGGGGACCGATCCGTCTGCCGGGAGGCGTGCCGCGCTCCTCGCCAGTGGAGTTTGCGGTGAGCATGGGCGATCTGTACGAAAAAGCGGGTGCGACAGGCGCCGCCACCGAGGCAGCAAGACGCCGGCTGGAGTACGTGCTGGTGCGCGAGGCGGGGCTGCCGCAACGCACCGTACAAGCCGGGTCCGACGCTGTGGTTGCGGCACTCGAAGCCCGCTTCGGCGGGGTATGGCGAAGTGTGGGTGAGCACCTGGATGAGGCAGGGACGGCCGCTGATACAAACCTCAAACCGCGGGCTGCGCTGAAGCTGGTGCGCGCCCTCGGCGAGGATGCGGAACGGGTGCGCCGGGCAGGGCAGCCGACGAAGCCAGAGACAACCCAGCGGGGCAGCGTGGACTGACGATGGACCGGGAACGAGCGGCAGGCATGGCCAGGTACGAGCAACATAAGGGGATCGGGACGGAGCTGGATCGCATGGAGCTGGAAAGCATGGAGCGTGGCATGGACGACGGATTGGTGACAGGTTTGGGCGTAAGCGCCGCGGAGGAGCTGTTTCGCCGCGGCGCCCGCGAGATCGGGCGCATTATTGCAGGACAGGAGGAGGCCGTCGCGCAGGCGCTGGCGACGACCCTGTGTGGCGGGCATGCGCTGATCGAAGGCGTCCCTGGCGTGGCCAAGACGCTGACGGTCAAGACGCTGGCCAGGTTTCTCGGGCTGGATTTTCGCCGCGTGCAGGGCACACCGGACATGATGCCGGCCGACATCCTGGGAACCACCGTGTTTACGCCAGGGTTCGGGGACCGGCAGGCGGAGTTCCGCTTTCACCCCGGGCCGGTATTTACACAGTTTCTGCTGAGTGACGAGATCAATCGAATGCCCCCGCGCACCCAGGCCGCGCTGCTGGAGTCCATGGAGGAGCGCCAGGTAACCGCCGATGGCGAGCGGCATGTCCTCGACGGCTTCTTCACGGTCTTTGCCACGCAGAATCCGGTGGAGTTCGAAGGAACCTATCCGCTGCCCGAGGCGCAGCTGGATCGCTTTCTGCTGAAGATCAGCATCGGCTACCCGACCGCCGCAGAGGAGCGCACGATTCTGGAGCGCCACCATGCCACGCTCGAGCCCCAGGGCCTCTCTGACACAGCCCTGGAAGCGGTGCCGCGCGCCATGCTGGCGCAGGCGCGACGAGAGATTCGCGGCGTTCGTGTCGAGCCCGCGATCTTTGAGTACATCCTGAGCACGGTGCGGCGCACCCGGGATTGGCCGGCGATCTCTCTCGGCGCAAGCCCCCGCGCAAGCACGTCCCTGCTGCTGGTGGCCAAGGCCCTGGCAGCGCGCGAGGGCCGCGATTACGTCCTGCCCGACGATGTGAAAGAAGCCGCGATCCCTGTTCTGCGGCACAGGCTGGTGCTGCGGCCCGAGGCGGAGCTTGAAGGGTTGGATCCGGACCGCGTGGTGCGCGAAGTGCTGCAAGCCACACCGGTGCCCAAATGACCGAGCTAGCGGGCGGCTTCGACGGCCTCACGGAAGCCACGCTGCAAGGTCAGCCAGCCGATGATCATCAGCAGCACGCCCGAGGCAAGAAAGACCATGTCCCACAACAGGTGGTTGCCATTCTGGTAGACATGATGGATCTGCAGGATCTCGTGATCGATGGTGCCTTCCACCAGGTTGAAGAGACCGAAGCCGAACAGGATAGCGCCCAGCAGCGCCTTGTCCGAGAGCAGAACATCCGGGCGCTTGATGGCACGCCACAACAGAAAGATGCCGATCGCCACGCTGACCCAGGTAAAGGCATGGAAGAAGCCGTCCCACACCATGTTGATCTGCTCGTTGACCAGCGACGTACGCGGCACGCGGTTGGAGAGCATGTTGTGCAGCTGCAGGATCTGGTGAAACAGGATGCCATCGACAAAGCCACCCATACCGATGCCGATCACGGTGCCGGCGATGACGAGGGGACGGGTGGTTTGTTTCGGAGTCATGCGGCAGCCTCACAGTCGAGCACCGCAAGCGTATCGGATTCCGGCTCCGTCTGGAGATCGGGCAGCGTGAAATACAAGGCAACGACCGCTGCGAACAACGCAGGCACAGGGGCCAACACCAGCATCGACGTATGCAGGAAGTGGCCATCGAACAGCCCCGCACGCAGGGCTTTGCCGTTTGCCGAGCCACACACGGTGCAGGCGTGCGCGGACGTCGTTACGCGGAGCAGAAGCGCGGCGGAGAGCATGCGGCAGAAAGCCTTCATGCGGAAAGGCCTTCCATTCGAGTCGAGCGTTCGGTCGGGCTTTGCATTCGTCAACGTGCGGTCGATGGTACGCTTCGGCGCACCCGCGCGCCCCACGCCTGCGAGTCCCGCTTGCGGACGCTGATCCCACCCCCGGCAGCCGGCTCCGCCCGCGCGCTCGGGCGGACGGGGCGGTGGCTTGGCTTTGGACTGACAGCGCGGGCGCTGTGGCTGATCGTCGCAGGCCTGCTCCTGGCGTTGCCGGCCTTCTGGCGCCCGCGGGCCGTGTGGTTCATGGCGGCGTGGGATGCCCTGGTCTTGTGCCTGGCGCTGTGGGATGCATGGCGTCTGCCGCAGCCGCGCCAATTGTCCGTCAGCCGGACGTTTCTGGATTCGCCCCAGCTTGGCCTGCCGACGCGCGTAGAGCTCGCGGTGACGGGCGAAGCGGAGCAGGTGCTCACCGTGCGGGTCACCGACGACCTGCACCCTGCGCTGGTAGGCACGCCCGAGATGCGAATGGTGGAAGTATTTCCCCGTGATCCGGCGAAGGTGCAGCTGACGATATGGCCGCGCGAGCGCGGCGAGTTTGCACTGGGGCTGGTATACCTGCGCTGGCGCGGGGCGCTGGGGCTCGCGGAGCGGTGGGGCGCGGCGGCGCCGGCTGCAGACGGGGATGCCAGTGGAAGTCAGCACGTGCGCGTGTACCCGGCGCATGAGGTACGCCGCGGGGACAACGAGTTCTTCCTGATGCGGGCGCGGCAAATGGAACGGCAACGCCGGCAGCAACGCCTGCGCGGCGGTGGGCGGGAGTTTGAATCCCTGCGCGAGTACCAGCCCGGCGACGAACTACGCGCGGTGAGCTGGACCGCGACCGCACGGCGCGGCAAGGTGGTCACCCGGCAGTTCATGGCCGAGCGCAGCCAGCAGGTATGGGCGGTGCTCGATGCAGGGCGGCTTTCAAGAACCGCCTTTGAGCTGCGGCGGCATGACGGGCCAGAGTTCCTCGGCGAGACTGAGGCAGAGCGCGACGAAGCGCATCGGCTCACCGTGACCCAGCTGGACCAGGCAACCACCGCGGCGACCATGCTGGCGCAAATTGTGGGCCAGAGCGGCGACAAGTTCGGCATGCTGGCCTATGGCACGACGGTCCAGCAGGTGCTGCCGCCCGGTGCGGGACCGCAGCACCTGCGGCTGCTGATCGATCTGCTGAGCGCGACAAAGAGCGACCCCGCCGAGAGCGATGCACTGCTCGCCGTGGCCCGCCTGAAACAGCTGCAGCGGCGGCGTGGGCTGTTTGTATGGATCACCGAACTCCCCGACACAGCTGGCCGTCCCGCGCTGGTAACGGCCGCCGCGGAACTCGCGCGTCGGCATGTGGTGGTGCTCGTACTGCTGAAACATCCGGAGCTCGGTGCGCTGGCGGGGACGCTGCCCGCCGATCGCGCGGCCATGTTCCACGCCGCAGCCGCCACGGAGATGGAAGAGCGCCGGCGCGAGACGATCGCCCAACTGGAACGGCAGGGCGTGCTGATCGTCGAGGCCTCGGCCGAGGAGATCGGCGTGCGAGCCGTGAGTCAGTATCTCGAGGTCAAGGCGCGCGGGCTGCTCTAAAAGAGGGGCCCCGAGAGCCTTGCATCCAAGAAGCATGTCCAACTCTGCACCTCTGCTGACACCTTTCAAAAGCGATGCCCTGAACCTGCGCAACCGGGTGTGCATGGCCCCCATGACGCGTGGCCGCGCCGACAATCCGGCCCATGTGCCCACCGAGATGATGGCGAAGTACTACGCGCAGCGCGCTTCGGCGGGCTTGATCATCACCGAAGGCACACACATCAGCCCGCGCGCCAACGGATGGGAGAACGTCCCGGGAATCTACACGCCGGAGCAGATCGGAGGCTGGAAGCTAGTTACCGATGCCGTGCACAAGGCCGGCGGCACGATCTTCTGCCAGCTCTGGCACCAGGGACGCATGTCGCACCCTGACCTGCTGGGCGGCCAGAGCCCGGTCGCCCCCTCTGCCATGACCGCCAACGGCGTCGCAGCCTACATGGGCGGAGGTTACAAGCCTGCGCCGGTCCCGGAAGCGGCTACTCCCGATGACATCAAGGAGATCGTCCGCGCGTTCCGCCAGGCGGCGATCAACGCCATCGAGGCCGGCTTCGACGGCGTGGAGATCCACGGCGCCAACGGCTATCTTCTGCAGCAGTTCTTCACCGCGCAGGCCAACCAGCGCACCGATGAGTACGGCGGCACCATCGAGAACCGGGCACGCATCCTGTTTGAGGTGATCGAGGCCGTGCAAGCTGCAGTGCCCGCGGGCAAAGTGGCCCTGCGGTTAAGCCCTTCGATGAGCGATATGCAGGGCATCAACGTCGATGACGAGACCGCACCGACCTATGACTACATCGTGAAGCGGCTGAACGATTACAAGCTGGCCTACCTGCATTTTTTGGAGCCGCTGAAGCCGGTCGACACCATTCCCTACGCCGTGGCCCACGTCGCGGAGCACTTCCGTCCGCTCTACAAGGGGACACTGATGATCAACAGCAGCTTCACGCTGGACAAGGGCAATGCGGAGATCGAGCGGGGGCTGGCCGACCTTGTGTCCTTCGGCACGCTCTACATCTCGAATCCTGATCTGGTAGAGCGTTTCCGCAGCGGTGGGGAGCTTGCGAAAGCGGACAAGGAGACGTACTACACGCCGGGAGCCAAGGGCTATATCGACTACCCGGCTGTGTCGTAGAAGCTATCGTCCAGTGGTCGATGCGGGCGGCAGTGGGGTGGCCGTCCGCAGGAACTCATACCGGGCACGCGTGGTGTCCGGCTTGGCCTCGGACGGCACATCGAGATGCATCACCTGCCAGCTATCGGCCTGCTTATATGCAGGCCACTCCGGCAGACCAGGGCCATTCGGATCCCCGGTCTTTGCGAAGTTGATCCAGTAGCTCTGCACCTGTTCGGAGAGCTTGTAGTCCTCGGCCTTCCACGGCGCCGCGGGCCTCACGCGCAGGTTGCCAAAGGCATACTCGATCTCGCTGGAGTGAAAGGCGCCCGACGTCACGGGATGGAAGGTATCGCCCGGCGAGGCATGCTCGAAGTGGTAGCGATAGACAGGCGCATCACCCGTCTTTACCTGCGCTTCAATCCACTCCCATGTAGAGGTGGCGATGAAGCGATCCGCGGCGTAATCCGCCAGGCTGCGGCGGGCCTCGTCCACGTTCGTCGCGCTGTACACCTTCATGAAGTCATCAGCACGCGGACCCCACGTGGATCGCGCTGTTTCGCGATAGCTCTCCATCGTTACAGGCTCTTTCGGGAAGCCGCCCTCGTCGCGGTTCCACCCGGCAAGCAACGGGATGTGGGCCTGCTTGCCCGCAGCGTAAATCGCCGGCACCGAGTCCGGCAGAAACATGCCATCGACATCAGGCGCGAAGCGGACACCCGGCCCCTTCTGCCCTTCAACGGCCTTCACGATGTCCGCTGCTGGCATGGCACGTAGCTCCGCAAGCGAAGTCTTGCCGAGAACGTCACGCGCAAACGCCCCGTCCCGCGCTTCGGCGACGGCCAGCGTGGGGAACGGCAGCGTGCCACGCGAAAAGGCAGCCCCGCTCTCGCCGATGGCGTGCGCCAGCGTGTCCTTGGCCATCGGCGAGGCCATCTGCGCGCTGACGGAGAACGACCCGGCCGACTCGCCGAACAACGTGATGTTGCTCGGGTCGCCACCAAAAGCCGCGATGTTGCGCTTGACCCACCCCAGCGCCGCAGCCTGGTCCATGAGGCCGTAGTTGCCGGCAGCGTGCTGCGGCGACTCCGCCGCCAGTGCCGGGTGGGCAAAGAAACCGAAGATATTCATCCGGTAGTTCATGCTGACCAGGATCACGCCCTTGCTCGCAAAGACCTCACCATCCTGCCGCCGCTCCGAGGTGCTGCCCGCATAGAACCCCCCACCGTAGACCCACACCATCACCGGCAGTTTCGCACCTTCGGACGCATTCTTCGGTGACCACACGTTCAGCGTCAGGCAGTCTTCACTCGCACCGGCGTCATGAAACGTCATGTCCGAAAACTGATTGACCTGCATGCAGTGCGATCCATAGCTCTGCGCGTTGCGCACGTCGTTCCATGGCTCAGCCGGCTGCGGAGGCTTCCAGCGTAAAGGGCCAACGGGCGGCGCGGCATAGGGCACACCCAAAAAGGCACGCACGGTTCCGTCGTCTGAGAGCTTGCCCTG
>CAXTVC010000026.1:0-14855 GCA_964247615.1 uncultured Acidobacteriaceae bacterium
TCATCTTTTCCTTGATCGCGCGCTCCATGCGAACCAGGCCGATGCGGAACTGGTTTTCCATGAGCTCACCGACCGCACGTACGCGGCGGTTGCCAAGGTGATCGATGTCATCAACCAGTCCGATGTTTTTGCGCAGCTTGAGCAAATAACGGATCGTGCCGTAGAAATCTTCGGGGGTCAGGGTTCGCTTGTCGAGCCCCGACGCATCCGCACTTTCATACAGCTTGATATTGAACTTCAGCCGGCCTACACGCGAGAAGTCGTACTTACGCGGATCGAAGAACATGCCCTCAAAAAGGGCCGTCGCCGTATCCAGCGTCGGTGGGTCGCCTGGGCGCAGCTTGCGGTAGATCTCGATCAGCGCCTCTTCAGGTTTGCGTACCGAGTCACGCCGCAGGGTGTTCGCAATGATTGCACCCACATCGTCACGCTCAGGAAAGAAGACCTCCAGAGTCGTCACGCCACTTTGCGCAACCTTGTGCAGCTTATCTGCCGACAGCTCCTGGTTGGCCTCGTACAGCAGTTCGCCGGTGCTCATGTCGACCACATCGGCCGCCGTGATGGCACCCTCGAACTCGCCGCTCTCCACCTCAACGGTCGTAATCCCAGCCGCACGCAGATTGCGCAGCACTGAAGGCGTGATCTTCTTGCCTGACGCCAGGATCTCCGCGCCGTCCGCACCCTTGATCGAGGAGGTCGTCCGCGTACCAAGAATGTTAGTCGCCTTGCCCTCTTCGGTCAGCGCCCAGGTCAGCTTGCCTTCCTTCACGTTGACCGTGTCTACCGTGTAGAAGGTCTTGAGGATCTCCTCGTCCTGGCGCAGCCCAAGCGCGCGTAGAAAGATCGTGCCGAGAAACTTCCGCTTGCGATCGATACGTACGTACAGGATGTTCTTCTGGTCGTATTCGAACTCAACCCAGCTGCCGCGGTACGGGATGATCTTACCTAGGAAGTAGGTGCGGTTGTTCGCCGTCTCAAAGAAGACGCCTGGCGAACGGTGCAGCTGCGACACGATAACCCGCTCGGTGCCGTTCACGATGAAGGTGCCGTTGGCGCTCATCAGCGGAATATCGCCGAAGAACACCTCCTGCTCCTTCATGTCGCGCAGGCTCTTCACGCCCGTCTCTGGGTCCTTGTCGTAGATCTTCAGACGGATTGTGACCTTGAGCGGAGCTGAGTAGGTCATCCCGCGCTCTTCACACTCAGCCTGGTCATACTTCAGCTGCAGGCCCACCGGGTCACCGCACTTGGTGCAGAAGTCCGGCGTGTTCTTGTTGTACGTTCCGCAAAACTTGCAGAGTACATCGCCCGGATGGAACGGATCCGTGATCACCATGTGTCCGCAGTGCGAACACGTCGTGCGCAGATGATTCAGCCCCTTCAGGTAGCCACACTTGCACTCCCAGTTGCCGATCGTGTAATCCACGAACTCCAACTCGGACACATTGCGGAAATCCGTAATCGGGAACACCGAGGTGAACACCGACTGCAGACCGTTGTCCTCGCGCTCTTGCGGGAGCTTGTCCATCTGCAGGAAACGCTCATACGACCGCCGCTGCACTTCGATCAAATTCGGGATCTGAATGCTGGTTGGAATCTTGGAAAAGTCGAGACGGGTGCGAAGCGCGCGCGTTTCGGTTGTCTGGTTCGACATGCTCTCTCCTGGTTTAGTCGAGGCCTCCCACACAACCCCCGCGCGCATCCGATGCGGCTGGAATCAGTGTGGAAGGGAGAAGAACCGCGGTGACGGCCTCTCCTCATTGGACATCTACGCCTCAAAAACGGTGCATTCGCTCCTCGTCGCGAAGACACCTTTGGCGTGTTACGTTGAAGGCCCAGCGAAGCAAACTGCCGGGTGCAAAGGGAAACTTGCAGTAAAACTAGCCGTTCTGGCTAACAGATCTCTTCATTTCAGCCAGACACATGCCCCTGGAACGGTCCTGAGGCTAAAAGACCGAGGGCGTGCCGGAAACAAAAGAAGCGCTCTGCCGGGGCTGCTGCCCGGAGAACGCGCAAAGGAATAATTTGAGGTTCAGCCATTCAAAACGCTGGATAGTCGCCGCCTTTGAGCCCCAGCCCGGGTGCCCAAGCTTGCCGCCGTTCTTTGCGTGTCACCCGCGATCCCGCCGCTCGGATCTGGAGTGGCCGGCTCCATAGCCCGCGCGCCCAAACGCAGGATGAACCGGAAATTGCCAAGGTGTGCTGACTTCGGTTAGAGAAGGTATGAATGCCGTGGTTGTTGGCCGCGCCCGCCCGGTGTCCCCCCTGCTGCCGAAGCAATGCCACATGCCAGGGTGGAGGCGCGTGATTCCAAGAAGTAGATTACACCAGGCAAGGGATGGATGCAACTTTCGTGGCCTACGGGGACTCCGGTTTGCGTTGAACCTTCAGCAACCTAAGTCTGCCTGCAAAAACATGGGCCGGGACCTTGGTCCCGACCCATGCCGACTTGCCTGCAATCGAATTACTTGATTTCGACCGTCGCCACGCCGTCGAACTTCTTGGCCACGGCAGCTGCCTCATCCTTGGAGACATTCTCCTTCAGGGGCTTCGGTGCGCCGTCGACCAGGTCCTTGGCTTCCTTCAGACCAAGCGCCGTCACTTCACGTACAGCCTTGATGGTGTTGATCTTGTTCGCGCCTGCATCCTTGAGAATGACCGTGAACTCAGTCTTCTCTTCGGCTGCCGGTGCTGCAGCAGCGCCACCGCCGGCCGGTGCTGCGGCCACAGCCGCGGCTGCGGATACGCCAAGAATCTCTTCGAGCTTCTTGACCAGGTCGGCCGCTTCGAGGAGGGTGAGCTTTGTGATTTGGTCTACCAGCTGTTGATCTGCCATGATTCGTCTCCATTTACTTCTAGATGTCTGTACTGCTGCCTGCTGCGCCCGAAGCCAGAACCGCACTCCAGGTTGCCGCGTCAGCTATTGGGTTTCCGTTGCGCCAGACTGCGCCCCCAAAAACTGATACAGCGAATCTTTTCCTTACCCCTCAACGGGATCGGTCGACGCTGCCTCGCCTGCCTGCGATGCTGTACCGTTTTCCGGTTGGGCAGCGCCACTGGGCTGCTCGGCGATCGGATCAGCTTCGGATGCCGGGTGCTCCGCAATCTGCTCGGTGGGTGTTGGCGCCTCTTCGGCATGCGCCTCCGCCACTTGCTCAGCAGGGGCTTGCTCGACGGCCGCGTCGGGAGCAGCCGCTACCGGCGTACCGGCAGCAAACTTCTCCTTCTCAACACCCTGGTTTAACACAACGGCCAGGTCGCGGCCAGTAGCATTGATGACCGTGGCCAGACGCTGTGCCGGCGACTGGATGAGGAACAGGAGCTTCGAGAAAAGCTCTTCCTTGCTCGGGAGGTTTGCCAGGTCCCCGATCTCACCGATCGTGATGACCTTGCCATCAACGATGCCCAGCTTGAAGGTAAACTCCGCATTGTCCTTCACCCAGGTCGAGAGTGCCTTTGCGAGGGCCACAGGATCGCCGGACGTATACGCCACGGCGCTTACACCCTTCAAACCCTGTAGTGCTTGCTCCACCTTCGTGCCCTGTGAGCTGCGTGCGGCCAGCTTGTTCTTTACCACGTGGTAAGAGCCGCCCGCTTCGCGGACCGTCTTACGCAGGGCAAAGTCCTTGGAGGCCGTCAGCCCCGTGAAGGTGCCGATAATGGCCGAGGTGCTGTTTTCGAGGTCGGCCGCAAGTGCTGCAACCTTTACATTCTTCTGTGCCTTGGTCAATGCCATACAAAACCAGCCTTTAGCTGCTAGCGGTTAGCCGCCAGCTCAAATCTATGGCGCAGTGCGCCGGGTTCCCTTCCTAGCGGCTGCGAGCCAGCAGCTAGAAGCGTTGTTACTTGGTCGCGACGTCCGCCGTAGCGGCCTCGAGCTCGATGCCAGGACCCATCGTTGAGGACAGAACGATCTTTTTCACGTACTTGCCCTTCGCCGCTGAAGGCTTCGCCTTCATCACGGCATTCACGACGACCAGGGCATTCGCTTCGAGCTTGTCGGGCGAGAACGAGAGCTTGCCGACTGGCACATGGACCAGCGCTGTCTTGTCCGCACGAAACTCGACCTTACCGGCCTTGATCTCGCGAATGGCGCCCGCGACATCGGTGGTGACGGTGCCCGTCTTCGGATTGGGCATCAGGCCGCGCGGGCCAAGCACCTTGCCGAGCCGACCCACCGAGCGCATCATGTCGGGTGTGGCAATCAGGGCGTCAAAGTCAGTCCAGTTTTCCTTCTGGATGCGCTCCACGAGATCTTCGCCGCCAACAAACTCCGCGCCTGCTGCTTCTGCTTCCCGCTGCTTGTCTCCAGAGGCAATGACAGCCACAATCTTGGACTTGCCGCCCAAACCATGAGGAAGAATCACCGTACCGCGAACCATCTGGTCAGCGTGCCGGGTATCTACACCGAGCCGCAACGTCAGATCGACAGTCTCGTCGAACTTCGCATATTTGGCTTTCTGCAGCAGGGGAATTGCATCGCCAATGGCATAAGGGCGCTTTTCTACAAGCGAACGAGCCTTGGTCAGGTTCTTTGAAATCTTGCGAGCCATAGGTATCCTTTGTCTGCCACCCCATATCACTTCCAGCCTGGTGGCCGGAGGGCATGCGGTACTTCGCATGGGCGTGGTCTCGACGGGTGCCACGGACGGGAGTCCGGACAACCTTTCCATTATGTGCGAACTGCATTCGGGAGTCAAACCTGATGAGCCGACAGCAGTAATCGACGAAACCCCGGGGATAGCCCCACTCGAGCGTGTGCCGTATGCCCCCCGATACGCCTGGTAGGCGATGTAGCAGCTACCTACAAGGAAAGCAGCCCTGAGCTCAGCACCAGAACGCGTGTAAAACCCGATACGAAGGCACTGATGGGTTAGCCCTGTCGGGCTTAGAGGTCATTTGATTCTTTGTCGTTTTTGGTAGATCACATGGCGCTCTCTGCACTGCCCCTAAGTGGTCCTCTCCACTGAACCGATCTTCTCCAGGATCCGGGGGGCTGTGTGTGGCAGTGTCTGAAAGGCAATGCAGGCCCTCGCATCTGCCTCCCATCCACGTAAGTGCTCGTCGGTCACCAGGTCAATCTTCGGGCTGCCTGGCCGCCGAAAATATCCAACGCCGGGCTGGCCTACATCCTGCCGCACTACCAGCGCCGCAAGCGGTGGCCACCCCTTCCGATCGCAAAGGTGAGATATCTCCGCCAACTGCCCCCCGAGCCGACGTGCCTCTACGGCAACCCCCGCCCGCAGAATCAGCGCTGTGTAGCTGATCAGGTAGCCCGCCGGGAACAGTTTCGGCTCACGCGCCGTTCGCTTACGACGCGCCTCCCAAAAGTGATCTAACAGTGCCTGCAGCAGATCGCGGGTCACCTCGACAGACTTGGTGGTTGTCACCGGGCGGGGTTCCGGACAGCTACGGTATGCAGCCTTTCTCCCTGCTTCGATTGCCAGTCCTCATGCGGGTTCGAAGGGCGCCCTGCTTCTGCGCGCACACTCTCCCTTGGAGCTATGAACATGCCAGCAGTCTAACCCAGGAAAATATCCGTTGACGACCACGTGCGGTTCACGTAGCGTGTTGTTCAGAGGCGAAGATATGGCGAAGACCGACACCCAGCCCGACTCTGTACTTTTCCCCATTCTTCCCTCCCAGCCCGTCGGTATGGCCAGGCTCGCCGCCCAAGCGACCCACGCCGACGACGGGCACCTGATCGAGTTCCGCGCCATGCGTGCCAAGTCCCTGCTGAATCGCTCTGTCAGCAAACGCAATCTTTCCCTTGAGTGGTCCATCAATCCCTATCGAGGCTGCGAGTTCGGGTGCAAGTACTGTTATGCCCGCTACACGCATGAGTTCCTGCAGCCCGGCAAGGTTGTCGAGATCCCCACGGGACGCTACGAGGGCCCGGAACAGCCCTGGGCCACCGCCTTCGAGCGCGAGATTTACTTGAAGGAGAACGCGGCCTGGCTCTTGGAACAGGAGCTCGGGCGAATCCCGCCGGATCAGGAAATTGCGCTGGGGACGGCGACGGACCCCTATCAACCGATTGAACGGCGCGCCGGTCTGACGCGCAGCATCCTGGAAGTATTCAGCCGCCACTCCGGTCACCGACTCGGCATCATCACCAAGTCGAACCTGATCGTGCGCGACATCGATCTTCTGACAAAGATTGCAGAGCACAACACCCTGGTCGTCCATGTGACGATCACAACAGCAGACGCCGTGCTCGCACGCAAGCTGGAACCTCGGGCGCCCCGTCCCGATCTGCGCTTCGCTGCCGTTCGGCGCTTGCGCGAAGCGGGAATTACGGCGGGCATTCTCTGTTCCCCCCTGTTGCCGGGAATCAACGATGCCGAGGCTTCCATCGAGGGAGTGGCTGAAAGGGCTGCCGCAGCCAAGGCCAGCTTCCTTGCCGCGCATTCACTCTTTCTAAAGTCGTGCTCGCGTCCTACCTGGTTGAGCTTCGTTCGCGAGCACTTCCCCCATCTCGTCGACGATTACGATCGCCGCTTCGCGAACGCAGATTTTGCTGATGGCACGTATCGTCGGCAGATGGCGGCTCTATTACAACGAGTGTGCACACGGCATGCACTCCAGCCTCGCTCAACGGACGCGCTGGTCACCCGCGATGTCGGCGCGCCATTACGGCGACCCATGCAGGCTGCCGTACAAGCAGACTCCAGGCAGAGCCTTCTGTTCGCGTAACTACTCGTCAGGAGCAATCACGGGCGGAAGGGAGCAAATTGTCGATCTCTCGCCTGTACGGCATGGACGCTGCGGCTCCGTGCCTGGTTACTGCTAGGCCCGCTGCCGAGGAGGCAAAACGGGCTGCAAGCACTGGTTCCAAACCTTCCGCCAGGGCCGTCGCAAACGCTCCACAAAAGGCATCACCTGCCCCCGTTGTATCAAGGACGGTGCCCGTGGAGACTGGCTCGATGCGCTGCGGCTCCGCTCCCGTTGCGCAGAACAAGGAGCCGCGATCTCCAAGAGTAAGGATTACATTGCGACATCCTCTCGTCATCAGTTCAGCCGCTACCTGCTCGGCCTGTTCCCAGGTAGATACGGCCTTCCCTGTCAGCTCGGCCGCCTCTGTTTCATTCGGGACCAGGTAATCCGCCAGCGACAGAAGCTCATCCGTTAAGGACTCGGTCGGCGCAGGAGCCGGATTCAGAATCGTGATAACTCCAGCAGCACGCGCGATTTCAAGTCCGCGTTGCACCGCAGCGCGGGAAATTTCAAGCTGAGTCACGAAGACACGCGCCTGTCCGATGTTGCTTGCCACTTCGTCGAGATCAGCCGCAGACAACGTTCCGCACGCGCCAGGGACAACGATGATCGCATTCGCTCCGGTAGCCTGATCCAGCAGGATGGCAGCTGCCCCGGTCGGCGTCGCAACGACCTTCACGAGTGAGTCGTCAATCATCGCGGCAGCCCATGTGGCGCGCCCTAATTCACCAAAGGCGTCGCTTCCGATTGCACTCATGAACGTCACATGGCCCCCAGCCCGTGCCGCGGCGACGGCCTGGTTGGAACCTTTACCGCCTGGCCCCAGGTTGAAGCTGCTGCCCACCAGCGTCTCACCGGAAACAGGAAGACGCGGTGCCCGATAAGCTGTGTCTACGGCAAAACTGCCCAGAACAAACACCTTAGCCTGCATTGCGTCTCCTCGGTCTCTGCAGCGTTTGCTTCAACTAGATGCAAGAAGGGCGTACCTACCGCAGCTGGCTGCGATGTGTACGCCCTGTCTTGCCCATCAGGTGTGTGCCTGGGTTACGCGACGACGTCCAGACCCATGGAGCGTGCCGTGCCACGGATTGTCTTTGCAGCAGCTTCTACGGAAGCAGCATTCATGTCGGGCATCTTCTGCTTCGCGATGTCCATGATCTGCGCCTCAGTGACCTTACCGATCTTCTCCTTGTTCGGAGTACCGGAACCCTTCGCTACACCAGCAGCCTTCAACAGAAGCACGGGTGCGGGCGGGGTCTTGGTGATGAACGTAAACGTGCGATCCGCATACACAGTGATCACAACCGGAATCGTCATACCAACGAGGCCGGGATCCTTGGTGCGATCGTTGAACTGCTTGCAAAATTCCATGATGTTGACCTGCGCCTGACCGAGCGCAGGGCCAATTGGAGGAGCCGGTGTGGCTTTCGCAGCCATTACCTGGAGTTTCACGTAGCCATTAATCTTCTTCGGTGCCATAGTTTGTCCTTGCCATGCGGGAGGGCTGCACGTTCTGTGCCTGCACCTCGATTGATTTAGGTACAACAGCAGGAGCTAGAAGGTCCGGTGAAGCGGCCGGGCTGCATCTCCTGAATCTCGTGACGGTGTGGGAGCGCGCGGCCCCCTCCCGAAAGGGTTACTCTTCCGACTTCTCTACGCTGGCGAACGGCACCTCAGTAGGCGTAGGCCGACCAAAGATCGAGACCATCACCTTCAACGTTTGCTTATCTTCGTTGATATCGTCCACGGCACCATTGAAATTCGCAAACGGACCCTCGGTAATGCGGACCTGCTCGCCCTTCTCAAATTTGACCTTGAGCTTCGGCTTTTCCTTGGTGACGTCCGCACGATTCAACATCGCGCTCACCTCCTGCTCGGACAAGGCATTCGGTTGATCGCCGGTCTGCAGGAAACCTGTAACGCGGGGAGTGTTTTTCACCACGTGCCAAAGGTCATTATCGAGAGCCATCTCAACAAACACATAGCCAGGCAGGAAAACACGATCGATTGTGTATTTCTTGCCATTGCGCATCTCGGTAGTTGGCTCGGTCGGGATCTCGATGCGACCGACACGGTCTTCCAAGTGGTAGGCACGCACGCGACTCTCGAGCGACTCCTTCACCTTGCGTTCGAAACCCGAATACGCATGAATGATGTACCACTTGAAGTTGTTCGGCGGAGCCTCAGGCTGTTCAGTCGCCGCCGCGTCCGGCCCTTGGTCAGTGGCCACAGAAGCTTCGTCGATCACCGAACTGTCCAGGGAGGTACCGGCATCAAAGCTCTCGGTCTCGCCCGAGGCCTCGAGTTCCTGCTCTTCTTGATGAATGTCGTTTGCCATAATCGCAGTTTTCTCGTGCAGTCTGGAGCGGTTTAGTGGCCCGTTAGCTTCAGCAGGCCGCGGTCGATCAATCGGCCCAGCGTGTTATCAATCACCGCGAAGTACGCAGCAAACAGGAAGACCGTCGCAATGACGATGATGGTGTTTGTTTGCACCTCTTCGCGCGTTGGTGTGACGACCTTGTGCATCTCCTGCCGCGTGTCCTTGAGGAACTCGACCAGGCGCTGTGGGCCGGAGGGCGGATGCGCGAGGGGCGTACTGGAGGGTGCGGTTTCGACAACAGCGACTTCAGCCATGGTTCAGGTCCTGGAGTACATCCGGCACAATGCATCGGCCGGAAGAGTGTTGCTGCTTGCAGTACCGACAAAAGGCATCGGTGGGAAACTGGCAGGGGAGCTCGGATTCGAACCGAGAAGTTCGGTTTTGGAGACCGACAGTTTAACCGTTGAGCTTACTCCCCTGTGGGAGCGGGTAGAGGTCTCAGTTCTAACGAACTAAGACCCGCCCGGCTACTTCGTCTCTTTGTGGTCCGTGTGCTTACGGCAGGTGTTGCAGAACTTGGCGAACTCCAGGCGACCCGTCGTGGTTTTCTTGTTCTTGGTGGTCGAGTAGTTCCGGTTCTTACAAACCGGGCACTGCAGGGTGACGATCTCGCGCATGTTGTTCTCCTAGTTTGGCCAGCCACCTCGGCTGGCAAGCAGCAAGTCAGGTTGAGCCTGACACGCCGCGACGCAGGGTCTTACACCCTGCAAACACTTCTCCCCGATTCTCACGAGGCCTGACGCGCAAAAGATCAGACGCGCCAGTTCCCATTATCCACGATGAGAGGGCATTCGCAAAGCGGTGCCCTAACCTGCGACACGTCCGCTCGCCTTTCGGCTCAGGGGCACCATCACCCCGGTGCTGGCTCGAACACGCCGCCGAACCTCCGCAAACTGCATCAGGATAAAGTTATCGGTCATCCCGGCAATATAATCTGCGATTACTCGCGCGAGACCCTCCTTTTCGATCTCTGCAAAGTAGGCTTCCGGCAACTCCTCCGGCTCCGCGGCCCAGTAGCCGAACAACTCCGTGATCACATCCTCGGCCTTGTCATGCTCGCGCTCCAGGGCGGGGCAGGTATACAGCGTGTCGTAAAGAAACTGCTTTTCCTCCCGTCGCTCCGCCTCGACAGCTGGCGAAAAGACCGCCAGGCGCCTGCCGACCTCCCGCACCCCCGCCAGGTCCGTCGCCCCACTGATCCCGACTTCATGCGCGGTGTTGTCGATAAGATCGCGCACGAGGCGCTTTTGCATCGCCTGCAGCGCGTCGTGAAAAACGTACTTCTCCTCCGCGCCGGGGTGCTTGGCCTGCACCGCAGCAAAGCAGCGGCCGAGTAAGCCGACGCGATCGCAGATGTCGCGGATCTCCAGCAGACCCGATTCCACCCCGTCATCCAGGTCCGCCGTAAGATAGGCGATTTCGTCAGCAAGATCGATGATCTGCGCCTCCAGCGGGGGCCTCTGGCCGAGAAAATATTCCGCCAACTCCGGGTGATCTACGTCCGCATAGTCCCGTGAGTGTTTGACGATGCCTTCACGCGATGCCAGCGTCAGATTCAGGCCGCGATGCCCTGCATAGCGCTGCTCAAACTGCTCCACAATCCGCAGCGCATGGAGGTTGTGGTCGAAGCGCAGGCCATATGCCTGCAGACAGCGGTCCAGAGCCCGCTCCCCTGCATGGCCGAAGGGCGGATGCCCAATGTCATGGACGAGCGCCAGGGTCTCCGTCAAGTCCTCATTCAGAGACAGTGCCGAAGCAATCTGGCGCGCCACTTGCGCCACTTCCATCGTGTGGGTGAGACGGCTGCGGAAATGGTCGGAGGCTCGGCTGGTAAAGACCTGTGTCTTACCGGCGAGCCGCCGAAACGCCCGCGACCAGATGACGCGATCGCGATCACGCTCAAACGGGCCGCGCCCATCTCCGGGGGGCGCGGGGAAAGCACGCTCAGACAAGCGCGCCTCTTCCGTGCCGAACACCCCGTATCTATGTAGATCGAAAGCCACCAGCCCGAGTGTAGCGCGCCGATGGCTGCCCGCAGGGTGCGCAGCCCCACTTCTACTTGCCTGGCTCGGTCCCCGCATGGGCCAGACGCACCCGCGCGCTCTCCAGGTCACGTTGGGTCTTGCTCACATCATTCGGATCAGCTTCCGGCGGAAGGGATGTTGCATATTGATTTACCGCCTTCTGCCACTCTGTGACGGCAAGCGACAGCTTGCCATTGTGGGCATAGATCTCCCCCATATGCGCCAGGATCGACGCATCGGAGGGCTGCCGCAGAACCGCCTTACGTTCCGTATCTTCGGCGAGCGCGTAGTTTCCCTGCTTGAAGTAAGCCCATGCCAAGGAGTCGAGATAGGCTCCGTTCTGCGGGTCGAAACGCACGGCCTTCTGCAACATCGCAAGCGCCTGGTCGAGCTTCAGGCCGCGTTCTACCAGCATGTAGCCGTAATCATTCTGCGTTGCCGCATTCTCCGGGTCGATGGCCAGCGCCTTGTGAAACTGCTCTTCGGCCTGGTCAAACATTTTCTCCCGCTCTGCAATAGAACCCCGGAAGTAATAGATGAAAAGTTTCTCTTCATTTTTCTGCGCGGCCGCCTCAGCCTTGTCCAGTGCTTCAGAAGCCTGCTTCCACTTTTTGTTTCGTGATTGCATGTCGGCCATCGTCACGTACACGTCACGGTCATCCGGGGTGCCCTTCAGCTGCGTCTGCGCGATCTTTAAACCCTCGTCCAATCTCCCGTTATCGGCCAGCTGTCGCGCATATGTTAGCTGCACATCATGACTGTCCGGCATCGCCTTGGCTGCCGCAGAGGCCGCATCCAGGGCAGCCTTCCATTGATGCGCGTCGCGGTAGGCATCAACCTCGCCCTCTGTGCCGCGGGCCTGGTACTCCCCGCCCAGCTGTCCCAGCTGCTTGTAGGTGGCAACAGCATCGTCGTACCGGCCGGCTTCCCGGTACACAACGGCTAACCGGTCCAGAAAAAGAGCGCGGTTGCTGATGTCCCCGTCCGAGTACTTGCCCGTGGCCGAGGTGGTCGACGCAAGTGCCGCCTTCATCGTTCGGATCGAATCGTCGTACCGACCTAGGGCGTCGTAGGTCAAAGCCTCGTTGTAGGTCAACTCCAGGTTGTCAGAGACGAGCCCCTCAGCTTTTTTCAGGGTCGTGAGTGCCTGCTCATAATGACCCTGCTGGCGCTGGATGTCCGCCTCGCGGATCAGCGATTGTGCGTCCTGCGGGTCAGACCCGAGAATCTGCCCATAGATTTTGGAGGCCGCGTCCATCTGCCCTGAAGCCTGCAGCGAGGAAGCCAGGCCACGCTTCGCATCGGTATTGTCAGGATCGGCCGCAACCGCCGCCCCATAGGCCTTGGCGGCTTCCTTCGGCTGCTTTAGCTGGTCGTAGATATTGCCCAGCGCGAAGTTCATCCGCGGCGAGCGGTCGTCTACCGGGACGTCCGCAATCGTTTTCGCAGCCTTGTTCAGGTTTCCCTGCTCGGAGTACAGCCGGGCGATGCTCAGCACCACCTCTTCCGAGTTCGGATCGATCTTCTGCGCTGCCTGGAACTGTGCCTCGGCCTTGCCAGAGTCATGCGCCAGCCCATACAGCTGGCCCAGCAGCAGGTGGGTCTCCAAGTCGTTCGGCTTCAAGCGCGCAATGGTTTCGTATTCCTTGATGGCCGCACCCAGCATCTCCTGCGTCTGGGGGCCCGCTGCCTGGCGATCGTCCAGCGACCGGAGGTAAACCCGGCCGAGCATGGTATGCGCCTCCACGTCGTCGGGGTGCTTCTTTATCTGGTCCTGCGCCGCCGTCACGGCCTCGCGGATGCGCCCGAGGCGGAAATACAGCATTGCAACGCCGTCCTGCAACTGGGGTGAATCCGGATCAGCGGTGAGCGCCATCTTGTACTGCTCAATCGCCTGGGTCGCCAGATCCTGACGCCCATTGGCCAGAAACTGCTGCTCGTAAATCTTGGCCAGGCCGAAGTGGTAGTACGCCCCCCCACGATCCGGCGCCGTCTGTGTGGGGAGTGCCGGGGCCGCGGTCTGCGCGGCAAAAGAGGGCGCCAGAAGGAGAGCGCACGTGAGAGGAAGAAAGGAGGCGCGAAAACGAACGGTCATGGGCGAGGGGTCCTGGGCTCTGCAGCGCGTCTGATTCTCTGTTTAGACGGTACTCTACACGCTTTGGATGCGCCCTCGCCTACCCGTTGGGGTGTTACCCATGACGGAAGTGCCGCACTCCTGTAAACGCCATTGCCACACCCAAACGATCTGCCGCCGCGACCACCTCGGCATCCCGCACGGATCCGCCCGGCTGAATGACTGCCGTCGCCCCGGCACCCGCGACCACCTCCAGCCCGTCCGCAAACGGGAAGAAAGCGTCGCTTGCCGCGACAGTGCCCGCCAGCGGCAGCACAGCCTTCATCGCGCCGAATCGCGCTGCGTCCACCCGGCTCATCTGCCCGGCGCCCACACCGACGGTTTGCCCGAAACCACCCTCGGCCCGCGCATACACGATCGCATTGGACTTCACGTGCTTGCACACCCGCCATGCAAACAGCATCGCTGCTGTCTCTGCCTCGGTCGGTTTACGCTCCGTAACAATCTTCAATGTGTCTACGGACACCGGCGCATGATCCTCGTTCTGAACCAGGTACCCGCCCGAGATGGACTTCACGACCTGCCCGGGCTCGCCCGCGGCTATCCGCAACAGGCGCAGATTCTTCTTGGCGCCCAGGATCCCGAGCGCCTCCGGGGTGTACCCGGGCGCAACGATCGCCTCCACGAACAGCTTCGCAATCTCTGCCGCCGCCGCGCCGTCCACCTCGCGATTAATTCCGATCACCCCACCAAAGGCCGACACGGGATCCGCCGCCAGCGCGCGCGCATACGCTTCGGCCACGGTCGCGCCCAGCCCCACGCCACAAGGGTTGGTGTGCTTGATGATCGCCACCGCCGTTTCATCGAACTCACTCGCCAGCGCCCAGCACGCATCCAGGTCGACCAGGTTGTTGTAGCTGAGCTCCTTGCCCTGCATCTGCTCGGCGTTCGCGATCCCCCGCCCCGAGCCATCCGTATAAAGCGCGGCGCTCTGGTGCGGATTCTCGCCATACCGCAGGCTCATCTTGCGCGGAGCCGTGATGCGCAACGTCTCCGGCAAGCTCACCGCAGAGATCTCTTTCGCCGCCTCGGTCTCTGAAGGGACAGCCGCAGCCGCCCGATGCTCCAGCGTCGACGCAATCGCCGCATCATAGGCCGCCGTGGTCGCAAACGCCGCTCGCGCCAGCCCCCAGCGCGTCGCCTCGCTCAGCACCCCGCTGTTAGCCCTCAGTTCCTCGGCCAGCGCCGGATACTGCGCCGCACTCGACACCACCGCAACATCCTCAAAATTCTTTGCAGCCGACCGCAGCATCGACGGCCCCCCGATGTCGATGTTCTCGATCAGCTGCTCCAGCACCACCCCGGGCTGTGCCGCCGTTTTCTCAAACGCGTACAGGTTCACCACCACCATGTCGATCGGCGCGATCCCATGCGCCTCCGCCGCGGCGACGTGCTCCGGATCCGAGCGCCGATGCAGAATGCCGCCATGCACCATCGGGTGCAGCGTCTTGACGCGGCCGCCCATCATCTCCGGAAAGCCGGTTAGCTCGGCGATATCGCGCACCGGCAGCCCGGCTTCCCGCAACGCCTGCGCCGTACCGCCGGTCGATACCAGGTCAACGCCCAGCTCTGCCAGCGTCCGCCCAAACTCCACCAACCC
>CAXTVC010000026.1:14955-19137 GCA_964247615.1 uncultured Acidobacteriaceae bacterium
GCGTTCGTGCGGGCAAATCTGCCGCTCGTCGAAGAAAAACTCCGCCTCCGCGGCACCGATCCTGCCCTCCTCGAAGGCTTTGCCGCCCTCGACACCCAACGACGCTCGCTCATCACGCAGGTCGAAGGCGCAAAGGCCAGCGTCAACGCGCTCTCCGCGGAGTTCGGCAAGCTCAAGCGCACCGGCGGCGACACCGCCCAGCTCGCGCAGGAGATCGCCGAACAGAAGCACCGGATCGCCCTCAACGAGGGCCAGGCTGCCGAGGCCGACACCCGGCTCCGCACCGTCCTTGAAGCCCTCCCCAATCTTCCCGCCGACGACGTTCCGCCCGGCACCTCCGAAGCGGACAACCAGCTGGTCAAGACCTGGGGCGACATCCCCACCTTTGACTTCACTCCCAAGCCCCACTGGGAGCTCGGCGAAGCGCTCGGCATCCTCGACTTCGAACGCGCTGCCAAGATCTCTGGCTCCCGCTTCGTCGTCTATATCGGCGCTGGCGCCCGGCTCGAGCGCGCCCTCTCCAGCTTCATGCTCGACCTGCACACCCGCGAGCACGGCTATGTAGAGGTCCTGCCACCCGCCCTCGTCAATTCCCGCTCCCTGTTCAGCACCGGCCAGCTGCCCAAATTCGCCGACGATCTCTTTCACGCCGACGACAAGGGTCCCTACGTGCCCGGACAGCTGCAGGACAACGATCACTGGCTCATCCCCACAGCCGAGGTTCCCGTCACCAACCTCTTTCGCGACGAGACGATTGATTTAGCCCAGAGCTCCATTTCCCTCACCGCCTGCACGCCCTGCTTTCGCTCCGAAGCCGGCACCTACGGCAAAGACATGCGCGGCATGATTCGTCACCACCAGTTCCAAAAGGTGGAGCTCGTAAAATTCACCCGCCCCGAAGACTCTGCCGCCGAGCACGAGGCCCTCACCCGTCACGCCGAAACCGTCCTCGAGCAACTCGGTCTGCCGTACCGCCGCATGCTCCTCTGCACCGGCGACATGGGCTTTGCCTCCGCCAGGACCTACGACCTCGAGGTCTGGCTTCCCGGTCAGAACACCTATCGCGAGATCAGCTCCTGTTCGAACTTCGGCGACTTCCAGGCCCGCCGCGCCAATATCCGCCACAAGCCCGCCGGTGCCAAAAAATCCGAGTACGTCCACACCCTCAATGGCTCCGGTCTCGCTGTTGGCCGCACCTACCTGGCCGTGCTTGAGAACTATCAGCAGCCCGATGGCTCCGTACGCATCCCGGAGGTCCTCATCCCCTACATGGGCGGCCAAACCACCATCACCCCGCAAAGCCTCGGCAAACCCGCCCCCGGAAAGGAGCCCGCCAAGTGACCCCGCTACCCACCAACCTCCAGGGCGAACGCGAAGCGCGAACCCCGGCCAACGCACAGCGCCAACCCAGCCTGCTCCACCGCTATATCTTCTGGACCTATGAGCGCGGCAGCTTTCACTACGACGTCATGGTCACCGTGATCCTGCTCTTTCTCTTCATCGCCCCGCACGTCATTGACTTCCACGACCGCCCCATCCCGGAGGTCCCTGCCCGCTCCTCCGAGATCCTCGTGCGCACCGACGGTACACAGAACGGCCAGTCCCGCTTCCACTACCAGATCCGCGCCGAAGACCTCAAGGACGTGCATTCGGACACCGAACTCAGAGCCCGCATCACCGAGAAGGTCACCGAGATCGCTCCCGGTGCCCAGGTCATCGCCGTCAAATCCGTGGGCGATCCACGCGGCCGTACCATCGCATACGACGCGACGGTCCTCCGCTGAATCCAATGCCTTTGGAGACGCACAAGATGCCTCGCACCGCAAGCCAAAAACCGTCTCTCAGTCCGCGCCTTCTCACTTGCGCCGGAAAGCCGAATATGCAGTGGAAAGACCTGAGCTGCAGCCGCCCTTTGACAGCAGTCGCCCTTCTGACCGCCACACTCTGCCTTCTGCCGCCACCAAACCTCCGCGCCCAGGCTGCCCAGAGCCCTCAGCTCACGGCAGTCTTCACCCAGATGGACGCCGCCAGTAAGCGCTTCGTATCCGCCACCGCCGGCGTGGAACGCGACAACTATGAGCGCGTCGTGCGCGAGACCACCCGCCAGAAAGGCACGATCTACATCGACCGCACCAAGGGTGGCATGGAGTTCGGCGCCACCGTCGCCGATGTCGACCCAGGCGGCAACGCCGCCCCTGCGCCCTCGCGCATCGTCAACTACGCCGGCGGCACCCTGCAGATGTACACGCCCGCGGAAAAGCAGGTCGATGTCTTCAAATCCGGCGCCAACCAGGGCAGGCTCGAAGGCTACTTCGCCCTTGGCTTCGGTGGCACCAGCCACGATCTCCAGGCCAACTGGAACATCACCGACGCCGGCCCGGAGACCCTCTCTGATGGCAGTGCGCAGGTCAAAACCGAAAAGCTCATTCTTGTCAGCAAGGATCCAGCAGCCCGCAACACGTTTAAACAGATCACCCTGTGGCTCGACCCCGCCCGTGACGTCAGCCTGAAACAGCTCTTCGAGACCCCCTCCGGCGACACCCAGACGGCCCTTTACTCAGACATCAAACTCAACGGCAAAGCCAACCGATCCGTCTACAAGATCCCGGGCGGCAAGGGCATTACCGTCGTAAACCACTAGTCCCCTCTTTGCGTCTTTGTCCTCCCCGAAGGGGTCAGTTGTCCCGACGCCGTAAACCACGAACCGCCACCGCCGCACACAACAGCACCACCGGGTAGCCCTCCAGCACATACCGCGGCTCCGAGTTATCAATCGTCAACAGCAACGCCGACCGCAGCAGGACATACCCCACCATCGCCGCCGCGATCACCCCGGACCCACCCCACCGCGCTCGCCACCACATCCAAAGCCCCCGCGCGGCCAGCGCCAGCAGCATCAGGTTCAATAAACCCAGGGCACACGCGATGGCCGTTGCGCGGGGCCGCAGCAGGGGCTTCCACCAGCTCACCGGCATCTTCGGCAACAACTCTGTCCGTGGACGCAGCCACATGTCGCCCAGCCTCGCCAGCGGCATCACGACAAAGCTGCGCACCGGATGCGCCCGCTCCCGCTCTCGCGCCAGCCGAGCAAAGGCTTCTTCCACGGCCGGCGTGGACGACGTCTCTTCGTTGTACTCCGCATAGATCCTCTCGGTTTCCTTCCGCTGGGCCGCGCCGTCGATGGCCCAGCGGGGCAGATCGGCGGTGCGCAAGGCCGACCCGTCGTACTCCCAGTACACCCGCGCCGTGTCCCCCAGGCCGGTTCCCCACGTCCGGTACCAACGCGCAAAGCCCGTCGGCGAAGGCTCCCCAGGATCATTCGCATACTTTGGCGCCAGCGGCTGCAGCACGTGGTACGCCCGCCAGTTGCGCGCAGTCCACGCCCCAAGGCACGCAAGCAACAATCCCGCCGCTATCACAAGCCCCCACGGTCCCCTGCTTGCCTCACGTTTCTTACTGTTATGTCCCGAACGGGGAACCTGCTTGTTCTCTCGCCGCCACGCCACCCAGCCCATCGCCGGCAACACGGCCCCGGCAAGCAGAATGCCATCAGGCCGCAGCAGCACGGCCCCACTCAGCGCCGCACCGACGACCATCGCCCACCCGTGCCCCCAGCCACCCGCAAGGACGCGATCCCGCCAAACCACAAGCCCCCAGAACGCCAGAACGACACAGAAGATAGACAGCGTCTCCGTCAGTGCCGTCGCCACATAGTTCGCCGTGAAGGGACACAACGCCGCCAGCCACAGGCACACCAGTCCCACGCGCCGACCAAAGAGTCGCTCCGCCGTGCGTGCCAGCAGCCAGCACCCCAGCAGATCCACCCCCACCTGCACCCACAGCACCGGCACGTAACGCCCCACGCCAAAGATCGCAAAGCACGCGGCCAGGAACAGCGGATACCCCGGCAGACGGATCAGTGTCGCCCGCACATGGCCGTTTTCAGTCAGCCCATAGATACCGTGCCGCAACAGGTTCCCCGCCAGGTCGCCATAGACGAGCGTGTCGCCCTGAAAGCGCGCATGCACGGTCATAAACCCGGCACGCAGCACCAAACCCGCCAGCAACGCCCAGCCCCAACCAGACCGCCTTGTACTCGTCCGCACCATCACTCTCCACTATCCACCAGGACAAGGCCAACCCAAGCTGCCATCCCCAAGCACATCACCACACCCCACTCTC
>CAXTVC010000026.1:19237-37920 GCA_964247615.1 uncultured Acidobacteriaceae bacterium
AGGACAAGGCCAACCCAAGCTGCCATCCCCAAGCACATCACCACACCCCACTCTCTCTCCTCTCTCCTCACTCCTCACTCGACACCCCTCTTCACTACTCACTATTCACTTCCCCCTCCCCACGCTCCCTTTGTTCGCGGTCATGTTACTTTCGTGCAGTTCTGCATTCCCTCGAGGACGCGCAAGATTCCTTCATGCGCGTCTCCCTTGCAGCCCTCGCCACCCAGCACCAGTCCCGCTCCTATGACATCCCCGTGGCCGTACAGGTCAAGCCCTCCCGCGGCATGATGGGCGAGCATCACTACACCACGGACAGCTTCTCGCTGCGCAACATGCTCAAGCGCCAGACCGACCTCTCCGGCCTCGCCATCGACCGCTTCATGACCGAGCTCCGCTCCTCCTCCACCGCCCGCCTCTCCGGCGTAGAGCTCAACGACAAGACCCTCAAAGAGATCGGCTTCTTCGTCGACTGACGACGGCTGGTGGAGCGGTCGGCGATGGAGCAGCTGGCTAAGCAACGGTCAGCTTGGAAGCCGATCGGTGTGAGATGGCGGGAGTGAGCGAGGGTGAGCCGCTATTCTGCTTCGCGCGTGGGGTCAGGTAGAAACATCGCTCCACCACCAACCGCTGACTGCTCCACCGCCGGCCGCTTCTCAGCCGCCCGCATTGACTCCCCTGCCTCCGCTCCATAGCATCACCTTTGAGGCAGAGTTCTACCCCCTTGACGCTCGATCCGCATCAGACCAGCCCGCCAGATCAGCCCGGCGAACCCGGACGGCCCCCAAGCCGTCCCCGGAAGATACGTCAGCCCGGCAAGCCCGTCTTCTATGACCCGCAGCGTAAACGCTGGAAGCGGCTCCGTCGCATCTTTGACTCACTCGCCCTTGCCGGCGCCGTCATCGGCATCCTGTTTGTCATCGGTCTCCTGCGCATGCGTCCGTTGCAGGCTTTGGATCTGCGCTCGGCCACCAGACGCTATCGTGCACTCTCCAATCCACCCGCGCCCGAGCTGAACCCACGCGAAAAGCTCAATCATTCCATCCATCGCCACAGCGATCTCAAGCCCTCCGACGTCGTCCTGAATCAGGGCGAAGGTCTGCGCGCCGCCTTCTATAACGATGTCGATCCGGCCAGCTACGCCGCCTTCAAACAGCACGTCAAGCAGATCGATATTCTCTTTCCCGAGTGGCTCCATGTCCTCGGGCCGGACGGCGGCCTCACCGCCTACTCCTCCGACAACCGCGCCTTTCCTGTCGTTGACGCTGCCGGCGTTCACGGCGTCGACCAGGAAAACAAGGTCGTTAAAACCATCGCCGCCAGCAAGGAAGATACTGAGATCTTCCCTCTGGTCAATAACTTCAACCCGTTGACAAACGCGTTCTCTGACGCCGTCGGCCCTTTTCTGAACAGCGCCTCCGCCCGTGCCACCTTTATTTCCCAGCTCGACGCCCTGCTCGCGGCCAACACCCGCTACCGCGGCCTGATTCTCAGCTTTCAGGACGTCCCCCAGACGGCGCTGCCCGGCTACGGCGCCCTGGTCGATGCGCTTTCCGCAGATCTCCATCGCCGCAACCTGAAGCTCTACATCACTGTCCCGGTTGGCAACTCCGGCTACGATTTCGCCTTTCTCGGCGCACACACTGACGGCCTCGTGCTCATGAACTTCGGTGAGCACCACGACCGCACCGTCTCCGGCCCAGTAGCCTCCCAGGACTGGTTCGAAGAAAACCTTAAGGCCATCCTCAAGGTCGTGCCACGCCAGAAAATCATCTGCGCGGTCGGCAACTACGGCTACGACTGGACCCTCCCGCTTCCCCCAGCTACCGCCCAGCCACCAGCGCAAAGCGCGGGCGCGAAGCGCCAAAGCAAACCGCCAAGACAGAGTTCGGTTGCCGTCGTTCCCAAACCCGAGTCCCCCGACGACGCCCTAGCCGTCGCCATGATCTCCACCCAGGACGCCTGGCAGCGCGCCTCCGACTCCGGCGCCAAGATCGAACTTGATGACACCTCCCTCAACCCGCACTTCGGCTACGACGATGAGGACGCCAAAGAGCGCCACCAGATCTGGTACCTCGACGCTGTCAGCGCCGTCAACCAGATGCGTGTCGCCCGTGCCCTCGGCCTGCAGACCTTTGCCCTTTGGCGTCTCGGCTTTGAGGACGCCTCACTCTGGAAGATCTGGGACAATCCTCTTGCCAGCAACGTCGTGGCGCAACTCGCGGACGTTGCCCCGGGCCAGGATGTCGATACGGAAGGCGACGGCGATATCCTCCGCGTGACCGGCCTGCCCCAGAATGGCCGCCGCACCGCCGAGCTCGACGACGACAAGACCATTCCCGCGCAATACCTCTCCATCGTGAACGAGACCATGGACAGCTACCCGCTGCCTTACACCGTCTCGCAGTACGGCTACCACCCCAAACAGGTCGCGATCACCTTCGACGACGGTCCCGATCCGCAGTGGACCCCGAAGATCCTCGACATTCTCAAGCGCTATAACGTCAAGGGCACCTTCTTCATGATCGGCGAGGTCGCCGAAGACAACGTCGGGGTCATGCAGCGTGTCTTCCGTGAAGGCCATGAGATCGGCAATCACACCTTCACCCACCCCGATATCTCCGACATCTCCGAGCGCGCTGTTGACCTGCAGCTCAACGCCACAGAACGCCTCTTCGCTGCCAAGCTCGGCGTGCAGCCCGTCTACTTTCGCCCGCCCTACTCCATCGATCAGGAGCCCGACACCAACGACCAGGCCGCGCCCATTCAGCACATCGAATCGCACGGGTACGTCATTGTTGGCAACAAGATCGACACCAACGACTGGGACGAGCACCCACGTAAGACACCGCAGGAGATCGTCGATTCGGTCTTCCAACAGATCAATGACGCCCAGACGAAAACCTGGATGCGCGGCTCCATCATTCTCATGCACGATGGCGGTGGCGACCGCTCGGCCACCGTGGCCGCCCTACCCTCGCTCATCACGTCCCTGCGCGCCCACGGCTACGAGATCGTGCCTGTCTCCCGGCTCATCGGTCAGACCCGCGAGCAGGTCATGCCCCCTCTCACCGCCAAGCAACGCCGGCTGGCCCTGGTCGACTCCGTCGCCTTTTTCTTCATCTCTTTCTTCAACCACATTGTGGTCTTCGTCTTCTTCGTGGGTGACGTCCTCATGAGCGCCCGGCTCATCATCATCGGCCTGTGCGCCTTGATCGACCGTCTGCGCAAGCGCAAGGATTTCTCCACGCCCGACTACAATCCGCGCGTCGCTGTGCTCATACCCGCCTACAACGAAGAGCTCGTCATCGCACGCACGGTCCGCTCCGTGCTGATGTCGAACTATAAGAATCTCCGCATCGTTGTCATCGACGACGGCAGCAAGGACCACACCTTCGACATCGCCTCCGAAACCTACGCCAAGGAGATCGCCGAAGGCCGCGTCACCGTCCTCACCAAGCCCAACGGCGGCAAGGCCGAAGCCCTCAACTTTGCGCTCGAACATCTCGAAGAAGAGATCTACGTCGGCATCGATGCGGACGGCGTCATCGCCCACGACGCCATCACGCGCATGATCCCGCACTTTGCCAATCCGCACATCGGCGCCGTCGCCGGCAATGCCAAGGTCGGCAACCGGGTTAATCTGTGGACCCGCTGGCAGGCGCTCGAATACATCACCAGCCAGAACTTCGAGCGGCGTGCCTTGGATCTCTTCGACGTCGTCATGGTCGTTCCCGGCGCCATCGGTGCCTGGCGCACCGCAGCGGTGAAAGCCGGCGGAGGCTATGCTCCCGACACCGTTGCCGAAGACGCGGACTTGACCATGAACCTGCTCGAACAGGGCTATGCGGTCATCTACGAGGACCAGGCGCTCGCCTTTACGGAAGCCCCCGTGGACGCCGACGGCCTCGCCCGTCAGCGCTTTCGCTGGAGCTTCGGCATCCTGCAAGCCATCTTCAAACACAAGGCCGCCATTCGCAATCGCGTCGCCATGGGAGCCTTCGCTCTCCCCAACATCCTCATCTTCCAGGTCCTGCTGCCGCTCGTCTCGCCGCTCATCGACCTCTTCTTCGTCTTCGGCATCATCCACTACTTCATCGACAAGCACTTCCACCCCGAAGCCGCCAACACCGCCGACCTCTACAAGCTCCTCACCTTCTTCTTAACTTTCCTGCTCATCGACTTCGCGGCCTCCGCTCTCGCCTTCTTGCTCGAGCGCAAGCACCCCGCCAGCAAGGGCGATGCCTGGCTCCTCGTCCACATCTGGATCCAGCGCTTCACCTACCGCCAGCTCTTCAGCTACGTCCTCCTGAAGACGGTGAAGCGTGCCATCGACGGCAAACCCTTCAGCTGGGACAAGCTCGAACGCACTGCCCAGATGTCCAAGGAAACTGACCAGCTCACCAACTAAACCATCCCCTGGTTTTGTCCTCCCGAGCGAAGCCGAGGGATCTGCCCTTGGGGCGAGTGGAGAACGTGCACGCCAGCCCTCAAATCAAACGGAGATCGCCTCACGCATCCAAGCACTCGAGGCATTCTATGGCACGCATCTTCATCACCGGCTCCTCCGACGGCCTCGGCCTCCTCGCCGCGCAGCACCTGCTCGAAGAAGGCCACCAGGTAGTAGCCCACGCCCGCAACACGCAGCGCGCCGGAGACACCCGCAAGAAACTCCCCGGCGCCGAAGCCATCCTCACCGGTGATTTCGCCTCCCTCGCCGAGACCCGCGCCCTTGCCGAGGCAGCCAACCAGCTCGGCACCTTTGACGCCGTCATCCACAACGCTGCCATCGGCTACAAGGAGCGCAGTCGCAACCTCACCGAAGACGGTCTTCCGCACGTATTCCAGATCAACACGCTCGCCCCGTACGTCCTCACAGCCCTGATGCACAAGCCCAAGCGACTGGTCTATGTAAGCTCCGAGCTGCACCGTCGCGCCGACCTTACGCTGGACGACACGCTCTGGGAACGCCGCACATGGAATGGCACGCGGGCTTACTCGGACACCAAGTTCCACGACGTTCTGCTCGCCTTCGCTTTCGCCCGTCTCTGGCCGGATGTCCTCTCCAATGCCATGGAGCCCGGCTGGGTCCCCACGAAGATGGGCGGCCCCAACGCCTCCGGCAACCTCGACGCCGGCAGCCGCACGCAGGTTTGGCTGGCAGCAAGCAGAGACCCGCAAGCGACCGTGACCGGCGAGTACTTCTATCATCTACAGCAGCGCAAGCCCGCAGGCGCAACGCACGACCCTGTCCTGCAGGACAAACTCCTCACCCTCTGCGCCCACTTGTCAGGCGTCGCTATTCCCTCGGCCTGACCTTCAGGTCTTTCATCTTTTCTGAAAGCGCTTCCGGCGGTACACTCGCGCCATGCCGCCATCCAGTTTGCGCCGACCGCACATCGCGGCCACCTCGCTCTTGTGCCTGTCCGTTCTCTCCTTCGCGCAATCGCCCTCTGGGCCGCAGACCTCCGCAAAGCATCCCTCGGCTGACTTCCAACAGATCGCCAAAGCCGTCGAAAACGGCGACTACTCCCCAAAGACCCCAGCACCCTTTCAGTGGCTTGGGGGCGGAGACAGATACACCCTCCTCGAGCCCGTCGCAGCTCCCGGCAAAGGCTCTGATCTCGTCGCCTACGACACCCTCAGCGGTGCTCGCAGCGTGCTCGTTCCGGCTGCACTTCTCAAGCCAGCCAACGCTCCGGACCCGCTCAAAATCCAGTCCTACACCTGGTCTCCCGATCGCTCGCAGCTGCTCCTCTTCACCGATACCCAGCGCGTCTGGCGACGCAACACCCGTGGCAACTACTGGGTGCTCACCCTCGCCTCCCATCAGCTGACGAAGCTGGGCGGCCCCGCCGCGGCCCCATCCTCACTCTTGTTCGCCAAGTTCTCGCCGGACGGCCGCTCCGTCGCCTACGTCCGCGAGAACAATCTCTATGCCGAAGACCTCGCCACCCACACCGTCCGCGCCCTCACCACCGATGGCTCCTATGAGCGCATCAACGGCACCTCCGACTGGGTCAACGAGGAAGAGCTCGACATCCGCGACGCCTTTCGCTGGAGCCCCGACTCCCAGTCCATCGCCTTCTGGCAGTTCGACCAGACCGGCGTGCAGGACTGGACCCTCATCGACGACACCTCCGCGCCCACACCGCAGATCCGCCGCTACCGCTACCCGCAGGCCGGCACAACCAACGCCGCCGTCCGCATCGGTGTGCTCTCCGTCGCGAACCCGTCCCACGTCACCTTCCTCAAGCTCCCCGGCGACCCCCGCCAGAACTACGTCCCGCGCATGGACTGGGTCCCGAACCGCAACCAGATCGCCGTCGAGACCCTCAACCGCCTCCAGAACGAAGACCGCATCTTCCTCGCCGACCCTTCCACCGGCGAACTCAAACTCCTCATCGAAGACACAGACAAGGCCTACGTCGACACCATTGGCTTCCATGCCCAGGGAGTCGACACAGACTTTACCTGGGTGGACCCGCAAAGCCACCCCGACGCCGAAACCTCTCTGCTCTGGTTCAGCGAGCGCGACGGCTGGCGTCACGCCTACATGGTCCCTCTCGAAACCGGCAAACCCCGCCTCATTACCAACTTCAAAGCCGACATCATCGCGCCCATCACCGTCGACGAAAAGAGCCGCGTCTTCTTCTTCACCGCCTCACCCGATGACCCCATCCACTCCTATCTGTACCGTGCCCCACTCGACGGGAGCCGCGCTCCAGAACGCCTCACCGCCTCCTCGCAGGTCGGCACGCACACCTTTCGCCACCCCGCACCCAACGGCCAGTTTGCTGTCGAATCTTCCTCCACTGCTACGACGGCTCCCACATACTCCCTCGTGCAGCTAGGCGACGCCAAACCGCTGCGCATCCTCGCCACGAACGCCGCACTCACCGAAAAGCTTGAGCAGCTCGGCACCACAACCGAGTTCTCCGAAACCCCCATCGGGGACGGCATCACCCTCAGCACCATGCTCATCAAGCCGCCACACTTCGATCCTTCGAAGAAATACCCGGTGCTCACCTACGTCTACGGCGAGCCTGCCGCCCAGACCGTGCGGGACGCCTTCAGCTTCGAAGGCAGCTTCTTCGACGCGGTCGCCCGCGAGGGCTACATGATCCTCAGCTTCGATAACCAGGGCACGCCCGCCCCGCGTGGCCACGACTGGCGTCACACCGGCTACGGTTCCCTCGGCGTCGTCTCCACAAAGCAGCAGGCCGCGGCCATCCGCTCCTTCGCCGCGTCGCATTCCTTCGTCGACACCAGCCGCATGGCCATCTGGGGCTGGAGCGGCGGCGGCACCAACACCCTCAACATGATGTTCCGCGAGCCCGGTCTCTATACCACCGGCATCTCCGTCGCACCCGTGGCCGACCAGGCCCGCTACGACACCATCTACCAGGAGCGCTACATGGGCCTGCCCTCGGCTAACATCAAGGGCTATCACGACGGCTCTGCGATGAACTTCTCAAACGGCCTTGCCGGCAACCTGCTCATCGTTCACGGCTCCGGAGACGACAACGTCCACTTTGCCCCAACCGAAGCCCTCGTTAACCGCCTCATCGCCGAGGGCAAAGCCTTCGACTTCATGGTCTATCCCGGTCGCAGCCACGGCATCTACGAGGGCGAAGGCACCTCACGCCACGTCTACACCCTGATCGCCCGCTATCTTGAAGATCATGTCCCCGCTGGACCACGCTGAGCCATCTGGCGCTTCAACTGCATCGGTCCGCATCGTCGTTGGCTTGGCACCTGCAACGAGTCACTCGTATCAATGCATGGGGTACGCGCCGGAGGGCGCGTCGACCTTGACGATACTGAAGTCCGAAGACTCCTCGTCGAAGGCCATGGAGAGCTTCATCAAGTCAAACTGCGCAAAGAAGGCATCCCAGGAGATCGGGCAGATCTCCGGCCCAGCTGCCTGTGCCTCACCGAAAACAAAGGTCAGGATGGCCGGTTCGCCATCGAACTTCAAACGCCGAACCTGGGCCGGGACGGCATGCTGAACATGCGCCCATCGCTGGATTCGCCAGTGTTCACGAGTTGGCACCATGGCAATACCTCTTGGAGGGTAGACAATCTGTGTCGCCCTTGCTGCTTGGATGCCAACCTGGCCGGGGAGCCTGTCACCTACTTCGGCGCTCAGCGGGAGGCAGGCATCTCAAGCACTTTCCTTTGCGTCGCCCTCCGCCTCACATTCGCCGCAACCGGCCCGCGAAAATCTTCCGCGATCTCGTACTCGACGGCCTCGCCCTGGATCAGCGTCTGAAATCCGTCACATCGAATCGCATCGAAGCGACAGAAAACGTCTGGACCGTCTTCCTGACTCAGAAACCCACACCGTAGCGCGTTGTTGAACCAACAGACTCTTCCATGATGCTGCGTCATCGTGCCCTCCACTCTGGGCTGGAGAAAGGAATAAAGGTAGGGAACGTTCAGGAAGGGCGGTGGAGAACTGCGGCGATCCACGGCCTTTGTCGTCGGTGGCGTGAGGACAGATCTCTGCGATTTGGTCTGCTTGCAGCAGAAGTGATTGAGCTGCCAAACCATCCGACTTTGCCCTTGGGTCGCGGCACACACACTCTCCTATCGACGAACACCCCAACCCTAACCAGAGACCCGGCTATTTTGTGTGCGATGTCACACATATCGCGAGATTTTTCTGCCGTGTGCCAGATTGCCGTTTCAACGGCCTCTTCCAAATCCACATCCCCTGGAAAAACGTACAGCCGTGCTCCTCCTCAGGAACCATCGCAAGTTCCCGGCGCATGCTGGACCGCACGCGGAAAGCCCCTTGCTTCTCACGGCATTCGCGCTCTTGTTGCCGGTGCAAGCACAGATGGCGCCCGCACCCAGCGTGCGCTCGGTAGCCATTACGGTCGACAACCTGCTTCGCGCAAAACCCAGCTCAATGGGTCACCGACTCCACTAGGGGATCCGGTGTTGCCCCGCCAGACCCCGCAGCTCAGCAGATCACAGAACACTGGATTTCCAAACTTTGCAAAGAGAAAGGGCACAGCTTCCGCCGTGCCCTTTCTGCTCTCATGCTTGCGGTCTGAGCCGCTACATACTGGCTAGTTCCAGCCCAGCGATCCGCCGTTCTGATACTCAATGACACGCGTCTCAAAAAAGTTCTTTTCCTTCTTCAAGTCCATCGCTTCGCTCATCCAGCCAAACGGATTCTCCGTCTCGGGGAACACCGGCTGGAGCCCAAGCTGCCCACAGCGCCGATTCGCAATGAAGTGCATGTACTGCTCGCACAGCCCGGCATTCAAACCCAGGAAACCATTGGGCATCGTGTCGCGCCCATAAGCCGCTTCGAGCTCCGCAGCCGAGCGCAGCATCTCCCGCACCTCATCCTGAAACGCCTCATTCCACAGCGTCGGATTCTCTGCCTTGATCTGGTTGATCACGTCGATGCCGAAGTTCAAGTGCAATGACTCATCGCGAAGAATGTACTGGTACTGCTCTGCAATGCCGACCATCTTGTTACGCCGTCCGAGCGACAGAATCTGCGCAAAGCCGGTGTAAAACCACATGCCCTCAAACACCACGTAAAACGCAATCAGGTCGCGCAGAAACGCCCGGTCGCGATCCTCCGAGCCCGTTGCAAACTCAGGATCGGAGACGTGCTGGGTGTACTTCAACGCCCACGCCGCCTTCTCCGTGATCGAAGGCACCTCGCGATACATGTTGAAGAGCTCACCTTCGTCCAGCCCCAGGCTCTCGACGATGTACTGAAATGTGTGCGTATGCACGGCCTCTTCAAACGCCTGGCGCAACAGGTACTGCCGGCACTCCGGGTTGGTCAGGTGCCGATAGATCGCCAGCACGATATTATTGGCCACCAACGACTCCGAAGCCGCAAAGAAACCAAGGTTGCGCTTGATCGACCAACGCTCATCGGCAGTCAAACCATCGGCGCTCTTCCACAACGCAATGTCGGCCTGCATGGAAACCTCGGTCGGCATCCAGTGGTTATTGCACCCCGAAAGATACCGTTCCCACGCCCATTTGTATTTCAGCGGCAACAACTGGTTCACATCCGCGCGGCAATTGATCATCGCCTTTTCATCCACACGAACCCGCCCGCCAGCAAGCGCCACGACCTCAGGCAGATTCGGCGCAGCCGCTTCCTGCTTGGGCACCAACGCGACCTTTTCCTGCACGGCAACCCGCACGGCAGCCAAAGCCGCATTCCCCTCCAACAAAGAGCCCGCATCGCGTCCTTCGCGAAACCCTGGCGCCCTCTGCGTGAGCGCTTTTACAGGCTCCTCAACCGCCACCGCTTCATCCCAATCCAAAAACGCCATCCAGGTCTCCTCTTCAACTCGCTTGCCATTCACTCTTCACTACTCATTCTTCACTGCTCTACTGGCACGCCTCACACGTCGGATCATCAATCGCACACTGCTTCGGCGCCTCAACCGTTACGGCAACATTGTTTAACTTCCCATCCATGCGCTTCGTCGTCGACCGCTCCACATGCGTCGCTGCACGCGACCGCAGGTAGTACGTCGTCTTCAACCCCGCATGCCACGCCTCGCGATACAGCGCATCCAGCTTGCGCCCGCTCGGCTCGGCCATGTACAGGTTCAGGCTCTGCGCCTGGTCAATCCATTTCTGCCGCGCTGCCGCCGCCTGGATCAACCATGTCGCATCGATCTCAAAGCTCGTCGCATACAGCTTCTTCAGATCCTCGGGCACACGATCGATCGCACCCATCGCACCATCGAAGTACTTCAGATCCGAGACCATCACCTCATCCCAGAGCTCACGCGTTTTCAGATCACGCACCAGCGCTCCATTCACTACCGTAAAGTCGCCGCTCATGTTCGACTTCACAAACAGGTTCTGGTACGTCGGCTCAATCGACTGCGTCACACCGCAGATGTTCGAAATCGTCGCCGTCGGCGCAATCGCCAGCGTGTTCGAGTTGCGCATGCCCACGGTCTTCACGCGCTCCCGCAACCCATCCCAATCCAGCCCCAGCCGCGCACTTGCCGCCGAGTCCACCTTGACCTCACTCTTGCGGTTCTCGCGCAGAATCGCAATCGAATCAACAGGCATCACACCCTTGCTCCACAACGACCCACCGAAGCTCGCGTACGCCCCACGCTCCCGCGCCAGCTCACACGAAGCCTCAATCGCACAGAAGCTCAGCAGCTCCATACTCTCATCTGCAAACCGCACCGCCTCGCTTGAGGCAAACGGGATCCGCAGCGTGTACAGCGCGTCCTGGTAACCCATTAACCCCAGCCCCACGGGGCGATGCTTCAGGTTCGACGCCCGCGCCTCCGGCACCGTGTAGAAGTTGATGTCGATCACGTTGTCCAGCATCCGCATCGCCGTCTTCACGGTGCGCTTCAACTGGTCCGCATCCAGCCCATCCGCCTTTGTATGCTGCGCCAGGTTCACCGAACCCAGGTTGCACACCGCAATCTCACCGGCGTTGGTGTTCAGCGTGATCTCCGTGCACAGGTTCGAGCTGTGCACCACACCCATATGCTGTTGCGGCGAGCGTAGATTGCACACGTCCTTGAACGTGATCCACGGGTGCCCCGTCTCAAACAGCATCGTCAGCATCTTGCGCCACAGCTCAACCGCCCGCAGGGTGCGCGCAATCTTCATCTCGCCCGCAGCCGCTCGCTTCTCATACGCCTGATACTTCTCGCGGAACGCATTGCCGTACAGGTCATGCAGCTCCGGCGTCTCATCCGGCGAGAACAGCGTCCACGGCCCATCGGCCTCCACGCGCTCCATAAACAGGTCCGGCACCCAGTTCGCCGTGTTCATGTCATGCGTGCGCCGGCGGTCATCGCCCGTGTTCTTGCGCATGTCCAGGAACTCTTCCACGTCGATGTGCCACGTCTCCAGGTAGGCGCACACCGCGCCCTTGCGCTTGCCGCCCTGGTTCACCGCGATGGCCGTATCGTTGGCCACCTTCAGAAACGGCACCACGCCCTGGCTCTGCCCATTGGTGCCCTTGATGTGCGACCCCAGCCCGCGCACCGGCGTCCAGTCATTGCCCAACCCACCCGCATACTTGCTCAGCAGCGCGTTGTCCTTGATCGCCTTGAAGATTCCATCCAGGTCATCCCCAATGGTCGTCAGAAAGCACGAGCTCAACTGCGGCCGCTGCGTTCCCGCGTTAAACAACGTCGGCGTCGAGCACATGAAGTCAAAGCTCGACAGCAGGTCATAGAACTCGATCGCCCGCGCCTCACGATCGATCTCCCGCACCGCCAAACCCATCGCCACGCGCATAAAGAAGGCCTGCGGCAACTCAAACCGCACGCCACCCTTGTGCTGGAAGTACCGGTCATACAACGTCTGCAATCCAAGGAACTGAAACAGCCGGTCGCGTTCCGGCTTCAGCGCCCCGGCCAGCCTGCCCAGGTCAAAGTTCGCCAGCTCGCGGTCCAGCAACTCGAACTCGATGCCCATGCGCACAAACGCCGGAAAGTACTCGCGGTAATCCACAACCCGCGCCCGCTGCGCACTGCCTTGCGCCTCGTGCACGCCGCGCGGCAGCACCAGCCCCAGCGCTTCCACCTCCAGCGTCTTCAGCAGCAGCCGCGCGCTCACATACGCGTAGTTCGGCTCGACTTCAACCAGCGTCCGCGCCGCCATCACCTGCGCCAGCCCAATCTCCTTCAGCAGGATGCCGTCGTACAAGTTGCGCCGCACTTCGGCCAGCACCGCGGCCCCATCCACACCCTCAAGCCCCGTGCACGCATCGCGCACATCGGCCTCGATTCGTGCCTCATTCAGCGCTTCAACCCGCCCATCCGGCAGCTTCACCTTCAGGCGCGCCTGCACCGTCTCAGGAGAAATCTCCGGCTCACGCCGCTTGCGCTCCTCGGTCCGCTCCTGTCGGTACAGGATGTACGCCCGCGCCACTTTGTGCTCACCCGCACGCATCAGCGCCAGCTCCACCTGATCCTGGATGTCCTCGATATGCAACGCTCGTGACTGACCCGCACGCCGGCTCAGCGTCTCCACAATCGAAGCCTTCAACTCCTCCACTACTTCATGGATCCGCCGCGATGCCATCGCGCCCGAGCCCTCCACCGCCACAAACGCCTTCGTGATCGCAACAGCGATCTTCGCTGCATCAAAGGCCGAATAACTCCCATTGCGACGGATCACCTGCAGCGTTCCCGGCATAGGCGCAACCCCGGAAGGCGGCGTTTGCGCACCGGTCGACAACTCAAGTTCTGCGGAAGGGGCGGGCGGTGCAACGAAAGTGGCCATCGAGCGTCTCCTGCGTCCCCGGGGCTGGGCGACAGCAGGCAGAGACACGTATCCCCGCCCACCAATTTGCGGAGACACTGAAGGCCCTGGCCACCATCGCCTTCCCCTCGAAGGCGCGAGTGAATGTACAACACGGCAGGTCTTCGGACTTTGCAGGCTACCTACTTGTCGGACTTCCCAGCCCCAACCAAGGCCAGTGTCATGCTCGACGTTCGTTCCTGCTTACCGCTGCGGGGGCAGTGCCGGAATCTCACCGGCTTCCCATTTTCACCCCGAACCCCAAGCAGAAGCATGGAAGGCCAAGGCACCGTGAAGTGTTCTGACTATCCCACATCCAGCCACAAAAACCAACACCACCCCAACATCTAGTGTGGATAACCGGTACGGCACCAGGCTCCTCAACAAACGGACACACCCGCCGCGCACAGACCCCATCTCACCTTTGCATCAGCTGCAGGCAAGCGCAGCGCCTCACGCTCGGCAAAAGGAAAGGTCCCAACCCATGCCATGGCAGTCCTCCAAACCCGGCGCAGACCTCGCGCTGGAAAAAGGCATCATCCCTGCCCTCTTTTCCGTCCTGACCTTCGCGGCAGGCAGCCTGCTCCTGTCGACCCTCATCCTGCAGCGCCGCGTCCCCAGGCTCGGACCAACCACAGCGAAGAAGCAACCGCAGCCCTGACGCTATAATTTCGACATCACAAGTGATGGCGATGGGGTTCGCCAGAACTGCACGCGTTACGGCGCTGCTGATAACTCCTACCACCTGTAGGAGGCACCATGTCCAAAGCACCGTCCGCAACGCACACCGCCAGCTCCTTCTCTGAGCTCCTGCACATTGCCCGCTATCTGCTGCGCTGGATTCCGGCTGCGGGCCTGGCCGGCATCATGGGCGGCACCGCCTCGGCCGTGCTGCTCGTCTCGCTCGTCTGGGCCACGGACACACGCGAAGCCCACCGCTGGCTCATCACCCTGCTGCCCATCGCCGGTCTCCTCGTCGGCCTGCTCTACCTGTACTGCGGCACGGCAGTTGAAGCCGGCAACAACCTCATCCTCGACGAGATCCACGACCCCCAACGCACCATCCCCGTGCGCATGGCACCGCTCATCCTGGTCGGCACCTTTCTCACCCACCTCTTCGGCGGCTCCGCAGGCCGGGAGGGCACCGCGATCCAAACTGGCGCCTCGCTCGCCGACCAGCTCGCCCGCCCCTTCCGCATGAACCCGCGCGAGCGCCGCATTCTCCTCATGGCCGGGGTCAGCGCAGGCTTCGCCTCCGTCTTCGGCACGCCCCTGGCCGGCGCCGTCTTCGGCCTCGAAGTCCTCGCCATCGGTACCGTCAGCTACGACGCTATCGTGCCCTGTTTCCTCGCCGCCTTCATCGGCGACTTCACCACCCACGCCTGGCACGTCCAACACACGGTCTACACCGTCACCGCCACACCACCCCTGCAGGTGTCGGGTTTGGTCTGGGCCGCGCTGGCTGGGGCTGTCTTCGGTCTGGTCGGCCTTGCCTTTGCAAAAACAACACACGCGATCAGCGGCTTCTTCAAGGCGCGCATCGCGTGGGCCCCGCTTCGCCCCTTCACCGGTGGCACCGTCGTGGCTCTCGGGGTCTTTGCCCTGGGCACCACACGCTACATCGGGCTCGGCATTCCCACCATCGTTGCCGCCTTCGGCCCCCGGCATGCACCCTTTGACTGGGTCGGCAAATTCCTCTTCACCGTCGTTACCCTGGGCGCCGGCTTCAAAGGTGGTGAGGTCACTCCGCTCTTCTACATCGGCGCCACGCTGGGCAACGCGCTCTCCTACATCCTGCCGCTCCCGTCATCGTTGCTCGCCGGCATGGGCTTCGTTGCGGTTTTCGCCGGTGCCGCCAACACGCCAATCGCCTCCACCCTCATGGCAGTCGAGCTCTTCGGGGCCGAAGCCGGTGCCTACGCTGCGGTAGCCTGCGTCTTCAGCTATCTCTTCTCCGGCCACAGCGGCATCTATGCCGCACAGCGCATCGGCCAGCACAAATACCACGTCGAGACTGCATCCGAACCGGCACTCGAAGCGCAGGAACTAAGCCAGGTCTCATCCATCGAACGCCCGGGATCGCTCTTCGACTAACGGCGTCCGGCAGTACAAGAACCCGCGCCCGAAACCCATACCAAGCCAAACATCACTGGCCTCCGCAGAGACAATCCACGAAGGCCAGTGATCACTGCAACACTTATCTACTTGTGGTCGCCGTTGTGATTCTCACGGCGGATCTGCCGTGAGTCAGCATTCTGTTGACGGTTCGCCTGCTGCTTCTGCCCTTGGTTCAGCGCGCCGCCATTTGCCACGCGCCCGTTGTGTACACCCTGGTCCAGCCCGGCCTGACTTCCATTCGTGCGTGCCGCTTCACCCGAGGTCATCTGGCCCGAACGCAGACCGTTGGCCGTGCGCTGCTGCTGGTTCGCCTCGCGACCATTTACCTCGTTCGGTGCGATCGTCGCCCCATTGTGGTTGTCCCGGTAGATCTGCCCGCTCGCATTGTTCTGCTCGCGATTCACCTGCTGCCGTTCCCCTGTCGTCAACGTCCCACCGTTTGCCATCCGGTCGGCATGCACCTGCCCATCGATGCGCGACTGGTTGGCGCTTGCACGCGCTGCCTCACCGGAGGTCATCTGCCCGGAGCGCAGACCATTGGCAACACGCTGATCCTGGTTCGCCTCACGCCCATTCACCGTCGGTCGCGCGGCCGCTTGGGGATTGTTGGGGTTGGACCGGAACGACGCAACCGAAGCCGCTGCCGCGACACCGGGCCGCCCCTGGTTCACGCTCGCAAACTGCGCCCGATTCCCCGCGGCAAAGCTCTGATGGCTCATCTGATTCGCCGTCGGCTGCATATGCTGCTCACGCGAAAACGCCGACTCCTGCGGAGTAGGACGCGCCGATATCCCTCCGGGCCCACCGTTGAACGCCACCGTCGTGCGGTTGTTCACAATGACCGTGCGGTTATATACGTTCGTCACATTGGTGACGTTCACGTTGCTCACCGTGCGGTTATAGAAGAAGGACCCACCGCGCCACTCCCCGCCGCCAAAACCCACGCCGCCATACCCGAAGCCATAATTAATGCCGCCATAGAAGCCCACGTGGGGTCCCCAGTAGCCACCATGGAAGAGGTACGCGCCGTTCTCCCAGCCCCAGTAGGACGGCGTCCAAAGCAGGCCCGCACTCGGCGGCTGCACCCATACCCCGGGAACCCAGTAGTAGCCCGCATCCGCATACGCCCAGTAGCCAGGCGTCCACAGGTAGCCATCCCCGGGGCAGATCGGCTGCGCATATACCGGCAGCACGGGCGGCGCAAAGGTCACCGAGAGAAAGATTCCTGCATGTGCCTGCTGCACTGGCAACAGAACAGTTGGCGCTGCAAGGGCAGCCAGAAGAAGAAATTTGGAGAACGTTCGCGTGATGGTCATACAAGCTCCTTTGCCGCGGGTGCGACGACAGCAACCCTGCATCCGGCTTCAGAAGAACAGACCCTGTTCGTTCACGGAGGTTGCTGTGTGACCACGGGAACTTTACGTGCTGCCACGCTCAGGACGACATGCAACAAAGGTGGTGTACGCCGGATCGCTCCTACTCACTGTCAAACGACGCCAGCAACTCCGCCACAGCCTTGCGTATCGGCTTCACATCGATACCCGGCGTCGGCACCTCATCGTGCAGACGACTCGTCAGCGCATCCATACCAAACAACGCTCGCGGGAAGCGCGGATACAGCACCTGTCCCATCAATCTGTGCGCCGCGTCTCCACTCATCTTTGGGGATAGCCGCAGCACCCCCTTCAGATACGCACTCAACCGCGCCTGCACCTGGGTAAACAGCACATCGAAGTACTGCGCCGACTGCTCCGGAAACCGCTCCGTCTCCGCCATGCTGATCCTGCACATCTGCACGGAAGGCTCGTACAGCAGAGTCTCAAGATATCTGGCGCAGAACAGCGTAAGCGCCTCCACTGGTTTGTCGGAGTACTCGTCCGGCTGCTTCAGCCGTGTCAGGAAGAGTCCGCGCACCAGCTCGATCACCGCAAGAAACAGCTTCTCCTTGCTCTCGAAATGCGCGTACAGCGATCGCTTTGACGTCTCTGCCCGGCTGGCCACGGCATCCATCGACGCTCGCTCGTATCCCATCTCCAGAAAGACCTCTTTGGCCTTCCAGAGGATGTGTTCGCGCAGCTGGTCGCCCCGTCGTGCCATAACGTATTATCGCTCGCCTCCGGCGATTGACTAAAAGTAAACTGCCCTGTACCGTTTACTTACCAACGACGCCTCAAGGCTCCGCGGTGGAGGACCTCCCCCATGATCGTCATCACAACGCCCACCGGTGCCATCGGCCATCAGCTTCTCGACAGGCTTCTTCCCAGTGGTGAACCATTACGTCTCATTGTGCGCGACCCTTCTAAAATCCCCGCGCACATCCGCGAACGTGTCGAGATCATCGAGGGCTCGCACGGCGAAACCGAGATCGTCGAACAGGCCTTCAAAGGGGCCGACTCTCTCTTCTGGCTCGTTCCGCCCGACTTCGCGGCTCAAAGTCTTGAGGGGGCATACACCGGCTTCTCGCAACCAGCCGCCAGGGCCATAAAGACCCACAATGTCAAACGCATTGTGGTCGTCTCAGCCATAGGCCGCGGCTGGCCCCGGCACACCGGCTACGTCTCTGCCTCGCTCGCCATGGACGATCTGATCGAGAGCACCGGCGCGCACTGCCGCGTTCTCACCATGCCCGGCTTCATGGACAACCTCCTCCGTCAGGTGCAGCCTCTCAAGACCCAGGGCATGTTCTTCGGTGTTCTCGACCCCGACCGCAAGGACCCTTACTGCAGCACCGGCGACATCGCGGCGGTCGCTGCCAAATGGCTGCTTGACACCTCCTGGACTGGTCAGGAAGACGTTCCCGTGCTGGGCCCGGAAGACCTCTCCTGCAACGACATGGCCCGCATCCTCTCCGAGGTGCTCGGCAAGCCCATTCGCTACGCACAGATTCCCTTTGAGGCGCTCAAGTCCCAGCTCACCGAACGGGGCGCCACCGAAGCCATGGCCCAGGGCATGATCGACATGATGATGGCCAAGAACGAAGGTCTCGACCACGTGATCCCACGCACCCCCGAAGCCTCCACCCCTACTACGTTCGGGCAGTGGTGCGAAGCCGTCCTGAAGCCCGCGATGGCCTAGCCCAAAGCTGGCCGACGCCTGTCCAGTCGTCACCGCAACCGGAGCGCAACGCAGTGGGGAGATCTGCACTGCACAATACGTCCGCCACCTGGCGTTCCATTTTGAAGAACTAGGGCAACGACACATTCCCTCTGCCCCAGGCAGCGTGTTCCAGAAGGAGCAACAATGAAAACTACAGGCAACACAATCCTCATCACCGGCGGCACCAGCGG
>CAXTVC010000027.1:0-13573 GCA_964247615.1 uncultured Acidobacteriaceae bacterium
ACCGCATCCAGCAGCGTCTGCACGCCCTTGTTCTTGAACGACGAACCACAGAGAACCGGAAAAATGTTCATCGCGATCGTTGCTTTACGGATCGCTGCCTTCAACTCTGGCTGCGTCGGCTCAGTACCTTCAAGAAAGTGGTTCATCAGCGTGTCGTCGCTGTCCGCAACGGCCTCAATGAGGTAGTTCCGTGCCGTCTTCGCCGTCTCGAGCAGGTTGGCCGGGATCTCTTCCACCGAATACTCGGCACCCATGGTCTCGTCATGCCAGAAGATTGCCTTCATCGTGACTAGATCGACGACACCCGCGAACTTTGCCTCGGCACCAATCTGAATGTTGATCGGCACTGCACGCGCTCCGAGACGATCCACAATTGTCGAGGTTGCGTACACTGCGTCCGCGCCAGCCTTATCCATCTTGTTGATAAAGCAGATCCGGGGCACCTTGTACTTGTCAGCCTGGCGCCACACCGTCTCCGACTGTGGCTGCACGCCTGCTACCGCGTCGAAGCAGGCAACAGCACCATCCAGCACACGCAGCGAACGCTCGACTTCCGCAGTGAAATCCACGTGACCCGGCGTGTCGATGATGTTGATGCGAATGCCATTCCAGGTGCAGGTCGTCGCGGCGGAAGTGATCGTAATCCCACGCTCCTGCTCCTGCTCCATCCAATCCATCGTCGCCGTGCCTTCATGCACTTCGCCGATCCGGTGGTTCACGCCGGTATAGAAGAGAATGCGCTCGGTCGTCGTCGTCTTACCCGCGTCGATGTGCGCCATGATGCCGATGTTGCGACATTTTGCGAGGGGTATTGTGCGTGCCACGGTGATTCGTCTCTTCTGCGGACCCAGGTCCGCTGTTTGCCCGTTGGGGCCGGGCCGGAGCCCTCTTTCAGTTTCTGGCGAGCGGCGGGTCATTTCAACCCGCCGCCCCGCTTCGTTCCGTTACCAGCGGTAGTGGGCGAATGCCTTGTTGGCCTCGGCCATGCGATGGACATCTTCCTTCTTCTTCATCGCGGCGCCGCGGCCATTGGCAGCGTCAAGCAACTCAGCCGTAAGCTTCTCGACCATGCCCTTTTCGCCGCGCGAACGGCCAAAGCTGACCAGCCAGCGAATCGCGAGCGATGTGCGCCGCTCCGGATTCACTTCGATCGGCACCTGGTAGTTCGCTCCCCCAACGCGACGGCTTTTTACTTCCAGCATGGGCTTAACGTTCTCGACAGCCTTCTTAAAGAGCTTCAGCGCGTCATCCCCGCCACCCTTGGCCTCGAGATTCGTCATCGCTTCGTAGAAGATGCTCTGCGCCGTCGACTTCTTGCCGCCCCACATCATGCTGTTCACAAACTTCGTTACCAGTGTCGACTGGTAAATTGGGTCGGCTGCGACCTCACGCTTGGCAATGTGACCTTTTCTTGGCATAGCTTCCTTCTTCTTCCCCCGGCGCGGTGACTTCTCACGTTCCGGGCCTTGTTGGTGCTTCAAATTGCTTCGCCGGGCAAACCACATTCAGGTCAGCCCGGCAGATGTGATCTATTTCGCGGCAGCCTTCGGACGCTTTGCGCCGTACTTGGAGCGGCTCTGCATGCGCTTGGCCACGCCAACCGAGTCCAGCGTGCCGCGAACGACGTGGTACCGGACACCCGGCAAATCCTTCACACGGCCGCCGCGAATCAGCACAATCGAGTGCTCCTGCAGGTTGTGGCCGATGCCTGGGATGTAGGTCGTAACCTCGATACCATTGGTGAGGCGAACGCGCGCCACTTTGCGCAAAGCCGAGTTCGGCTTCTTGGGCGTCTGTGTGTACACGCGCGTGCACACGCCACGGCGTTGGGGCGAACCCTGCAGTGCGGGCGAGGCGGTCTTGTAACGGGTGGGCGTACGGCCCTGCTTGACGAGCTGATGAAACGTAGGCACTTCGTAAACTCCTTGTTGCCAGTCCGCAGGCTTTCGCCTCCGGAGCTATCCGACTCACTTTGTCGAACGCGAGGGCAGGGCAGCACATTCGCTTTTGCTTCCACGTGCGCCCGAGCAACGGCACACACAAAAGGCGGAGACGCAGAATGCGCTCCGGCGAACTTCTGAATCCTGCACGCGGCCAGACCACAACCACGGGTTTGCTGCAAATCTGCTTAAGCTTAGGAGAAACGACGGTGGCCAAGCTACCGGAGCGGTACAGCACACCCGGCCTGACTCCGTTTCGTTTCTTCAGGCTCCCATAGCCTCTCCCCATGAGATCCCGGAGCAAGCCCGGGGAGGAGGGTGTCGAGAGCACTCAGACAGGCACGTTCCCCGAACGAGCGGAACCTTTTAACTCTAGCAAGACGGCATCGGTCCGTCAAGAATGGAAGCACCCCGAGCCTTCGTCTGCAGGGCTCGCCCCAGCCACGTCCCGGTCCTCTCACGATGGTAGGCTCCACCCATGCGCGCCCCCTTCCGCCTTCTGGCCCTTATGCCGCTCGCCTTCACCCTCAGCTCCCTCTCGCAGGTACCGGCACACGGCCACGTCACCGTCCCTGCCAACGTGGCGGTCTCCCCCGACGGCGCCCTCGTCGCCTGGACATTGCGCGGCGGCCAGGGCACAGCCATCCACCTCACCCCAACCTCCCACGGCGACCCCACAGCCGAAAAGCTCATCTCCGTCGCTGGCTCCTCGGCCTGCGCCTACGAAACCCCAATCTGGTCCCCCGACGGCGGCACGCTCGCCTTTCTCTCCGACTGCGCCCCGCTCGAAGGCAAACAAACCAAAGGTCAACAACAGGTCTTTCTCTGGTCCAAAGCCACCGGGCAAACCCGCCAGCTCACCCACCTCACCGGCGAGCTCGGGCAGCCCGCCTGGACCCCCGACCGTAAAGCTATCGGCTTTCTCTTCGTCGAAAACGCCTCCCGCTCCGCCGGCGCCCTCGACGCCATGAAGCCCTACGCCGGCGTCATCGGTGAGGACGGCGTCGAGATCCAGCGCGTCTATGCCGTGGACGCGACAACCGGTCAAGGCCAGTTCCTCACCCCGCCCAATCTCCACGTCTACGAGTTCAACTGGTCGCCTGTCGCGCCCGAGATCGCCTTCATCGCCGCCAACCCTCCCGGTGAGAACAATTGGTGGGTCGCCAAGCTCTACACCCGGCGCCTCGCGGAAGACACGGCCACCACCGTCCTTGACCCCGGGACCGTCTCCGGCCCCCTCCACGGCCTTCAGATCGCCGTCCCCCGCTTCTCTCCCGACGGCACAAAGATCGCCTTCATCGGCGGCCTTATGTCCGACCAGGGCTCCACCGGCGGTGACCTCTACACCGTCGACGCAAAAGGCGGCCAGCCCACCGACGTCACTCCCAATATCGACGGCACACCCTCCTGGGAGGTCTGGGCGGACAACACCACCCTCGGCTTCGTCGAAGACCACCGCGGCCATACCCTGCTCCGTCGCTGGGACATCACCTCCAAAACCGCCGTCCCGGGTGACACCCTCGACCTCGGCGAGGTCTCCGTGGGTGGCGGCCCCATCAAAGATGCCATCTCCTACATTCCACGGGACGGCGGCCTCGTCGCCTTTACCGAACAGGGCTTCACCAAAGCACCCGAGATCTACACCCTGCTCGGCGGCGCCGGCCTCCAGCAGCTCACCCATCTCAACCCGGACGCCACGCCCTCCGCCCGCACAGAATCCGTCGAGTGGACCAATGGCGCCTTCCACGTCCAGGGCTGGCTCACCTTCCCCACACACTACGACGCTTCCAAGAAGTACCCAATCATCGTCTCCGTCCACGGCGGCCCCTCCGCGTCCATCACCGCCCGCTGGAGCACCAAAGATCTCTGGGCCGACCACGGCTACTTCGAGCTCCAACCCAACCCCCGCGGCAGCTTCGGCCAGGGTGAGGCCTTCACGGCGGCCAACCGCAAGGACTTCGGCTACGGCGACCTCAAGGACATCGAGGCCGGCCTGGACTTCGTCGAATCCAAGTACCCCATCGACCCCCAACGCGAAGGCATCACCGGCTGGAGCTACGGCGGCTTCATGACCATGTTCGCCGTCACCCAGACCCATCGCTTCAAAGCCGCCGTCGCCGGTGCCGGCCTTTCCGACTGGCTCAGCTACTACGGCGAAAACTCCATCGACCAATGGATGATCCCCTTCTTCGGCGCCTCCGTTTATGACGACCCCGCCGTCTACGCCAAATCCTCCGCCATCACCTACATCAAGAACGTCACCACGCCCACCCTGGTCATCGTCGGCGACCGGGACGGCGAGTGCCCCGCCCCCCAAAGCTTCGAGTTCTGGCATGCCCTCCGCGACCTCGGCGTAAAAACCCAGCTCGTCGTCTACCCCGACGAAGGCCACGGCTTCCGGAACCCGGAACACATCAAAGACCGCGACGAACGCGCCGTGAAGTGGTTCAACGACAACATGCCTGCAAGGTAGCTCCGCGCGTAGGCCAGGGTTGGCGCTTTGCATCAGCAGCCGCACGCTGGCCGCTTTGCATTAGCGCCGACCAGCCGACCCCGATTTGCTTCACAAATCGTCCAAATCTACACTGGTCTGGCGATACCCAAGGGTATGTTTGACCGTCCTGCGCCTTTGCGTTGTGACGGGGAGGTGGAATGCGGCAGTTTCTTGGTCTGTTTGTTCTTCTTTTGTTTGCCATGCCCTTTGGGCTTTCGGTTGCCGGTTGCGGCCATAAAACCTCCGTGCAGTACTGCTCCGGCAACCTGGAAGCCGGCTTTCAGGTCGGGCAGGTGCACAACATCTCGTTCGCTCCCAATCTCGTCGTCTCGGGCGAATCCCTGAACTACGGCCAGATTGGCTCTGCCCTCTCGGCCTCGGCCGTAGATTGCAACGGCGGCTCTGTCTCTGTGACCTCCTACGTGTACAGCTCCCAGGACCGCACCATCGCCGACATCAATCCGGCCACGGGCGCCGTCTGTGCTGGCTCCTGGAATCGCAACAGTGGCGGCGGCATCGCTGACTACACCCAGTGCACACCCCCGGCAGCGACCAACACCAACCACACCACCTACCTGTACGCGCAGGCCAACGGCGTCACCAGCAACGCCATCGCGGTCTATATTCACGCCCCGGTCACAGGCGTACAGCTCGGCAATCCAACACCGGTGGCGGAGTGCGGCTTACCCGGCAGCGACCCCGGTACCAATTGCTGTGTCTTCAACACGACATCCAGCACCACCTCCGCCGTCGCCATTACCGACGGCTATGACGGCAACAGCTGTGTCTCCCAGGGCAGCGCCCGCCAGCTTGTCGCGCGCGTTTACTCGAACGGCATCATCGATGCCGCGCACAACATCACCTGCCAGGTCGGCCCCGTGAACTTCGCCCTGCAGGGAGCAACCAACGTCGCCACCGTGGACGCCCAGGGCAACATCTCCGCCAACCAGCCCGGCTCCGCCCTGGTCACCGCGACCGTCTCCAACTCCTCGTCCGCGCTCAACTCCGGCTTCTTCTCTACCTGTCCCCCCGCCAGCATTCAGCTTTCGGCGGTGAATCAAACAGCCGGGGCCTCCAAAATCAATGTGGGATTGAACACGCCGCAGTCCTTCTCGGCCACCGTGCTGGACACGTTAGGGCACAGCATCACCGGCGTTGCGCTGGAGTTCAACTCCACCCTGCCGGTAAACATTCCCACGAGCGGCAACACCGTCACGCCGGTCTATCCCGGCACGGCAACCATCACGGCGGTCTGCAATCCGGGCAGCTGTAACCCTGCCCCCTTCTCGCAGATCGGCTTTCTCGGCAATGGCAAGCCGATTACCTCCAACGGCATCACAGTCACCGCTGCCGGCACCTCGGCCAGCGTGCTCTACATGGCCAGCACGCCGTCCACGACTACAGTCAATGGCACCACGGTCACCAACGCTGGCTCGCAGTACATCGCCAGCATCGACTTCACCACCGGGCAGCTCGGGGCGCCCATTAAGCTGCCCTACGTACCCAATTCCATGGTCATCTCCCAGGACGGCTCCACGCTCTATCTGGGCAGTCAGCAGGGCCTCATGACCGTGGCCACGGCCTCAAACTCCGTCGCGAACACCTTCGCCGCTGTCCAGGGCACCGTCCTGGCCGTGGCCCCCAACAACACCTACGCCGTGATCACCGACCCTAACCGCCAAACGGTCTCCCTGGTCACCTCCGGCGGTACCGTGTTCTCCACCTTCAACGGCGTCGGCACCCGCGCTGCCTGGACGCCTGATAGCAGCACCCTGTATGTCCTTGCCCAGACCAGCGGTGCCTCCAGCGGTGACGCCACCCCCAACCAGCTGCTCACCTACACCACCTTCGTCGGGTGGGAGAGCACCAATCTGCTGGACCGGAACTACAGCGACGTCGTCGTTACCGTGCCCGCCGTCGGTGCCTATTTCGCCGGCACGAACTCAACCGGCTCATCGATCGTCGACGGTCGTAGTTACTGCTCCAACACCACACTGAACGAAGCCGTCATCCCGGCCGTTGCCTCAAACAGCTTCTTCCCGCTTGCGGACACAAAACAACTCCCTGCTGATCGTCTGACAGCTACTACGGACGGAGTACATATTCTGGCAGCCTCCGCCGGTAGTCTCACAATTGAAGACCTGAACTTTACCGCAACGGGCGCCCTTCCAGTGATTGCGGCCTGCCCGCAACCACCCAATCTCGTTGGCCCCGGCTACTTCAACAGCAGTCCGACAGCCCATCCACTCACAGGCATCACACCGGCCGCTGTTACGGGTGTTGTCGCTGCCAGCAACTCCGCGTCAGCCTTCGTTACCTACACAGGTCTGGGTGGAATCCTGCCGCTATATCAGCCCGCGACTGGACTCATCACCAACGTCCCACTCTCTGGGGGTGCGACAGCTCCGGTAGCCGGAGTGTTCAGCTCCGATGACACCACCTTCTACGCAGGCACCTCCGGGGACAATCAGGTGCACGTCATCGGCGTCAACGGCGCCGCCACCACGGACACCGGCGTCATCACCCCCAACCTCCAGGATCCCAACGGTGGCGTAGCCACCCCCAACCTCATCGCCCAGCGCGTCCGTAGAACTACCTCTTAACGGATCTGCGAGAGCTGCAGAACAGAAAGGCCCACCCACGCCTCATGCGTTGGGTGGGCTTTCTCTTTGTTGGAGCTGCTCTCTTGCGATCATCCCCCGAACAGGAACCTGCTTTTTCGCTCAAGGGCACCATCACTTGCGTGCAATTAGGCCCGACATTGCTAAGCTGGGGAATATCTACGAAATGCGACAGGGACGCTGAACACGGCCCTGAAGGTATCTACCCCGGTGTGGGTACACGCTTAAGTTCAAGCTTTAACGTACTTTGCAGGAAGAGTACCCCCGGGGGGGCCTACCGGGCCAGTCGCTTCTCCAGCAACTCCCGCCCAATCGCATCCAGCACTCCATTAAGGAAGTGGATGCTCTCCGGCGCAGCGTAGCGCCGCGCAATCTCCAGCGTCTCGTTGATGATCACCGCTGTCGGTGTCGCGCTGAAGCCCAGCATCTCCGCCACACCTGTCCGGAGCAGGTTACGGTCAACCACCGGCATCCGTTCCAGGCGCCAGTTCTGCGCATGCTTCTGGATCAGGCCGTCGATCTCCTCGTCCCGGCGCGTTGCTACGCGGTGCAGATCGTCCGCAAAGCCACGCGTCTCATCATCCACATCGTCCCGCGAGTCCCAGAACAAGCGCTCCACTTCATCGGGCTTCTGCTTGCCCAGGTCTCCCTGGAAGAGCATCTGCATGGCCATCTCCCGGGACTTGCGTCGACTACCCATCTAGCGCCCCACCCCTGAAGCCGCCGGTTCACCCAGCTTGGCCAGTAACTTGCCCTGAATCGATGCCATCTCGATGGCCGCAACGGCCGCCTCAAAGCCCTTGTTGCCGGCCTTCAGCCCCGCTCGGTCCAGCGCCTGCTCCAGCGTCTCGCAGGTCAGCACGCCAAACGCATGCGGCACACCCGTCTCCTGCTGCGATTGCCCGATGCCCCGCGCCACCTCGGTATAGATCGCCTCATAGTGCGCCGTCTCCCCCCGCAGCAGCACGCCCAGCGTGATCACCGCGTCAAAACGCTTGGAGTCCGCCAACGTCCGCGCAGCGGACGGAATCTCCCACGCGCCTGGAACCCGCACAATCTCCACATCCGCCTTGGCCACGCCACTGCGATAGAGCCCATCCAGCGAACCCTGCAGCAACCGGTCCGTGATCACCGCATTCCAACGCGCCACCACAATGGCAAACCGCTTCCCTGCACCGGACAGGTCTCCTTCAACGGCAATCGGCCGTCCATGCAGCGGATTGGACGACTCCCAGAATCCAACGCGCAGACCGTCAGCAAGCTCCGCGGTGAACAGACGCGAGTTCCAGTGCGTCTCCTCCACCTCACCAAGCTTTGCGGCGATGTCCTCACTGCGCAGATCGGCAGAGATCCACTGCCGCACGGCCGTGTGCACCGCATCCAGCCCCGTCGTCTCCACCAGCAGCAGAGGAACGGCAGGCAAACGCCCCGCCACCAACTCCAGGTTCCCGACCGGCGCCAGAAAGGCAGCGCCTCGGCCCGCGCCATCGTCCCAGCCGCGCCCCTCTTCAAAACCCAATGCATGGAGCAGCCCTGACAGCCGTTGCAGGCTCTCCACCGAAGGTAGCGTAGCGATGCTGGTGATCCCTTTGACCATCCAACCATTGTAAGGGCGGCAACGGCCGATGGCCCTGCCCCGGACACACGGAGAACGACGGAAGCGACCGTCTTCGGTATTCTTTGGAGGTGACCTCCCCCGCTCGCTTCCGCTGCCTCTCTGCCCTGTCCCTGTTGGCAACTCTCGCGACAGCCGGCTGCCACAGCCACGTGGTCTCAGGTGCCCAGGCACGCACGGAAGCACGGGCCGCAGCGGCACAGCAACGGGCGGAGCTCGAAGCCATTCCGCCGGCCAGCAAGAACCGCTACATGGCGATTCACAGCTATGACAGCTGGGAGAATCCCTACATCACCGTGCAGCCGGATATGCTCACACTGCACGTCATGTACGCGGACCAGAACCCCACCGACTTCGGCTCAGGCGGCATGTTGCGCCCCGCCGGCGCGCGACGCCAGGTGGTCAACATCAGCCCAGGCCGACTCGCCGAGGCGATGAGCTCCATCCCGCCGACTTCGTGGCCCTACGGGCGCGTGGTGGCCGTAGAAGAAGCCCACCAGACACCCGGCAAGCAGGAGCCTACCGTGCGCCGCAACATGGAGAACGCCATCGTCATCCTGAATGATCTCGGCATCGTCGCCTATGACCTTGCCGATGGCAACCTCAGGTAAGACTGCCGCTACCGGCCCAAAACAGAAGTTTCCACCACGTTGTTCGGTCCACCATGGCGCACATCGTCACCTTTGACCCAAAAGATCACGTCTTCAGCGATGTTGGTCGCGTGGTCGCCCACTCGCTCCAGATTGCGTGAGATAACCAGCGCGTTCAACGCCTGTGACGCGCACTCTGGATGCTCCTGGATGTACTTGCCCAGCGAGGTATAGGCACTGCGGTTCATGTCATCCACCTGATCATCCAGGGTCAACACATTCTGCGCCATCTCAGCGTCCGCTTCGATGAAAGACTGCAGCGCTTTGCGCACCATAGCCGAGGACAGCTGAGCCAGTCGTGGGATGTCCACGGGCAGATCGCTCGCATTCAGCATCCCAAGCTCCTTCACGCGATTGGCAATGTTGACCGCCTGATCCCCGACCCGTTCCAGATCCGCGTTGATCCGGATAACAGCCATGATGAAGCGCAGGTCGACAGCCATCGGCTGCTCCATCGCCAGCAGGTCCAGGGCAAGCTGATCGATCTCTCGCTCCATCCGGTTGATCGCCGGCTCCGACATCAGTACCAGGTCGCACAGCTCGCCATCGCGATCGGAATACGCAGCGGTAGCACGCTGAATGGCCTGTTCCACGAGCCCGGCCATGACCAGCAACCGCTCCTTCAATCCATCTAAAGCCTGATGAAAACGTGTGCGCATCAGCCGAATCTCCCCGTGATGTAGTCTTCTGTACGCTTGTCGGTGGGACTGGTGAAAATCTTGTGAGTCGACGCGAACTCCACCAGCTTGCCCGTCAAGAAAAATCCTGTCTGCTCCGCTACGCGCGCCGCCTGCTGCATGTTGTGCGTCACGATCACGATGGTGTATTGCGTCTTGAGGTGAAAGATAAGGTCTTCGATCTTGGACGTGGAGACCGGATCGAGCGCACTGGCCGGCTCATCCATCAGTAGCACCTCAGGGTCCACCGCCAGCGCGCGTGCAATGCACAACCGCTGCTGCTGGCCACCGGAGAGACTGGCTCCCGACTTCTTGCGGAGATCGTCCTTGACCTCATCCCAGAGCGCGGCCTGCTTCAGCGACCGCTCCACAATCTCGTCCAGCATCTTGCGCTTGCTGAAGCCGTTCAACTTCAAACCGCTGGCGACATTGTCATAAATCGACATGGTCGGGAACGGATTGGGCCGCTGAAAGACCATACCGATGCGGCGGCGGATCTCCACTGGCGATGCGTCCTTGTAGATGTCCAGATTGCCCATGCGCACGCTGCCTTCAGCTCGGGCTTGCGGCGTGGTCTCGTGCATGCGATTCAGGCAGCGCACAAAGGTGGATTTGCCACAGCCTGAAGGGCCAATCAACGCGGTCGCGTTGTTGGCCGGAATGTGCAGGGTCACATCCTTCAGGGTGTGCACCGGCCCATACCATGCGTTCAGATTTTCGACCTTGATATCTACGCCCACTACCGCCCCCCTTTTAGCGCACCACGGTTTGCGAAGATGCGCACCAGGGTTACGGAAACCATAATCAAGACAATCAACACCAACGCGCCTGCCCAGGCCAGACGGTGCCACTCATCATAGGGCGATTCGGCATAGACAAAGATCTGCAGCGGCAACGCAGCAATCGGCTGGTTCACCTTGGCCGACCAGAACTGGTTGCCAAGGGCGGTGAAGAGCAAAGGCGCCGTCTCGCCAGCCACGCGGGCAAAGGCGAGCATGCAGCCGGTGATGATGCCCGGTGACGCCGTACGCAGGCTGATGGAGAGAATCGTGCGCCACTTCGGCACGCCAAGCCCAAAGGCGGCCTCGCGCAGACTGGAGGGCACTGTCGCCAGCATCTCTTCTGTTGTACGCGTGATCGTAGGTACCATCATAATCGCCAGGGCTACGCCACCGGCAAAGGCAGAGAAGTGGTGTTGCCTGGCCACAATAAGGGAGTATGCTGCGATCCCCATCACAATGGAGGGGACACCGTTCAACACATCCGCCGTGAACCGCACGATGTTGCCGAAGGTGCCACCGCGGCCGTACTCGGCGAGGTAGACACCTGCGCCGATGCCCAGAGGGATGCCCATCACGCTGGCAATGCCCAGCACCACGGCCGAGCCCACGATGGCGTTGGCCATGCCGCCGCCGCTCTCCCCTACCGGAGCCGGCACATGGGTAAAAAACGCGAGATTGAGCGAGCTGGCACCCTTGAAGATCAGGTAGCCGAGGATAGCAATCAGCGGCACCAGCACGATGGCCGTGCTCAGAACTGCCAGCACCGTCACCGCGTGATCGACCCCAGACCGACGCAGACGCAACCACCGCTCCCGCTGCGGCGTGCGTGGCGGCAGCGAGATAGAGGGCAGCGCAGGCGCGGGTGCAGCCGGTGCTGCGGGAAGCGACGCGACCGGCGTTGGAACGTGGATCTGCTCTGTAGACTCGGTGCCGTTGGTGGGAAGCGAACTCATGCCGTAGCCCTCGCCGAGTTGCCGCGTGTCACCGCCCATACCAGCAGACGGGCGATGGCATTGACCACGATGGTCACCAGGAACAATGCGAGGCCAATCTCGATCAGCGCACTCAGGTACAGGTCGCCCGTGGCCTCGGAGAATTCATTGGCGATGACGCTGGCCAGGGTATGTGCCGGATTGAACAGGTTCTTGCTGATATCCGGATGATTGCCGATGACCATGGTGACCGCCATCGTCTCGCCCAGGGCGCGCCCGAGCCCGAGGATGACCGCGCCGACGATCCCGATGCGCGAATTCCGCAGCACACTCATGCGAATCATCTCCCAGCGGGTTGCGCCCAGAGCCAGGGCAGCCTCACGCTGCGAACTGGGCACCGCGCGCATCACGTCGCGGGAGATCGAGGAGATGACAGGAAAGATCATCACGGCCAAGATCAGACCGGCGGTAAAGATGCCGACGCCGAAGTTTGGCTCCTGGAAGAAACCGGTCCAGCCAAACAGCTTGATCATCTTTGGACCCAGCTGGTCACGCACGATGGGCACGAGAACGAATACGGCCCACAAACCATAGACAACCGAGGGGATGGCGGCGAGCAGCTCGGTCAGGAACGCGATGGGTCCGCGCAAAGGCAGCGGGCAGATGTCCAGCACAAAGATGGAGACTGCGATCGAGAGGGGCACCGCGATGACCAGCGCCAGCAGTGAGGACATCAATGTGCCGTAGATGAAAGGCAGAGCGCCAAAGCTGCCGTTGACCGGATCCCAGTTGGTGCCCTTGAAGAAGCTCCAGCCGAAGGCATGGATGGAGAGCTTCGAGTTCGAGACCAGGACAAACACGATCAGCAGCACGATGAAGATCACGCTCAGGGCACAGACCACCATGAGGCCGGCAAAGGATTGGTCGGCCACCGAGCCGCTGCTGCGCTCGCGAAGGAATTTACGGACTTCAGAGGGAGCGGCGGACACAACGGAGGAAGCTGCCGGTGCGGGCGGTCCCCCTGCTGAAACCTGGGGCCTCGGAGCTTCCGCTCGAGGGGCCGATACGGGGATGGAGCCAGAGTCGGGCATGCGTAGGTGTGCACCGTCAGATGCGGATGCTAGATAGATCGTATGAACAAGAGGTAAAGGGGACAAGGAGAAAGGTGGTGCGACAACCGCACCACCTCCCGGAACGGAACTCTAGTGGATGGTCTTGATCGTTGCCCGGACACGCTCGATGACGGGCGCCGGAAGGGAGGCGTAGGTCATGGAGGGAGCTTCGGCTTCCCCGTGATCGAGCATCCAGTTGAGGAAATCTACCATGACCTTGCCCTTGGCCTGGTCATCCCAATGCTGGGGAATCAGCAGCCAGGTGAAGGAAGAGATGGGGTAGGAGTTGGCGCCCGGCGCGTTGGTGATGGACACACGGTAGTCAGCCGGGATGGTCTTGATGTCAGCCGCTGCTGCTGCCGTCACACCCTCGGTGGAGGCCTTCAGATATTTCCCGGCTGCGTTACGCACGGAGCCAAAGGGCATGTGGTTCTGCTGGGCGTAGATCAGTTCCACGTAGCCGAAGGAGAACTGGCTGTTTTTGACCATACCAGCGACGCCCTCGTTGCCCTTCTGCCCGATGCCAACTGGAAATTTAACGCTGGTTCCCTTGCCGATCTGCTGTTGAAACTCCGGCACGACCTTGGAGAGGAAGTCCGTGAAGATGTACGTCGTACCGGATCCGTCCGAACGGTAGACCGGCAGGATCTGGTGATCAGGCAATTGCACGCCGGGGTTGTCGTGCTGGATGTTGGCATCATTCCACTTGGTGATTTTGCCGAGGTAGATTCCGGCAATGACCTCGGGAGC
>CAXTVC010000027.1:13673-37658 GCA_964247615.1 uncultured Acidobacteriaceae bacterium
AAGGTCGCGCCCGCGCCGGTGAGGTTCTGTGCCGCCAGAGGAGTTACGGCGGTGATGGCTGTCAAGACAGCGGAGAGAAGTTTGGCTTTCACGAAGGATCTCCTGAGGATCAGCTTTTAGATCTCGTACGAGGCCGGGTGGCTGCCGCAGCAGCTCACCCGGTCTGTGATGAAGGAAAGTCGACTACGGGATGTAGTAGCGCATGCCGACATGCACCATGTTGTCCTGCGCCCGCGGACCGGTGACGCCGCCCGGAGGCGTGGCGCCCGACCATAGATTGCGCTGCAGGTAGCTATACGTCGCCGTGTATTGCAGGCGTCCGTATTTGGGGCTGTTGTACGCACGGTAGATGAAGCCGGCCATGCCTTCCTGGATGTACCGCGTTGGGGCCGCGCAGGTGGAGGGAGCGGTATCGGTGCCGCCGGTGCTGCTACCCGGATTAACCGGCAGCGCGTAGCAACCGGCGTTGTTCAGGTTGGGCGCACCGTAGCCGATGAGGTTAGAGCCAGCCGTCGCGTAGATGGTGCGCTGGTCATATTCGCCACCGTAGTAGGCGAAGATATCGATGTTCTTGCCTTCGTGCGTCACGACCGAGGCAAGACCGTGATAATTCCGGATCGGCTCCAGGGTGCCACTGGGGTGAACGGTGGCGTCGGCCAGCTGTGAAGAACCGTACCGGCCCGTACCTGTACCCGCCATGCCCTGCGCGGCGACGTCGATGAACTTCGAGAGACCCACACGCGCCGAGGCGAAGCCGCCACCTGCGGAGGCGGTGCTCTTCTGCTGCGTCGTCGAGTACGTATAGGTCACCGGTCCGAGGTAGCTGGGCGAGGTGGCCGTCAGGACGGGGTAATACGTGTCCCGCAGAAAGCGCGCGATGCCGCCAGCCTCGATGTGCGAGTGCGGGGTGTCGTACGCAAATTTGACAATGACATCAGGCGCCACGTTGTTGGCATAGGTGCCGTTAAAGGCGTTGTAGAGGCCACCGTTCTGCCCCGAGCCACCGAAGAAGAAGTTGGTGGGCACAGCGCTTGCCACGGCCGAGGTCGCGGTGAAGTTGGTGATCTGCGCCTGCTCAAGCGCGAGCGCCGCGGTGAAGCCACCCTTGCCGTGCGGATCGCCAAAGGACTTCTGCAGGCGGATGCCGGGCTGCCGTGTCCAGTTGAAGCCGACCATGTACTGCGGATCCACGGTGTTCGGCAACACCTCGGTGCGGTTGTCGGTGCCGCGGAGGTTTTCCGTGACGAGCGACCACATCTGGCCGCCGGTCAGCGTCAGGCCGCCCTTGCTCGCCTGACCCCAGAATTGGCGCTGCCGGAAAACGTAGCTGTCGCTCTGGTTATTGTTGGAGGTAACGCCGGCGCCGAGGAAGTCGCCCTCAAAGTAAGCAGCCAGCTTCAGGCTGCCCGTATCGCCCCCTACCAGCACCCCGAGACGGCTCTGGCGACCGGAGAAATTCAACTCACTGGTGTGGCCTTCGTTCGCGCTGGGCAGCGGAATCGTGTTGAACGGCGTGTTGATGTCGGAGTTGACCGCGCGCTGACGCCATACGCCTTCAAAGGCCGCAAAGCCGACCGGCTGGATGGTGACGCCCTTGTAGTGGATGGTCGTCGGCGAGTTGATCTCCTGCTGCACCTGCGCCTGGTTGCCCACCACGGTCTGGGTCAGGGTGTCGTTCTTGCTGTTCAGATCGCCAACAGAGACCTTCAACTGCTCGACATCCTGGGTGTTCTGGGTCGCCTGGGCTGCGGCGGCGGAGGTGGCCGCAGCTGCGGACGCTACCTGCTGCTGCGCTTCAGCCGCGCTCTGCTGCGCTGCGGCAACCTGCACATCGCGCGTGGAGAGCTGGGTCTTCAGAGCGTCGATCTGGGTCTGCTGGCCGGAGAGCTGCTCCCGCAGTTCGCGCATCTGGCGCGCCTGGGCGCTCTCCACCGGGGCCTTGCGGCGCACGGGGGCGCGGTGCGCGGTTGCCGTGCGCCGCGCCTTTTTGTGAGCGGTCGCCTTCTTGGCACCGGTGGTTTGTGCGCCGGCTGACGCAGAAACGAGCAGGGCGGCGACCAGCGCCGTCATCAGTTTGCTGTGATCTTTCATCAATTCCTCGAGGGAGAACCACACAGGGCAGCTGGGGGCAGGATGCCCGGCCAACGCTGTATTTCCTGGGGGTCTCTCCGAGATATCCTCCCAGTCCCATTTGAACGTTCGGAGAAGGGAATGTGAATAGAGTGTGAAAAGACCCCCGAGGGCGTCATCCTATGGCTCGGATGGGGCCTCGACCTGGCGCGATGGGGCCCTGGCCGGCAGATTGGCGATGCAGGGCAGCGTAAAGATAAAGCTGCTTCCTTTGCCCAACTCGCTTTCCACCCAAATGCGGCCACGGTGCGCTTCGACCAGGTGATGGGCGATGGCCAGCCCCAGCCCGGTGCCGCCGGATTCGCGCGAACGCGCCTTGTCGACGCGGTAGAACCGCTCGAAGAGCCGATCCTGGTGCTCAGAGGCGATGCCCGCCCCAAAATCGCGAACCCGAATCATCATCTCCGGCACAGGAACGTCAGGCGAGGCTTCGTGCAGGGAGGCGGAGATCTCGATGACCGCCCATCCGTCCGAACCACGGCCGTAGTTCAGGGCATTCTCGATCAGGTTGCTCATGACCTGCAGCACCGTATCCGGGTCGGCGAGCACGTCGATGTCCGGTGGATCGCCGACGATAGCCAGCGTTCCGCCCTTCTCCTTGAGCAGCCCGGAGACCGCCTCAAGGCACTCCTCTATCAATACGGAGACCGCTATGGGCTGTGGGGCGAACTTGCGCTCTCCACTTTCCACCCTGGCCAGGGCGAGGAGGTCATCCGTGAGCCGACCCATGCGGCGGGCGCTCTTCAGGATGGCGTCGAGGAACTCCCGGCGGCGCTCGGCGACGGTGAAGGAGGCCGGGCCGCGAACGTCGTCTTCCTCTTCGAGCAGCATCTCCACGTAGCCCTGGATGGAGGTGAGGGGGGTGCGCAGCTCGTGGGACACGTTGGCGACGAACTCGCGCTGAGTTCGCTCCACGTGTTCGATCCGCGTGATGTCGTGCATGACGATGACGGCGCCACCGTCCGGCATGGGCGCGGCGCTGACGGCCACGATGCGTCCGGGCAAGACGGTGACCGGGCGGCGCTCGACGGATTCACGGGACTCGAGCGCAATTTGCACGCACTCCAGGATCTCGGGGGCGCGGATGGTTTGCACAAGGGAGTGGCCGGTGCGTACGGAGCCGTGTGCCTCCCGCATAAGCTGCTGCATGGGCGTGTTGGCCCAGCTGATGCGGCCGGCGGCATCGATGGCCGTCACCGGATCCTGCATGGAGTCGAGCACGGTCTGCAGCTTGCGGCCGTTTTCACCCGCTGCCTCGATCCCTGCAGCCAGCCGTGGTGCGGCGGCGGCCAGGGCCAGCGTCAGGTCGCCCAGCTCCGGGACCGAGATCCCTGCCGCTGGTGGCAAAGGCAGCGCGCGGACCTCCCGGGCGAGCGCGGCAGCGCCTTCGCCCACCCAGCGCCTGGCCAGAAAGGCACCGGCAACCGCGCCCGTAACCCAGATCGCGAGCAGAAGGAACGGGGGGGCGTGCAGGGTAAGCCCGCCGAGCAGAACGGCAGCGCCGCCCGCGGCCCATAGGAGCAAGTACCCGAACAGGCTCAAGCTGCGCTTCCTCATGGCCCTATCCTAAAGTCGGCTGTGCCCCCCGCCGGCAGGTTCAGTGCGCAGCGGGTTCGGCGGCAAAGGCCGGCTGCAGGCGCACTGCGGGGATATCAAACCGGTAGCCGGCGCCACGGAGCGTCTTCAGAAAGCGCGGCGTCTCCGGTTCGGCCTCAATCTTCTCCCGCAGACGCCGCACATATACGTCCACGCTGCGGGGCGTAACGAAACGGGCATCCCCCCAGACGGCGTCCAGGAGCTGATCGCGGCTGAAGACGCGCCCTGGATGACGGGCAAGGTACTCCAGCAGGCGAAACTCCGTGGTCGTGGTGGTGATCAGGTCCCCGCGAACCCTGACCTGCATGGAACCCGAGTCAATCTCCAGGTCTTCGATGGTCAGGACGGCCGGGCTGCCTTCCGTCTCTTCGGGAACTTCAGAGCGGCGCAGCACGGCCCTGATACGGGCAAGCAGCTCCCGCACGGCGAAGGGCTTGACGATGTAGTCGTCCGCGCCCAGCTCCAAACCGAGGACACGGTCGTCCTCCGACGCGCGGGCGGTGAGGAAGATGACCGGTACGCCACCCAGAATGTTGCTTTGCCGCAAGCGGCGGCAGACATCGAGGCCGCTGCCGCCCGGCACCATGATGTCGAGCAGAAAAAGTGCCGGCCGGGTGCGCTCCGCATCCGCCAGCATGGTTCCAGGGGCGGGGTAGGCGCGTACAGCATAGCCTGCACTTTCAAGGCGGTATTGGATCAAACGCCTGATGTCGGCGTCGTCTTCAAGAACGAAAATAGTCGGACTCACCCGCGCTCCGGGCGCGCCTTCGGGCGTCGCCTACCGAGAGGGTACGCCCGCTGTGGCGACGCTTTGCTAACACCCGGTGAAAAGACACAACGGTTTTGGGGATGACGAATAGAGTCAAATGAGTTACCTAATAGTTACTTTCGGATGCCCAAGCCGTTGTATAGTACACGAAGTCTATCCAACTGATTTTCTTGCTCTTGCGTGGAGGCAACATGCGTCTCGGCACCATAGCTCTGGGTCTGTTCCTTCCAGCTGCTGCAGTTTTAACTGGTTGCGGTATGGGCACTGTGGCGCTACCCAGTGCGGAGTCGGCTGCAGTTAAGAAGACAATTCGAGGCAAGGCGTACGGCGGCCAGTCACCTGTGACGGGCGCATCTATCGCGCTTTATACCTACGGCACCAGCGGGTACGGCTCCACCGGAACGCTGCTGGCCAGTGCGACGACTGGCTCTGATGGTTACTTCACCATCGACCCGGGTGCCATCCAGTGCCCAACCGCCGATACCCCGGTGTACATCCTGTCGCTTGGCGGCGTTGCCGTAAACAAGGTGAATGCATCGATTGCTGAAGGCGCGTCCATCGGCCCCTGCTCCAGCACAGCGGACGCTTTCGTTACGATCAACGAAATCAGCACCGCGATGCTGGCATACACCTTCTCTCAGTTCTTTACGGCTACCAGTTCGGATGGCACATCAACCGATCATTTCGGGGCACCCGCCACCGCTGCGCAGATTGTGAGCACTGCCAGCAACGGGACCATCCCGACCCTGCTGAATACGACCACGGGCTATCCGATGGCGAGCACGGGCACGATGACCTTTGAGAGCGCGAAGCTGATCACGCTGGGCAACATCCTTGCCACGTGCGTGAATGCGACCAACCCCGCTGGTGCTGCCTGCACGGCCCTCTTCAAAAATACGACACCTCCCAGTGGAACTGTCCCTACAGATACGTTGCAGGCGGCCATCAACATTGCACAAAACCCAACGTTGAATGTCGCGAAGCTGTATAACCTGCAGCCCGCTTCCGCCTCGGCCGCGTTTACTGGCGGTTTAACGGCTGCTCCCAATGACTGGACGCTATCAGCGAGCTACACGTCCCCGGCATTTGGCCTTGGGGTGGATTCGAGCACGGTCAGCACGATCGATATCGACACCGCGGGCAGGGTTTGGTTCCCCAGCAACGTGGATCGCAATGCGGGCGCAGGGTACTTCGATCCGAGCACAGGAGCCTTCAGCTCTCTGTTCCCCGGCCATGTCTCACATCCCCAGCAAGTGGCCATCGATACAGACGGTTATGTCTGGGAGAACGATTCGCAGTCAGCCTACGTGGCCGGCTTTCTCGCAACGAATCCGACAACCGTACGGAATCTTCAAATCGCAAATGCGACCGCGACCGTGGTTTCGCACTCTGTGACCGTAGCAGTCGATAACACGATTCGTTTCGGCATCACCGCTTCCGACAGCCTGCCGGCCCTCGCTACGGTCACAAACAAAACGGCCTACGCGGAGATCGCCAACTCGGAGCTTTCCGGTGAGGGCAACTTCGCTGCTGCAAGTATCGCGAGCGATCTTAACGGCAATATCGCTTTTGCTGGCCAGAACACAAACAAAGCAGGCGCGCGCAATTACCTCTACAACTCCGCCGGAACGCCAACGGTGCAGTTCGCTTATGCGCAGGATGCCGGTCAGGTCGCCTACACGGGAACGGATTTTGCACAGCCCCGGGGTGGCTATGGTCCCCGCCAGGACGGTCTCTGCCTCTACTCGGCGAAGACCTGCTATCCGCTGTACAACAAGGCTCAGCGACACCCCTCCGGTATCGCTGCGGACGGCAACGGCAACCTCTGGATGGCCGATACGGACACCCCCTCTGTTGAGCAGATTCCACTCACAAGCGGGTCGTATCTGACAGCTGGCGGCGTAGCCTTCAACAACGTATTCCTGCACAACAGCACCAACGGCAACACGCTGATCGGACCGGCCGGTATCGCGGTAGATGGTGCTGGCAACGTATGGGTAAGCAACTATGGATGCTATGGGAACAACTGCACTCCTGGCAGCTTCGTCCTCTCCGAGCTTATCGGGGCCGGCGCTCCCACAGCGACACCTGTAGCTAGCAGCATTGTTTTGTCATCTCCCTCCGGGACCCTGGTGAGACCGAAGACAGATAGCCCGAGCAAGTAGCTGATCTTTGCGACAGAGAGAGGGGCCCGCGTAAGCGGGCCCTCTTTCTTTGGTACAACATGCGATGCGCGAGGGTTACACTGTTCTGGCTTGCGCGCCCGACGCTTGCACGGAGAACCCATGACCAAGGTTGACCTTACGGACCAGGTGAACGCTTTAGGTGACCTTACCCGTCGCGATAGTGAAGTGATCGTGGAGACCATGTTCGACGCCATTGTCGGCGCATTGAAGAGCGGAGAAAAGGTGGAAATCCGCGGTTTTGGGAGCTTTCGGACACGTCAGCGCAACTCCAGGACGGGCCGCAACCCAAAGACCGGCGCTTCAGTCTCCGTGCCGGCCAAGCGGGTGCCCTTTTTCAAGCCCAGCAAGGAACTCCGCGAACTGGTTGGTGTCACGGCTCCGGGGCAGCCCACGGCAGGCGGGACCGGGGACGACGGAGCTGAGTCCCCCGACGGCGAGTGAACCAGTGGCTCCACGAGGGGGTGGCGCGCTTCCCTCTCGTAGCAAATAGATCCTCTGCGTGTCCCAAGGAGCTATGACCAGTCCGGCCATTGAAACACAAGCCCTTTCCCGCGTGTTCGCGGATTTCCGAGCCGTCGATTCGCTGAACCTGACCGTGGAGCGCGGCCAGTTTTTCGGCTTTCTTGGTCCAAACGGCGCCGGGAAGTCGACCACGATCAAAATGCTGACCGGTCTGCTGGCACCGTCCTCCGGCCTGATCCGAATTCTGGGCGAAGATCTGCTGGCGAACACCGTCGAGGTGAAACGGCAGATCGGCGTTGTGCCGGAGGGCATGGCCCTGTTCGGCAAACTGACCGCGCCGGAGTACCTGAACTTTGTCGGCCGGATGTACGGGCTGGACAAACGCACGACCGCCGTGCGCTCCGCGGAGCTGCTGGAGTACATGGGGCTGGCGGACCAGCGCAAGAAGCTGATCGCCGACTACTCGCACGGTATGGGCAAGAAGCTGGCCCTGGCAGCCGCGGTGATCCACGCACCCAAACTGCTCTTTCTGGATGAGCCGTTCGAGGGCGTAGATGCCATCGCGGCAGGCACGCTGAAGAGCATGCTGCAAGGCATGATTGCGCGGGGAGCCACGATCTTTCTGACCTCCCATGTGCTGGAGATTGTGGAGCGCCTTTGCACGCATGTGGCGATCATCAACCGCGGCCACCTGGTGGCGCATGGATCGCTGGAGGAGCTTCGCGCCGGCGTGCGGGCTCGCCTTGCGGCAGCGGATGGCGAACCGACGCAAGGCTCGCATACGTCGGATGCGACGCTGACCCTGGAGCAGATCTTTCTCTCGGTCGTGGGCACCGAAGCCGTGCCGCTGCACGCGCCAGGTGAGCTCGCATGGTTGAGTTAGCCCCGGAGTTTCAGGTGCATGCCGGTGCCCGGCTTGGGTGGGAACAGTTTCGCGCGATTGCGTGGCTTCGTTGGCGCATCTTTGCCAATGGCTTTCGGCGCAAGGGCGGGACCGCCGAGCTGATTGGGCGAATTCTCCTGCTGCCCCTGCTGGGCAGCCTGGTACTGCTGCCGGCGGGACTTGCAGGCTTCTTCGCCTGGCGCCTGGCCGTGCTCGGGACGCTGGGGCAACTGCCCCTTGTGCTTTGGGCAGCGTTCGGTCTTACGCAGCTGCTGAACATCAACCTTGGCCAGCCCGGCACCACGTTTGATCCCACGGAGCTGATCCGCTTCCCCTTGCCATTGCGCGATTACGTCCTCGTGCGGTTGTGCTTTGGGCTGCTGAGTCCGGCGAATGTTGCCGTAACGCTGATGTCGTTCGCCGTCTTCGTGGGACTCACGCTGGCACGGCCGCGACTCTGGCTGTGGACCCTGCTCGCGACCGTCGCGTTCGGCCTGGCGAATGTGCTGTTTTCGCGCATGATCTTTGCCTGGGTGGATCGCTGGCTTTCCACGCGCAGGGCCCGCGAGGCATTTACAGGGCTGATCTTTGCGGCATCGCTCCTTTTCCAGTACCTGAATGTGACCTACAACCCCGGCTTCCAGAGCGGCCACGCGCGGCCGGTCCGGCCGGCAAATCTGCATCGGGCTCAGGCCCTTGAGAATCGCCTTCACCCATGGCTGCGTTGGCTGCCACCGGAGCTGACGGGCGCGGCCGTGCTCTCCGCGGAGCGTGGAGAGTTCCCGAGCTCACTTGCGCAGGATGGGCTTGTGTTTCTGTATGCCGCGGGCTTCCTGCTTGTGTACGCGTCGCGCATGCGGACGGAGTACCGCGGAGAAAACCTCAGCGACGTGGCGAACGCCGTGCGGACTACCCCGAGACGTCCTGCTATCGCCCCTGCGGGAACGGCCGCTGGAGCTACGGGAACCCCGGCCCTGGCGCTCTCGCCTCCTGCTGCCTCATTGCGGCCGCCCGGCCTGCTTCCGGCTTCGCTTGGACCGCTGCTCGGCAAGGAACTGCTGGTAATGCGCCGCAACACGGGGCTGCTGTATGGCGTGGTTGCACCCACGGTGATGGTGTTTCTTTTTGCGGGACGGCTCTCGTTACGAGGCGGATCGCAGTGGTTGCTCCTATTGGCGGTGGGATACGCCCTGCTTGGGCTCGCGCCCATGAGCTACAACTCGTTTGGTCTGGAGGGCCCCGGGTCGCAGTTTTACTTCATGGCCCCGGTGCCGCTGCGTGAGGTGTTTTTCGCGAAGAATTTCATGCAGTTTCTGCTTGCCCTGTTCGAGGTCTGTGCCGTGATCGCCATCGTTGCCTACGTCGCCGGCCGGCCACACGTCGACAACATGCTGTTTGTGCTGCTGTGGGCGGCAGCGACACTGCTTCTAAACACCACTCTTGGCAATCTGCGCTCCATTGCGGCACCCAAGAAAATCAACCCGGGCAAGAGCCTGAACCGTGCGCAGTCCCAGGTCAGCGCGTGGATTGCCATTGGAGTTCTGGTGGGCTGCATGGCCCTTGGGGCCGGCTTCCAGTTTCTGGGCGTGTACCTTCACCGGAACTGGATCGCGTTGGGGCTGATGTCTCTGTTTGCGGCGGGCGCGCTCCTTGCTTATGGACAGGGCCTGCGTGGCATCGAGAGGTATGCGATGGACCGCCGCGAACAGCTGTTCGAAGAGCTTGGGAAGAAGACCTAGTTGACCCTGCGGTTCACTCCACCGCGCCGATGCCGCTCAGCATGCGTCCCGTCCTGCCGCCTTCGGCACGGTAGCTGAAGAAGCGACGCCTGCCATCGCCTAAACGCGAACACGACGTGCAGTGCGCCAGCACGCGAAGGTTCTCCGGCTGCACGCCCGCTTCCAGCAACTGCCGGCGATTGGCCTCGGCGAGATCCATGTGCAGCGACTTTCCCTCTGCTGCTGAAGAAAACAGCTCTGAGGCGTAGCGGAACTCATGATCAAAGGCGGTGCGCACCTCGTCGCCGATCTCGAAGCAGCACGCCCCGATGCAGGGCCCGACAGCCGCAATCAAGTCTTGCGAACGGGTGCCGTAGCGGACGCGCATCTCCGCGATTCCATGCTCCACGATGCGCGCCAGCGTGCCCCGCCAACCTGCATGAAAGGCCCCAACGGCATGGGTGCGCGTGTCGGCCAGCAGCACCGGGACACAGTCGGCCGTCAGAATGGCCAGAAGGCGGCCGGGCGTGAGGCTGATCATGCCATCGCCTTCCAGCCTGGCTTTGCCGGCCTCCGTCATGAAGGGCGGGCTCTCCTGCTCCAGATCCCGCACAATGGCGCCGTGCACCTGGCTCACCGTGGTCAGCGACAGGGACTTTCCGCCTGCGAGGTTTGCGGCAAAGGCGTCTCGATTGGCGGCAACAACCTCCGGGTCATCCTCTGCGGTCCAGCAGAGATTTTGCTCACGGTCGCCGTAGACATTGGAGAGTCCCCTGAGACGCGTGCTGAAACCAGCCCGGAGCCAGGGATGGAGCTCCCACCCCGGTACGCGCAGAAGGCTTGCCTGGCTTCCGACAGCTGATTCAAGTTCCAAAGCCATGCCTCCGGATCCAGAGTACTGGGTTGCGAGTTCCATATGCTTCCAGGCCCGATGGACGGCCCGGCCGTAGGGGGCTGATGTAGGCTGTACGCACGGAGGCTCGTGTGGCGGCAGCAGCGGTTTTCCCCTTTGTGTCGATCTACGAATATCTCCACTCCGACTACCGGCCGGACAGGGACTACGTCGATGGCGTACTGGAGGACAGAAACCTGGGCGAGCATGACCATGCTGACCTGCAGACAGAGCTGGCTTTTCTGTTCCGCAATCACAGAGACGAGTGGCGGGTTAAAGCCGTCGTGGAGCAGCGCGTTCAAGTCGCACCGACGCGCTTCCGGGTGCCCGACCTGTGCGTGATGCGGTCGGACTGGAGACGGACACCCATCGTCACGGAACCACCGCTGCTTTGCATTGAGGTCCTCTCGCCCGAGGATCGCCTGGGTCGTATCCGCGAGCGCTGTGACGATTATTTTGCCCTGGGCGTGCCGGTGGTCTGGGTCTTCGACCCCGCCAAGCGAGATGTTCTTGTGCTGCGTTCCGAAGGCACCATGGCCACGGTGCGCGAGGGAGTGCTGACGCTGGAAGGCACACCTGTCGAAGTGCCGCTGGCGGCCATCTTCCGTGTGCTGGACGACGACATCGCAGGCTGATCGATCGGCGGCTCCCGGCTTAAAATAGAGTTTTGGGGCACGCCACGTATGGTCATCATCCAGCAGGACGATTTGATTGAGAGCCTCCGCGCCGCTCTCCAGTACATCAGCTTCTATCACCCGGTCGACTACATCACGAATCTTGCAAAGGCCTATGAGCTGGAGCAATCGCCGGCGGCCAAGGATGCGATCAAGCAGATCCTGGTGAACTCGCGCATGTGCGCTGAAGGGCACCGCCCCATCTGCCAGGACACCGGCATCGTCACCGTCTTCGTGAAGTTTGGCATGGAGTGCCACCTGCAAAAGGGTGACGCGCCGGCCACGATGAGCCTGCAGGGCCTCTGCGATCAGGGTGTCCGCGAGGCATGGCTGGACCCCGACAACAAGCTGCGCGGCAGCATCCTGGCGGACCCGGCGTTCAGCCGCAAAAACACCCGCGACAACACGCCTTGCGTCGTCGAAGTCTCGCTTGTGCCCGGTCAGACGATCGATGTCACCGTTGCCGCGAAAGGCGGCGGCAGCGAGGCCAAGTCGAAGTTCGTCATGCTGAATCCGTCCGACTCGATCGCGGATTGGGTGCTGAAGACGATCCCGACGATGGGCGCTGGCTGGTGTCCTCCGGGTATGCTCGGCATCGGCATAGGCGGCACCGCGGAAAAGGCGATGCTGCTGGCCAAGCAGTCGCTGATGGACCCCATCGACATGCCTGAACTCAAGGCACGCGGACCGCAGACAAACATCGAAAAGCTGCGCGTTGAGTTGCACGAAAAGATCAACGCCCTGGGCATCGGCGCGCAGGGGTTGGGTGGCCTGACCACCGTGCTGGACGTGAAGATCCTCGATTGGCCGACCCATGCTGCAAACTTGCCGGTGGCCATGATCCCCAACTGCGCGGCCACGCGTCACGCGCATTTCGTACTGGACGGTGCCGGCCCGGTCTATCTCGATCCACCAGACCTCGACAACTGGCCTAAGCTCACCTACGATCCCGCGGCGCATGGCGCGAAGCGCGTAGATCTCGACACCCTGACGCGCGAGGAGATCGAAACATGGCAGCCAGGTGATGTGGTGCTGCTCAACGGCAAGCTGCTTACCGGGCGCGACGCGGCGCACAAGCGCATGACCGATATGCTCAGCCGTGGCGAGACGCTGCCGGTCGACTTCACCAACAAGCTGATCTACTACGTGGGCCCGGTGGACGCGGTACGCGACGAGGCTGTCGGCCCAGCCGGCCCCACCACCGCCACGCGCATGGACAAGTTCACCCGCCAGATGCTGGAGTCCACCGGCTTGCTTGGCATGGTCGGCAAGGCCGAGCGCGGCGTCGCGGCCATCGATGCGATTCGTGACAACCGGGCCGTCTACCTGATCGCCATCGGGGGCGCTGCGTACCTTGTCTCCAAGGCGATCAGGCACTCCAAGCTGCTGGCCTTTGAGGACCTGGGCATGGAGGCCATCTACGAGTTTGAGGTGGTCGATATGCCGGTCACGGTCGCGGTCGACACGCACGGCACCAGCGTCCACACCACCGGTCCCGCGGAGTGGAAGGATCGCATCGCGCACTCGATGGAGCTGGCGGGAACGGCCATCCTGGGGCAGTGAGTCTTCTGAGCTCGCGATGGCCTCGGAGGAACAGGCTCACCGCGCTGTGGTAGCCTGCGTGGGCATGTTTGATCCGCAAGGGAAACCCAACTTCAACCTGGCGGCTGCCGCGCTGGATGAGCTGCATAAGGCTGGCTTTCGCCCGGAGTTTTCTCCTGACGTCGCGGCGCAGGTGCAGCAGCTGTCGGCCGGCGCGCAAGGGGATGCTGCCTCCGGTCTGCCTGATTTACGGGACCTCGACTGGTCGTCGATCGACAACGACACATCACGCGACCTGGATCAGATTGAGGTTGCGGAGCGTGTTGCGGGCGGCATTCGCGTACAGATCGCGATTGCGGATGTGGCAGCCGCTGTAGCGAAGGACAGCCCCATCGACCAGCATGCCGCGGCGCAGACGCAGACCGTCTACACGGCCGTTCGTAACTTTCCCATGCTGCCAATGGAGCTTTCGACGGATCTCACCTCGCTGAATCAGGGCGGCGACCGGCTGGCCGTGCTGATGAGCTTCACCGTGGACGGCAGCGGCGCTCTGGGAGGCGAAGCGGTGACGCGGGCCTGGGTACGCAACCGGGCACAGCTGGCTTACTCGCACATTGGCCCGTGGCTGGAGGCTGGAGCCTCGTCGGCAGACGCCGCCATCGCACCATGGCTTGCAGATCAGCTTCGTCTTCAGGACCAGGCCGCCCAGGCGCTCCATACCGCGCGCATCAAGGCGGGGGCGCTGGAGTTTCAGCGTGCCGAGTCCGACGCAATCGTGATGGACGGTCGCGTCACCGGCCTGCATGAGACCACAGCCAACCGCGCCATGCACCTCATCGAAGACTTCATGGTGGCGGCCAACGGTGTGATGGCGCGTGCGCTGCGCGCGGGCGGCCGCAGCGGGTTGCAGCGGGTCGTGCGTGTGCCGCAGCGATGGGATCGCATCGTGGCCCTGGCCGCGGAGCGTGGGACAGAACTACCCACAACCCCCGACCCTGTGGCCCTCAATACCTTTCTGCAACACCAGCGAGAGATCGACGCGGATCACTACCCCGATTTGGCCGTCGGTGTGATCAAGCTGATGGGCGCTGGCGAGTATGTGCTGATGCGGCCCACCGACGACCCTACCGGCCATTTCGGTCTGGCTGCCCGGGACTATGCCCACTCCACGGCGCCGAATCGCCGCTACCCGGATCTGGTTACGCAACGCATTCTGCACGCGATGATGGCAGGAGCCTCAGCGCCCTATACGGACGACGAGCTCACCGCCATCGCCACGCATTGCAATGAGACCAATAAGGCACTGCGCAAGATCGACCGCGCTATGCAAAAACGCGTGGCTGCCGTCGCGATGAGCAGCCATCTTGGGCAGGTCTTCAGCGGTGTGGTTACCGGAGCCACTCCCAAGGGCGTCTATGTGCGGGTCTTCGATCCACCGTTTGAGGGCCGCGTGGTGCAGGGGGATGCCGGCCTGGATGTGGGCGCGAGCGTCCGCGTGAAGCTGCTGCATACGGACCCGGCACGGGCCTTTATCGACTTCGCCAACGTGTCGCAGGCCTGATTGAAGCGGGGATGCACAGGAAGGACAGACGCCGTATGCTGCCCGTATGAGCTCCCGTTCCGCCCTTACTGATCGCATTCTCGCCTCCAAACGCCACCTTGGGCTCAGCTGGAAAACGATCGCCGAGACACTTGGCACCAGTTCGCCGATCGTCTACACCGCGGCCCTGCTCGGGCAGTTCTCGCTGACATGGGAGGAGGCAGAGAGAGCCGTCTCGCTGCTTGAGCTAGAACCTGACGACGCCGCGCTGCTGATCGAGTGCCCCAACCGTGGCGAGACTGCAACCATGCCGCCCACCGATCCGCTGATCTACCGCTTTTACGAGCTCGTGCAGAACTACGGCATGACCTGGAAGGAGCTGATCAACGAGGAGTTTGGTGACGGCATTATGAGTGCGATCGACTTCAATATGCAGATTGAGCGCGAGCCGCATCCAGCGGGGGATCGCGTGAAGATCTCCATGAGCGGCAAGTTTCTCCCCTATAAGCGTTATTAGCTCATTCAAAAGGTGCATGATCACTGGCTGTCCTATGCTGCGACAAAGGGCTACCTTTCGGAAAAGGGGGGCATCCGAGTTCCTAAAGCGCCGGGAGATGGCGTGGGAGATCGGTGCTCGGCTGCTTGTGCGCCCGCTCCCAAGGAGAGAAAAATGTACGACACTTGGAAGCGGGCCCGTCTTGTTTTGCCTGCGGCTGCGATGACCCTAACCTTTGCCCTGGCCGCCCGCGCGCAGGAAGCGAATCCCACCGCCATTGCGCCGGGAGCACGATCGGCTGATGTGATCGCCCAAAGCGAAAACGGCACCTACGTCTATCACGTCAAGGTGGTCCAGCGGGATCTGGATGCCGTGAACTACCTGAACCGCTCGGGCTCCACGAACGTGGGCTTTGAGGGGACCAACCTGATGCCCAAGGCCCATGGCGAAGGCAAGGTGGATTCCAAGACGGGCAAGACCAACATCTCCGTCAAGTTCGAGGGCATGTCCCCGGCAAACGGCTACGGTCCGGAGTATCTGACCTACGTGCTGTGGGCGATCTCCGCGGATGGACGTCCGCAGAATCTCGGCGAGCTGGAGCTCTCCGGCGACAAGGCCTCGCTTGAGGTCACGAGCCCCTTTCAGAGCTTCGGCATGATTGTCACCGCGGAGCCTTATTTCGCTGTGTCGACGCCTTCTGATGTCATCGTGATGCAGAACGTCTTCCGTAAGGACACGGTAGGCGTGCTGCAGACGGTCAACATTCACTACACGCTGCTGCCCAAGGGCCTGTATGCCAACACCGATGGCCGCAAGTCAAACCCGGCACCGATCTCCGACCGCGAGCATACGCCGCTGGCCCTGTTTGAGGCCTACAACGCACAGCGCATCGCGCAGAACACCGGTGCCGACAAGTATGCCTCGGACATCATGGCGGAGGTGCAGACGGACATCACCAACGCGCAACAACTACAGGACAACAAGCACCGTGACGTGAAGATGATCTTCACGGACGCGCGCCAGGCCGTGCAGCGCGCCGAGGATGCCCGCCTGACCACGCTGCGCAAGCAGGCCGCGGAACGCCAGCAGCAGGCGCAGGACGCCAAGGTCGCCGCACAGCAGGACGCCGCAAACTCCGCACAGCAGGCGCAACAGGCGCAACTGCAGGCTGTGGAAGCCCAGGCTGCCGCAGATCGCGCCGCCGCCCAGCGTGCCCAGGCGGATGCCCAGCGCGCCCAGGCCGAGGTCGCTGCCGCGGATGCCCGCGCCCAGGCTGCCGACTCCAACCGCAAGGCCCAGGAAGCGCAGCAGAGTGTTGAAGCCATGCGCGCAAAGCTGCTCGCACAGCTGAACTCCGTTCTGCAGACAACGGAGACGCCACGTGGTTTGGTCGTGAACCTGAACGATGTGTTGTTCGACACCGGTAAGTACACGCTGAAGCAGAACACGCAGGTGTCCCTCGCCAAGGTCGCCACGATCCTTGAGCTTTACCAGGGTCTCAAGGTGCAGGTGGAAGGCTATACCGATTCAACTGGTTCCCCATCCACCAACCAGAAGCTCAGCGAGAACCGCGCTGGCGCCGTGCGTGACTTCATGGTCAACAACGGTGTACCGCAGGACAACACCACAGCCGCTGGCTTTGGCGCAACAGACTTTGCAGCCGACAACGGCACGGCTGCAGGGCGCGCACAGAACCGGCGAGTGGAGCTGATTGTGTCCGGCAATGCGATCGGCGTGCAGACAACAGCGGGACCCGCCGCAAGTGGACCGGCAGCACCAGCGCCAGCGGCAACGGGGACGGCGGCTCCTCCTCAGTAGCACCTGCTTTACCCTACGGAGTCAAAGAGGCCACGGAGACATCGCCGTGGCCTCTTTTCCGCGCCGGATGCATCCGAACGCTTACATAGCATCACTTCTCTGGAGGCTGTCCCCCTTGGCCGAGATCCTGAAAGACAAGATCGTTTTCATCACCGGTGCCAGTTCCGGCATCGGCGAAGCTACCGCACGTGCCTTTGCAAGTCATGGAGCGCGTCTTTTGCTGTGTGCCCGCCGGTTGGACAAGCTGCAGGCCATGGAGGCGGAGATGCGCGATCTCGGGGCCGCCGATTTCTCCGCTTTCTCGCTTGATGTGCAGAATCGGGAGGAAGTGGAGCGCACGATCGGCGGCTTGCCTGATGCCTGGAAGTCGATCGACATTCTGGTAAACAACGCAGGGCTAAGCCGCGGCCTCACCAAGCTCTGGGAGGATGATGTCCAGAACTGGGAGGAGATGATCGATACCAACGTGAAGGGCCTGCTTTATGTAACCAAGGCCGTCGTGCCGGGCATGGTCGGGCGTGGGCGCGGGCACATCGTCAATATGGGCTCGATTGCTGGTCACATCACCTACCCGAGCGGGCATGTGTACTGCGCGACCAAGGCCGCCGAGCGCAGCATCTCGGACGGCTTGCGCATTGACCTGAATGGCACGCCCATCCGCGTGACCTCGATCGACCCGGGCCTCGTAGAAACAGAGTTCAGCAGCGTGCGATTCCATGGGGACGCGGACAAGGCCAAGAAGGTCTACGCTGGCCTGAGTCCCCTGACGGCAGAAGACATTGCGGAGACGATCCTCTGGGCTGCGACAAGGCCGTCGCATGTGGAGATCCAGACCGTGCTGATTACACCCACGGCGCAGGCCAATCCCTACGTGCTCTCGCGCAACACCTAAACCCCCTCTGGTGTACCCAACTGATGGCTGCAGATAAAACAAGTCCGGCGTTCTTTGAGGCCCGGTATCAAACCAATCTGGACCCATGGAACTTTGTGGGGAGCACCTATGAACAGGGCCGGTTTGAGACGATCATCTCGGCGCTTTCACCTCGCCAGTACCGTCACGCGCTTGAACCGGGCTGTTCGATTGGCACTCTCACAGTGCGGCTCGCCACGATCTGCGATGCGGTGACGGCCATTGACTTCTCGGCAACGGCGATCAGGCAAGCTGAAGAACGTTGTGCCGCGTTCCCCCATGTCCACTTTTCGTGCGCGGGGCTGGACGAAGCGACGCCGGTGGAAGGGTACGATCTCGTCATCCTCAGTGAGATTGGCTACTACTTCGAGCCGCAACGGTGGCACGGCTTGGTAGCGGCGCTTGCGGAACGGATGCAACCGGGAACCACGGTGCTAGCCAGTCACTGGCTGGGGCAGTCAGACGAGCATCGCCAGGGAGGCGATGCCGTGCACGAGGTGTTGCGGGGGGAGTCAAGATTACGACTGGACGCGGAGACGCGCCACGAGGCGTTCCGCCTGGATCGCTTCACACGCCTCTAAGCTGACCAAACTCGACGGGCTCTGGATTCTTTGCGTTGCAAACCGGCTAGAGCTTGATCGACCACCCAAGCGACTGCAGATCGAGCTCGATGGTCGCCAGTGCGGCCTGCAAGGCACTTCGTCTGTGGGCGCTGGAAGTTCTCTCGTTGAGCACTCGCTCACGCTGCAACTCGAGTTCCTGAATGCGACGCTTCTTGGTAGCTTCATCCCGAGCGGACACAAGGTCCTGCGGGTTCGCCACGTTGCGCGGCAGTTCGGCTTCGGCCTGCTGCTGTTCGACGTTCTTGGATTCCCAGCCTTTGGACATGAGCTCTCCCTCGACCGTGCTTATTTGCGTGCGCCGAACCGGTAGACGATACCGGCGTTCAGGCCCAGGTTGTTCTGCACCTGTCCGCCAAAGGTTGTGCCGACATAGATAGGCGCGATGCGCAACGCGAGGTTCGGATAGAAGTTGTAATCCGCATTCACACTTGCGGTAAAAGCAGGCCGAGAGCCATCGTTCCAGAGCCCAATCTGCGGAGCGGAGTAGCTGGTCGGCGAGCCGCTGGAGAAGATTCCCCAGGCAACACCACCCGTTCCCTGCACGCTGACCGCGATCTTCTCCTTCGCATAGAAGCGGTAATTGGCACCGCCCGTAAAGAAGTATTCGTTGATCTGCGGGTTGCCGATCGGCGCGGCATTGGGGTTGAAGCGCAGCGGATGCGCCTTGCCGAACGATCCCTGGGCCTCGCCCACGATGGATAGTTTGGGCGTTAGAAAGTAACTCGTGCCGGCAGCCCAGCTGACTTCATTGTTCTTCTGGGTGTTCTCGCCGCTCTTCCAGCGCAGGATGCCGCCGCCGCCGAAGACCTCCCAGGGATGCATATAGGTGGCCTCAATCGTGCGCTGGATGCGCGCCTGGCGACTCGAATTCGTCTCACGCCGAGGACGCTTCGCAGTACGCACAACCTGGGCCGACGCGCCCGCCGTGAAAAGACCACAGAGCGCCAAACCGCTCACAAACAAGGGACGGAGGCGTTTACGCCCGACTTCGAACAAACCCACTACCAAAGCTGCACTCCTGCGCCTCAACTTGCGACGCGATAAACTCCGCAAAATCCATTAGAACATCTCGCACATGCCCCGGTCAGTGAGACGTCCTCTACTTGAAAAGGTAGGTCACGCCCGTCACATATTGCACCGTGTTCGCGCGGTAGTACTGTGCGGGGTTATTGATGTAGTTGTCCGTGGCGGAAAGGCTCAGGTTGAAGCGTTTGAACAGCGGCAGCGCCAGGCCCAGGTAGCCGTTGGCGGAGTACGCCACCAGGCTGTTCCAGGCCGGCTGGATGTTCGCCCATTCCGTGAACACCATCTTGCGCGGAAGATTTCTACGGTAGTTCTCCTGAAACGAGGACCCCACAATCTCCTGGTTCATCGGTGGCTCCGTATTCACATTCTGGATGAACTGCTGCTTCTCATAGTGAAGATCCGCTTTCAGATCCACCTCCTGCTTTGCCTGCTGAAGCGGCGTCCATCCAACGCCGACCCCATAGATCTGCTGAAACTGCAGGCCCGACGAGAAGTTGTGATCGAAGTCCGTGTCGACGAGGGCATAGAAACGCGTGCTGAAGTACTGATCACGCTCCGCCCCTGCATGGAAGATGCTGGTCTGCACCACGTCAGGCCCGGTCGGCGGCGATGCCGGGGGAATGACCGGAGTCGAACTGGTGCCGTAGGTCTCGTTGATGTCGAGGGTGGTGCGATGATTTCGCGGCAGATAGGCGACCGTGGGGATGCTGCGCACGAAGTTCAGTGCGCCGGTAAATGTGGTGCTGGACTGCGTTGAGCGCACCAGGGTGAAGCCGGCGGTCGCCGAGCCGGTCCAACCGGCGCGGAAGCTCGCGCGATGGTCGACCTCTCTGGCGTAGGAGGCGATGTCGATCAGGAAACCGAGGTCCTTGGGGGCGAAGCTCTGGGCTGTGCCCTGCCCTGTGGCCGCGTTCGGCGTCAGGGTGACCTTCCCTTCGTCGAAGGTCACGGTCCCTGAGGCTGACGGCTTGAACTCGCCGGGTTTACCAGCACGCAGCGCCACAAACTCCGAGCCCGAGTGCAGCTGCTTCACCTTGCTGAACGGGATCGTGAGGTCGCCGGCCATGTCGCTGTGGAACACGACGTTGCCACCGGCGGCGTTCAAGAGCTTGCCGGTGAGCTTATCCCCATTGGTGAACTCCACGACATCCGCGGGCGGCCCGGGAGTGGGTGGCTTTGCCGTTTCCTGGGCCGGGCAGAACTGCGTAAACAGCACAAAAGATAGAGGGAAGAGCTGAAGAGCACGCACCTCTTCAGCTTACCGGTTGGCCTCCGCCTCGCACGCGGCGGCTAATCGGACGCGATGTTCACGGCTTGCCCGATATAGCTTCTGTTCGCCAGGGCATCCAGCATGAAGGCGGCGACGTCAGCACGGGTGATCTTGTGCGCAATTTCGCCATCGCCCGGCTCAAAGAGCCGTACTACGCCGGTGCGCTCGCCGTTCACCAGGTGCCCTGGCCGGACCAGCGTCCAGTCCAGGCCGCTCGCCTCGACTTCGGGCTCCATGGCTTCCTTGTCCTTCATGGCACCACGCAGAAACGTGGGCATAATCAGCTTTTCGTACCAGCCTGGGACCAGTTCCTTCGTGCCCCCGACGCCAATGGCCGAGACCACGAGCAGGCGCGTCACCCCATAGCTTTTCATTGCTGCGATCACATTGCGCGCCGCGTCAGATTCCATCGAAGTTTCCTTCCACGGCGTGCTGCCACCCAGCGCATCGAACACCGCATCCTGGCCCGGCACAACCTTCTCCAACGTTGCCGGATTCAGCACGTCGCCCTCCACCACGCGCACGCCGGGGATCGGGTGGTACTTCTCCGTGTGATGGACCAGCGCCGTGACCTCATGGCCCAGCGCCTCCGCCTGCTTCACCAACTCATCCCCGGTCCCGCCCGCTGCGCCAATCACCAAGATCTTCATAGAAAGCTCCTCCTTTCTGTGATGCGTGAAGCCGTGAGGCTCGACACCCTTGCCTCCGTTCTCCCGAGCGTCTACCCTGACGCTATGTATGAGGACTTTGTCGCGACCGACCGCTGGACTGACGAACCACTGCACTGCGTGTGGAAGGCCACCGTCGTCGCCATCGCGACGCGCCACGCGGATGCAACCGACATACGCTTCGCGGTGAATGAACGTCCGCTCTGGATCGCCATGCCCAACGTGGCGTGGATCGAGCAGAAACGGCGCAACGGCAAGGTCATCACGGACTACGTCGCCGCCCAGGCCGCGGGTCGCTTCCTGAAGCAGTCCATCGAAAACGGCTATGACAACGGCCGCGAGATGTACACCATGACCGTAGACGAGGTGCTGGAGCACGCCGAGGCCGTGGTCCGCGAAAGCAAAGGCACCCAGAACCTGCCCACCCTGCCCGTCATTAACCAGGACGCCCATCCCGACGAGATGGACTTCAAGCTGCCCGGCGAACAGCACACTGCCGCGCAGGGTGACAGCCTGCCGCCCAACAAGTAGGTAGTCAAAGGCCGGACCGTTTGTGCAGGCATGCTGCATCGTCTAGACTCAACGTCCATGTCAGGCAAGCTGTCACGCCGAACGGTCATGCAGGGATTAGCCGCCACGGGGGCGCTCTGCGCCACGAGGGCATTTGCGGAAGTGAAAGGCTCCCCGGTGAGCTGGATACTGCTCGGTACGGGCAAAGGCGAGGGCATCTACCGTGCGCGGTGGGACTCCACTACGGGCACCCTTGGCACCCCGGAGCTGGCCGCTGCCACACCGCAACCCTCCTATCTCACCCTCCATCCACACTTACCCGTTGTGTATGCCTGCAACGAGGGCGACGTGCCCAACGCCTCCATCACGGCGTTTACGCTGGACCGCAACGCCGCCTCGCTGAAGCCGCTCGCCACCCAACCAACCCACGGCAGCGCCCCCTGTTTCGTCTCGCTGGACCACACCGCGCGGCTGCTGTTTGCGGCCAACTACAGCGGCGGCAGCCTTGCCGCGTTCGCGCTGGACAAGGATGGCCTACCGGCGCCCGCTGCCCGGGTATTCGAGTGCGCCGGAAACACCGCCTGCGGCTCGCCCGGCCCGGTAAAGGATCGGCAGAGCGGTCCACATCTGCACTGCGCGACAATCTCACCGGACAACCGCTTCGTCCTCGCCTGCGACCTCGGCGATGACAGCATTCTCGTCTTTCCCATCCAGCCGGGCGCCGCCGAACTCCTCGGCCAGCCGCAACGCATCCCAACAGGTGCTGGTGCCGGGCCCAGGCATCTGGCCTTCCACCCCAACGGCCGCTGGCTCTACTGCATCAACGAGCTGGGCTGCTCCGTAGTTTTGTATGAGTGGAGCGGAGGCAAAGCACCCCACGCCCAAGCCGTTGCAGGGGCCACCGTCAGCGTGCTGCCGCCGCATGCGCAGGAAGGTGCTACCAGCACGGGAGCCGAGATCGCCCTCACCCGCGACGGCCGCTTCGCCTACACCAGCACCCGCTTCTCCGATGTGCTGACCGTCTTCAGCATCGATTCGGCCAATGGCAAGCTCGCGCAACTGCAGCAACTCGCGTGCGGAGGCAAGACGCCGCGCTTCTTCGCTTTGGACCCCACGGAACGTTGGCTGGTGTGCGCCAACCAGGACTCGAACGACATCACGGTCTTCGCACGCAATGCCAAGACGGGGCAGCTCACAAGCAAGGCCACCTATCCCGCAACCAACCCGCAATGCGTGCTCTGGGTGTAAGAGGAAGCTGATTCCAGGAGCAGCAAACGGAAGGGCGGCAGGCCGAAGACCTGCCGCCCCACTTCGTAGCACATTACGACTGCTGCAACGTGGATGCATCCAGAACGAAGCGATACTTCACATCACCCTTGATGACCCGCTCGTACGCCTCGTTCACCTTGTCGTACCCGACAACCTCGACATCGGCAACGATGCCCTTCTCCGCGCAGAAATCCAGCATTTCCTGCGTCTCCTTCATCCCGCCGATACCCGACCCGGCCAGCGAGCGGCGGTTCGCTACAAGCGAAAATGGTTGGATGGAGAGCGGCTGCTCCGGCAGACCCACCAGGCACAGCGTCCCGTTCAGGCGAAGCTGCCCGAGCAGCGCATTCATGTCATGCGGTGCGGAGACGGTGTCCAGGATGAAGTCAAAGCTGCCCGCATGCTTGGCCATTTGTTCTGCATCTTTGGAGATGATGACCTCATCGGCGCCCAGCTTCTTGGCGTCCTCCACCTTGCTCTCGGAGGTCGTGAACTGCACAACGTGCGCTCCAAAGGCCTTGGCAAATTTCAGCCCCAGGTGGCCCAGCCCGCCCAGCCCCACGATGCCCACCTTCTGACCCGGCCCAACGCCCCAGTGCTTCAGCGGCGAGTAGGTCGTGATGCCCGCGCAGAGCAACGGCGCAACACCCGCCAGGTCAACGCCCGGCTTCAAGGTATGGACGAAGTGCTCCGGCGTCACGATATTGGTCGCGTAGCCGCCCATCGTGCGCTCGCCATTGCGCAGCGTGGCGTTGTAGGTATCGCGGCCACCGCCGTTGCTGCAGTAGTTCTCCAGGTCGGCACTGCAGTTGTCGCAATCCAGGCAGCTCTCGACGATCACGCCGACAGCGGCCTTGTCGCCCACCTTGAAGCGTGTCACCTCGGCGCCAACGGCCGCCACCGTGCCGACGATCTCGTGACCGGGCACCATGGGGTAAAGCTCCTGCCCCCACTCCCCGCGCACCTGGTGAATGTCCGAGTGGCAGATGCCGCAATAGGCGAT
>CAXTVC010000028.1:0-11112 GCA_964247615.1 uncultured Acidobacteriaceae bacterium
CCGCCCCGTTGCTTTCGCTCGCCATCTGCAAGCCCGCCGTCCGCCGTACCGCCCACCCGGGCGACCGCATCCTCGGCCTCACCAGCCGCGTCCTTGAAACCCGCGAAGACTACCCGCCCCTGAGCGTCATCTACGCCGCCACGGTAACCGAAGTGCTGGACGCCACCGTCTACTACGCGCCCGGCTCCCCGCACCGTACCCGCCCCGACTGCATCTACCGCTACGACGCGGAAACCGGCACCCTCGCCCACAGCGGCGAAACCGGCCTGCACGCCGACCCACGCCACCGCCGCCGTGACCTGGGCCGCGAAGGCGTCTTCGAAAATGGCCGGATCCTGCTGTGCAACGACTTCACTTACATGGGCAGCGCGGCGCTTGTGCTCGACGCGCAATTAACCCGTCTCCGGGAGATGATCTCCGCCCTTGGCCAGGGTCATCGCGTCGTCCACGAGGGCCGCGACGCCACCCTCGACGCCGAACTCAAGCGTCTCTTCCGTGCTATCGCGAAGCAGCCCTCCCGCTTTACCCCACAGGTAGTCGATGCCGAGTCTTACGATCACCCGGCACCCCAGCCGGCCGATGTCCGCCGCGCGTCCCTGCTCTGCTGTTAACGCGGTCCCCTGCGCCCCCGCGCCCCCCTCTGTACTCTAAGAAGGACAATCGTTCGCAAGGGACCCGATTCATGCCGCTTTACGAGTACGAATGCCAGCAGTGCCACCGCCGCGTAGAAAAGATCCAGAAGTTCGCCGACGCTCCCCTCACTGTTTGCCCCCACTGCAGCGGTCAGCTGGAACGCACGATCACCGCGCCTGCCATCCAATTCAAGGGTGCAGGCTGGTACAAGGATCTGTACTCTTCGGCAAAGCCAACCCCAGCTGACAGCGGCTCCGGCGAAAAGGCCCCAGCGGCCGCAGCCGGAGACGCAGGCGCCGCCTCAAGCAGCAGCGGCGACAAACCGGCCGCCTCCGCACCGGCTCCCTCGGCTGCACCCTCCCCGGCTTCCTCCTCGGGGGGCACCGGCAGCTAACCCTCACGGCTCTCAGCCGTCCCACGGAAGGCCGCGGCGTCCTGCCTTCGTGGTTATCCTCCTGCCGCAGACGTGAGCTATGATGCATCGCATGAAGCTGTCCCGTTCCCTTCGCAAGTTAAGGCACGGAGTCGAAGAGACTCTCGATTACGCCGCCGCGGAGAGCCGCATCGTCTTACGCAATGTGGGTCTCGTTTCCGCTGGAATCACGGTGCTGGCGGTAAGCGTTGTTGTGGGGCGCGAACTGCGTCACCGCTACAAGTTCAACCGCCGCACCCCCTACGACGTCTACGCCCACGCGGGCGGGGGCGCCCGACGCCTCCCGCCGGATTACATGGAATTCGGCGTCGGTGTCTAACGGTACCTCCGGGGCACTTCCAGGCGAACCTCTGTTTGGCGATCCCCCTACTCTCGACAGGTCCCGTTAGGTTCGGGGGCACGGTCGCCACGAAGCCTCTCCGCGGCGACTGCATCTAAACCCTGACTACTATGGCGACCTACGCTCCCCCTATGCCGAACGCGCCCCTTTTTCCCCTTCTGAATCAGAAGGGAGGGGGAGCCGAGCTCGTCTCGCCCTCGCTCGACGAGGATGGGTTCCGTTTGCGGGACAGCCACGGTCGTGCCATCACAGATCTCCGCCTGTCCGTCACCGATCGTTGTAACTTTCGGTGCGTCTACTGCCGTACCGGCAATGGCGCCGAATCTCTGGGCGAGCTTTCCCTCGATGCATACTCCCGTATGCTGCGCCTCTTTGTCTCGCTCGGCGTGGAAAAAATTCGCTTCACCGGCGGCGAGCCTCTGCTTCGTCGCGGTTTGACGGACCTCATCCGCGAAACCTCTCATCTACGGTCGGCTTTCTCTCCTGACATTCCGCTGGACCTCGCCCTCACGACAAACGGCCACCTCCTGGCCCCTATGGCGCGCGACCTGAAGGCAGCGGGCCTCACGCGCGTGACCGTCAGCATGGATGCAGTGGATTCCGCCACCTTCGCCCGCATCACCCGGGTCCCCAACAGCTTCGAGCGCGTGCGAGACGGTATCCGCGCCGCCCAAGACGCCGGGATGGGGCCAGTCAAGATCAATGCCGTGCTTATGCGCGGCTTCAACGAGGACCAGATCGAGTCCTTTGCGGAGTTCTCCCGGACCGAAAGCGTCATTGTCCGCTTTATCGAGTTCATGCCGCTCGAAGAAGAGCGCGTCTGGGCCCCGGAAACGGTCGTTCCGCTGGAGGAGATCGTGGAGCGCCTGAACCGCTTCCGCCCCCTCGTACCCCTCCCCGCAAACCAGCTCTCTGAAACCGCTCGCCGCTACACCTTCGATGATGGCCTCGGAGAAATCGGCATCATCGCTCCGGTGTCGCATCCCTTTTGCGGGCATTGCAGCCGCGTCCGCCTCACCTCGGACGGCAAGGTGCGTACCTGCCTCTTCTCGCAGAGCGACCACGATCTCGCCGGGCCCATGCTCCGCGGCTGGAACGATGAAGACCTCCTCACACTGATCCGCCAGATTGTGGAGCGGAAGGAGGCTCGCCATCACATCGGTGAGGCAGGCTTCCTGAAACCCTCCCGCAGCATGGTGCAAATCGGGGGTTAAGGCGAGCTGCCAGGGGGCGTAGACCCGACTTCGATGGAAACGAACGGCTGGGTTCCGAAGGTGGAGAACGCGCCTCCAATCTTTCGGCTGGGATTCGGGCACGGGCACAGCTCTGATGGCTCACCGCTGAACCCAAACGCCTCCGTTTTCTGAACCTTGAGCCCCTGTTGAGCTGTCTCTCACTCGTTCCCCCGGCAGCAAACAAAGGCGCATCCACGTACCATCTCCTCGAACCCCAGTGCGCACCGGTCGAGCCACCTCTACAACTTTAGGGGTACGTCTACCGCGATATCGCAGGATAAGCAAAACATTTCGATTACATTGGATGTGTTCGCACCAGCCTCTTACGGAAGTCGAAGTACTGCGTAGAACATTGTCGGGGCTGCTTGGCGTTCTCAAGTTTGCCGCACCCGGAAGGCAGGGGTGTCGAGGGTATTCCGACGTCCAGCACAAAAAAACTCGCAAAGGCCCCCGCCGGTGAAGAGCTTCGGCTCTTCCACGAAGTAGCGCAGGCGCTGACATCCAACCTGGAGCTGGAGCCCCTGCTGCGGGCCATCCTGGGGAAGATGGAAGAGTACTTCGGGCCGGAGCGATGGTCCCTTCTGACCGTGGACGAGGAAAGTGGCGACCTCCAGTACGCGCTGACCACCGGCACCTCCGTGGTCGCAAGAGGAGCGAGGCTAAAACGGGGTGAGGGCATCGCGGGCTGGGTTGTGCGTACAGGGGAACCTCTCGTCATCCCGGATGTGCGGCTTGACCGTGACTGGTCCCGATTCGCACGGGAGCATCCGGAGCTGAAACTGCACTCCATAGCCTGCCTGCCGCTGCGTCACGGCGGCCGCACGCTCGGTGTGCTGCAGTTGCACAACAGCAAACTGGATCTTCTGCCGGATAATTCCCTCTCCTTTCTTCGTGTGATCTGCGACTACGCCGCGATCGCCCTTGGGAACGCCCGCCAGGTCAACCTCGTACACCGGCTGAGCATCACGGACGACTGCACGGGCCTCTTCAACGCCCGTTATCTCTACACCATGCTCGAAGGCGAAATCGCAGCGGCAGCCAAGCCTTCCCTCGTTCCCTCCATGCCGCACTTCAGCCTGCTCTTCTTTGACCTCGACCGCTTCAAAAGCATCAACGACACCTACGGCCATCTGGTCGGCTCCCGCCTTCTGGCCGAGACGGGTAGCCTCATCAAACGCTCGCTGGGTCCGCAGCATGCAGCTTTCCGCTACGGGGGTGACGAGTTCGTCGCGCTTCTACGCGGTCTCGACAAGGCACAGGCCAGCGAAGCGGCCGCTGCCCTGCGCGTGCAGCTGCGGGACACCCCCCTGCTCACAAGCGAAAATCTCGATCTGCACATCACTGCGAGCTTCGGACTTGCGACTTTTCCGCAGGATGGCGTCGACCTTCACAGCATCATCCGCGCCGCCGACACAATGATGTATTGCGCCAAGGCCGAGGGCCGGGACTGCTTGGTCGTCGCAACTGATGGCAGCCCCACAAACATGCCTACGCCCAGGCAATCGAGGCACAACTAAGCTACTTGCTTCGCACGCTGTGACTTCCCGCTACAGCGCGACGTAGCGGCCCGGCTCCCCTCGCAGAATCTGCGCCAGGATCTCCAATCCGTCAACAAGCCGTGGTCCCGGCCGCGAAAAGTACGCCGACCCGTCTACAGCGAACACACGACCCGATTGCACCGCCCGCAACGCCTGCCATCCAGGCGGAAACACCTGTTGCCTGTATTGCGTGATCGTCTCAGCGAGGTGGTAGCCGCAGGGCATAACCACAATCACGTCAGGGTCAGCGTCCCGGATCTGCTCCCAGGTCAGAACAACGCTCTTGGCTCCCGCCTCCGCCAGGACCGCCTCCCCTCCGGCATACGCGATCATCTCCGGAATCCAGTGGCCTCCCTGGAAGAAAGGATCCAGCCATTCCAGGGCGAGGACGCGTGGCTTTCGGTTCGGTGCGGCGACCTGCTGTACCCCCTTCACGCGGGCGCGCAGGCTCTCGGTCAGCGCGCTTGCTTCCCTGGAGGTCCCGGTCGCCTCACCAAGCCGTTCGATGTCCGTGAGGACATCGTCCAGGGTATGGGCAGAGAGCGACAGCAGCTCCGGCCGTGAGGCAAGGCAGTTCAGGTCGCGTGCCATCGTGGGACTATCAATCGCGCACACGCGGCATAGGTCCTGCAGGACGATCAGGTCGGGCGCCAGTTTTTCCAGCAGATTCAAGTCACCGAAGTAGAGGCTTCGTCCTTCCGCTCCCTCCGCTCGAACAATGGCGTCGATCTCGCCAGGAGCGAGTCCCGGTGGCAAATGCGAGTGCACCACGTGAGGCTTCCCACTCGCCTCCGGGGGGTAATCACACTCAAACGTAACCCCGACAACCTGATCCGTGAGCCCGAGAGCAAACAGCATCTCTGTCGCTGAAGGTAGAAACGACACGATACGCATCAGGATCTTGCCTCCTGGAACTCTCTCGCCGTGTCCGGAAGCGCAACACGGGCGTGTACCGCATATTCGGCACCCCGCTGCGTGAGATGGCTCTCCATCAACAGGCACTCTCGGGCCGTCCAGGTAATGTCCGGGCCAAAGGCGGGCAATGTCGGCGTACTAAGATCGCGTAGTGTGACGCTCCCAGCTTTGCCCTTGCTGCGGGCCAACGTGATGTGCGGACGGAAAGGGCGGCTCTCTGAATCGATGCCGCAGAGTGTGCCTGCTTGCAGCACCTGGGCCTGCAGTTCGACTAGGGAAGAAGACAGGGCAACTGTAGCCAGCAAAATGCCTTTGGTCAGAAAGAGATCTAGCCCATCCATCGCGATGTCCGGCGCCCCTGCCGTAAGCTGCTGGAACCTCGCCCCGAGGCAGCCAGCAGTGCCGGCGTCGACCTCTCCGTAGAACTGCAGTGTGATGTGCCACTGCTCAGGCTCGGACCACCGCAGCCCGTCTTTGGGGGCACTCAGACGCAACCGCAAACTCGTGAGGCGCTCGACGGCGGCGGGAGGTAGAGGCACTGCCGCAAAAAGACGCATATTTTGAGACTACCAGTGGACGCACGGGAGACTTCCGCCCTTGTCGTCAAACGACTGTCATCGGGCAAGGAAGATCCCACCACCGCAAAAGCAAAACGGCAGAGATCTCTCTCCGCCGCCTGCCCAAACTCCAGATCTGAGTCTTAGTGTCCAGCTTCAACCTGGGGAGTGATAATGCCGATATTGGTGACATCCGCCGCGTGACCCATACCGATCACCTGCGCGATGCTGCCGAAATCAAGCTTTGCATCACCCTTCACAAACATGACCTTCTCGGTGCGGGTTGCGAAAATCTTCTGCAACTCGCTCGTGATGTCCTGCTTGGCAAAGGGCGTCTCGTTGATCTTGTACGAGATCTGCGACCCAGCGGGCTCGACCTGCACAACGATTGTCCGCTGGTTTGGCGGTGGATCCACCGTCTGCTTCTTTGGCGGTTGCGGCACAAGTGCCTCAAGCCCCTTTGGATTGTTTGGCACGATGACCATGAAAATGATCAGCAGCACCAGAAGGACGTCAATCAACGGGGTTACGTTAATGCTGGCGACCGAACCACCGCCGCCTCCTCCACCCATTCCCATCGTGTACCTCCTTGGGTCCAGCGTGTGCTGTGACCCGGATCGTTTCCACCCGCCTTACGACGAGCACAAACGTTTCGTTGCTCTCGTTGACTAGTGGTTCTCGTTAACCGAATCGGTGAGCAGATTCAGTTGGCTCACGCCACCGGTGCGCAACCCGTCGATGCCGTCCATTACCGCGCCGTAGTTCGCACGCGTGTCCGCGCGGAAGTAGACGGAATGGTCGTCACCGGGGTTGGTCTTCTTGGCTTCCAGTGCAGCAACCTTCTGACCGATGCTGTCCTTGGTCACCTGGTCGCCACCAACGAAGTATTTGCCATCGCGGGTAACGGCGACGTTGATCGCGTCTTCCTTGTTGGCGTTATCCATAATCGTTGCCGCTGTTACCACCGGCAGATCGACGTTCACCTTGTTGTTCAACATCGGGGTGACGACCATGAAGATGATCAACAGCACCAGCATCACGTCCACCATCGGGGTGACGTTGATGTCGGAGTTGACCTTCTTCCCTTCGTCGCGTTTGTTCAGTGCCATATGCTCGCTCCGTTCGGACCGTTTCGTCCGGCTGGTACTTCAGTGAAGCACCGGTTCTGCGCCGGGCAAGAGGATTCATCCCCGTGCCCGGCAACCTCTGCAGCTTAGCGGTGGGACTGCTTGATGAAGTAGTCAACGAGCTCGGAAGAGCTGTTGTCCATCTCGACGTCGAACGCTTCCACCTTGTTGGTGAAGTAGTTGAACAGCATAACGGCCGGGATTGCCACGAGCAGACCGAAAGCGGTCGTAACCAGGGCTTCCGAGATACCGCCGGCTACTGCGCCAATGCCGGTTGCCTTGGAGCTGGCGATCGACTGGAAGGCATTCAAAATGCCCATAACCGTTCCGAGCAGGCCAATAAAGGGTGCCGTGGAACCGATGGTGGCGAGACCACCGAGGCCCTTCTTGAGCTTGGCATGCACGATCGCCTCCGAACGCTCGAGAGCGCGCTTGGAGCTCTCAACCTGCTCTTCGGTGATGGCGCCGCCAGAACCGAACGAACGGAACTCGGTGAGACCAGCGGTGACAACTTCAGCGAGATGCGACTTCTTGGACTTGTCGGCCACCTTGATCGCCTCGTCCAGACGGCCATCCTTGAGGGCGTTGGCCACACGGGGAGCAAACTCACGCGACTGCTTACGGGCAGCCGAGAAGTAAATGGCGCGATCGATGATGACGGCCAGGGACCAGATCGACATGATGAACAACAGGATCACGATCGCCTTGGCGAAGAGACCCATGTGGCCCCACATGTCCATTGGGCTGAAGCCGACGGCACCGGCGGGCGCATCCTGGAAAAACATGGCGAGTGAAGCAGCAGAGATGTGGGCAGACTGTGCGATTTGAGCGAGAATCACGGACTAACTCCTCCTGAAAGCAGGGTGCGAGTGGTTACTTTGTAGTACCGGTCGTACCGTAAATGGGCACAACGCGAAACGGAGCGACGGCAGCCATCAGCTGCCGCGGAAAACTCTGCTATGTCGGAGATTCACCTCGAAGCGTGATGAATCGTGCTGGAGGTGAGACTAACCCTACCTATGGGTGGTAACCCATCCCACAGGCAGGGAAGCCGCTACGCGCTGGGTACTAGCCGCCGCTATTGAGGTTGAAGTTCACAGTGATCGTCGTGCTGACTTCAGTGGGTTCGCCGCCCAGCATGTAGGGCTTGTACTTCCACTGCTTCACCGCATCGATCGCAGCACCGGTGAGCATGGCAGGTCCGCTGACCACGCTCAGGTTTTCAATGTTGCCCGACTTCGAGATGGTGGCGCTGAGAACCACTGCACCGCTCAGACGAGCAGACCGCGCGATAGCAGGGTAGGCGGGCGTTGGGCCCGACACCTTGTTACCCGCAATGACGCCGCCAGAAATACGAACCGGACCCTTGGGCTTTGCAGCAGACACAACTGGCCCGCTTGTCCCTGAACCGGTTCCGCTGGGGCTACCGAAGAGTGAAGAAGGGTTGCCACCCGAGCCGCTGGAGAGATCCGCCGAGGCCGATCCTGGAGGCGGCGGTGGGCCGGTGTCCTTCATCATGTTGATGTTTTTAGGGATCTTAGCAGGCGCGCGCAGGGTCTGGTCGATCTCGGAAGGGGCCGCTGCAGGAGAGTGCGGAACCACCGTCGGCGTCGGCGGAGGTGGAGGAGGCGGTGGGGGCGGCGGAGGCGGTGGCGGCGGCGGCGCGGTAAGCGATGCCGTCATCATGCCTTTCGGCAGGGCCTCCGGATTCAGGAGCGGAATCAGGATCAAAAGGCCAAGAATCGCGCCGTTTATGCCAAACGTTGCGATCATCCAGTACTTGGACTTGGACTTGATCTTTCCGCCCGACTCGAGCATGGAATCTTCAAACATTGGAGCAACCTCGGGGCTTGCGAGCGCAGCTTGATTGCTTAGACACCGGGCTGTTGCGATTTGTTCCCGGGAAATTGTTGTGCCCCCTTTCGGGGGCACAATCCCCCATCCGGGGGAGCGACTTCTGTTCAAAAAAGATGCGTGAAACGCGTTTGAAACACGGTTTAGCGTCAATCTAGCGACGCACTGTCCGAGCCGCCGGAAGAACGGCCTTTTTGCCCTTGCTTGCACGCCAGTCCTGGTAGGCGACCAGCATGGGAGCCGCCACCGCAATGGACGAGTACGTACCAATCAGGATGCCGATCACCAGGGCAAAACTGAAGCCGTGGAGAACCTCGCCACCGAAGAGGTAAAGGCTGAGCACGGTGAGGAAGGTCAGGCCCGAGGTGAGGACGGTCCGGCTCAGGGTCTGGTTGATCGAGCGGTTGACGACCTGCGACAGCGTCTCGCGGCGGCTGAGGGCGAGGTTCTCGCGGATACGGTCGAAGACGACGATGGTGTCGTTCATCGAGTAGCCGATGAGCGTCAGGATCGCGGCGATGACCGTCAGCGTGATCTCCTGGTTGGTCAGCGAAAAGGCGCCGACCGTGATCAGGGTGTCGTGGAAGACGGCAACGACTGCGGCTACGCCGTAGATCAGCTCAAAGCGGAACCACAGATAGATGAGCATGCCGAGCAGCGAGTAGATGGTCGCGAGCCAGGCCTGGTGCTGCAGCTGCTTGCCGGCGGTAGGGCCGACGATATCGACCTGCTGCACGGAGAAAGTGGAGTCGTGGTAGTTGGTCTTTAAAGCGTTTTCAACTTCGGCGCGGCCCTGGTCATGGGCCGAGTCCTGCGCGGTGGATTGCGGGAGGCTCACGATGACGTTGTTGGCCGCCTGGCCGTTTGTGCCGGAGATGCGCTGGATGCGCGCGCCGGGGATGGCGGCCCGGATGTGATCCTCGTTGGGAGGCGCGTCAAAGTGCACGGTCACCTGGGTGCCACCGCGGAAGTCGACGCCCAGCGGGATGCCGTGCCAGAAGGCGATGCTGAGCAGGCCGGCTACCGAGAAGATGAGAGAAAAGGCGAGGAAGTACCACTTGCGTCCCAGCCAGTCGATCTTTGTTTCGCGAAACAGTTCCACGGTTGTCAGTATCCTTCACGGGCGCCTTGCGGCCCTGGAAAAGCAGATCCCCTACGGGGAGGACAGCTAAAGAAAGCAGATTCTCCGTTCGGAGAATGACAAAAGCAAAAGCAAAGAACGGCAGACTAGATCGAAAGGGCGGCACCGCGTTCGCGCTTGGTGAGTAGCCAGTCAAAGATGACGCGGGAGACGAAGACGGCGGTGAAAAGGTTGGCGAGCAGGCCGAAGACGAGGGTGACAGCAAAGCCCTGCACCGGACCCGTGCCGAAGAGAAAGAGGATGCCGGCCGAGACGATCGTCGTGATGTGGGTGTCGAGGATGGTGATCCAGGCGTGATCGAAGCCGTCTTTGATCGCGGCGGCGGAGGTCTTGCCAAGGCGAAGCTCTTCACGGATGCGCTCGAAGATGAGCACGTTGGAGTCGACGCCCATGCCGATAGTGAGAATGACGCCCGCGATGCCTGGCAGGGTCAGCGTGGCGTGGCTGAAGCCCATGAAGCCGAGCAGGATGACCAGGTTCAAGAGCAGGGCGAGATCGGCATTGATGCCTGCGCCGCGGTAGTAGATCAGCATAAAGACCATAACGGCCAACATGCCGGCCACTGCGGCGGTGACGCCCTGGTGAATGCTGGCAGCGCCGAGCGACGGACCGACGGTGCGGGTCTCAAGGTACTTGATGGAGGCCGGCAACGAGCCGGTGCGCAGCATCATGCTGAGGTCCTGGGCCTGCTCCTGGGAGAAGCCTCCGGTGATGCGGCCCTGGTCGCGGATGGCGTTCTGGATGGTGGCAACCTCGCGGACCTTGTTTTCGAGCACGATGGCCATCTGACCGGTGTTCTTGTTGGCGTCGGTGTACTTGTAGAAGCGGTCGCCGGCCTCGGTGGTGAGGGTGAAGCCGATGTCGGGACGGCCGTTTTCGTCCTGCGAGGGGCTGGCGTCGCGGAAGTCAGGTCCCTGGACGACGGCGGCACGTTTCAAGACCCAGACGCGGTCCTGCGCGCCAGCCTGGCCGGTGCCGGAGAGCAGTTCCTGATCGGGTGGAACGGCGCCGCCGAGGGCGCTGAGCGCCTGTTGCTCGTCGGGGTAGCTATTGACGACCTCGTGAATCTCAAGCTTTGCGGTGGACTGGATGATGCTTTCGACGCGGGCCGGATCGTCGACACCGGGAAGCTGGACGAGAATCTGGTTGTCGCCCAGACCGTACTGCGCGATCTCCGGCTCGGAGACGCCAAGCGAGTCGATGCGGGTGCGGATGGTCTCGATGGACTGCTGGAGGGTGCGGGTTTCGATATCGCGGACCGCGGCCTGCTTCATCGTCAGGGTAAAGCCGTTGTTCCCGGCCGAGGCGACGTCATAGGCCGAGTACTCGTTGCCATTCA
>CAXTVC010000028.1:11212-17480 GCA_964247615.1 uncultured Acidobacteriaceae bacterium
AAGCCGTTGTTCCCGGCCGAGGCGACGTCATAGGCCGAGTACTCGTTGCCATTCAGGACATCATGAACGGCCGAGGACTGCGCTGGTTGAAACCCGTTCACCGTGATGAGAGTGGCGTGATTGATCGGGTCGAGTTTGCCGGCCTTGGCACCTGTAGCAGCGAGCGCGGTGTTGAGACGCTGCACATCGGTGTCGGTCCCGGCGACAACCGCTTCAGCGACCTGGACCTGGAGCACAAGATGGGTACCGCCCTTGAGGTCGAGCCCGAGATGGATACGGTTCGTGAGCGACTGCTTGAGACCGCCGTGCGGGATGCCAAAGATCCCGTAGACGAAGATCACGAGCACCGCGACGATGAAGCCTGCTTTTCCGGCCAGATTTTTGCCCATTGCTTCGTTACACCTTTACCTAGCGAAGTGCAGCGGCTGAACCGGCTGCATTCGGGAGTCTCTTGCGGCACGACTGAAGCCGTGGCCGTTGTGCTGTCTGCTGCAAGGTTGGCGGGGAAACCCGGTTGCCTGCAGCGCTGAATACAGGGGTCTCTCCACTCCGCTGACGGGCGTCAGCTCCGGTCGAGATGACGGAGGTTTGTGGCTCTTCGAACGTTGTCAGGACGGAGGGTCCTGGCGCTGCGGCCACCGTGATGCGGAGCGCGGTCGCCCTGCTCGAGATATGGGGAGAGATCGAGCGCATGTGAGCTAGCTCTTGGTCACGGTGACGACGTCGTCCGCGGTGACGGCGGCGATGGCTGTCTTGACGCACTCGAGTTTAACGCCATCCGGCTGGGTGCGGAGAACGAGCGCGTCGTCCCTGAGGGCGACGATGGTTCCGCGCAGACCGCCGGTGGTGGTGACGCGATCGCCGATTTTGAGCGCGGCCAACTGGCTCTGCCAGGCCTTTTGCTTCTTCTGATTGGGAGCGATAAGGAGGAAGTACATCGCAGCAAACATGACGAGGAGGATGGGCAGGCCGGAGAACGAACCGAGAATGCCACCTGCGCCGCCAGCTGCCAGCACCCAGAACGCCAGCGTATTGATACCCATAATCACTTCACATATCCAGCCCCGGCGAGACGCGAGCGGCTCAGCCCGGGCATTTTCCACTCAAATTGTCGGCGCGCCCTCGGGACGCCCCGGGCCAGTGATCTCCCGTGTCGGAAGAGAACTGGCAAACGGCAGGCAACGCGCACCTAAGCCTTCAGCATCGGGGTTGCGCGCCGCTGTGTCAAGGGTGTGGCGTGTTGGCTGGGGGAGGATGGGTGGTTCGGTTTGGGAGGTGGGGCGCAGGGGTGGTTTGTTCTGGGACAGATTACTTCCGCTAATGCGACTTGTGATTACTTATCTTCCAGCGCTCGGTCGTAGGCACTCAGAAGCCCCGCGCCCACGGCATACATGCCTTCAAGGTGTGCCAGCGTATGGCGCACATACGGTAAAGCTGCCTGGGCAGTTGAGGGTGGGAGATCAAGTGTTGCTGTTTTCGTAGCTGGCGCAAATGACTGCAGTTCGAGGTAGTCGTTCAACGCCTGTTCAGCCGTTGTCTGGAGCAAGTCCTGCTCCTTGTAGACGGCTGCAAAGCGCTCTACCTCCTGCTGGGGCATGAGTCTGAGTGTGCCTGTCGATACTGCGGTGTTCCAGGCCGCGTTCGCTAGCGTTCCTTCGTGAAAAGACAAGTCAATGTCATTTGCATCTGCGGACCTGTTCTCGCTCCTAGCCTGAACGTATGCCAAGGTCGCTCGAATGTTCTGGATTTCCAGCTTCAAGCCGGCCGCAGCAGCCATCGCATCGCTACGGTTTTGGGCAAGTTCGTGTCGGATACTTTCTTCCGCTTCGGTGCGCTCATGGTGGTGGTGCATGGCCTCAACCGCGTTTTCCAGACTGAGGGCAATGAGGAGCCCGCACGTGATCGTAAACAGGTGCAAAAAGAAGTCTTTTATGCCGCTGATGTGGTGCTCTGGCGGATGTACGTCCAGCATGTCGGGCTCCGGATCAGTTCTGAATGCATTGTCTCTCATGAAAAACTGGCGAGCTTTTGAAATGTACGCGCTGACGGCGATAGTGACGCTGAGTCAAGTGGTTCGTACTCACGGGCATTTGGCCAAATCACAGCCCCAACCTACGAATAGGTGACAACAAACGCGTTTAGCGGAAGTTACCGGGCTATCTGCCGGAAACCTAAACGCTACTGGCTGGCAGTTGTGGCGGGGGTGACTGTTATGGCGAGGCCGGCGAGGTCGCTGTCGGTGACGGTGATGGACTCCTGCACGGGTGCGAAGCGGGTGGCGTCGGTAGTGCCGCCTCCGCCGCCGCGTCCGAAGGTGGGCTGCGCGGAGCTGGCGGTGACCCGCATGGTGTAGGTGCCGGGCGGGACGTAGGGGACGACGAAGCTGCCGTCGGCGCTGACCGTGCCGTTGAGGTTGAGGCTGCTGTCTGTCTGGTCAGTGAGGTTAACCGTGCCGGAGCGTACGGAGGCCGAGCTGGCGCTGACCGTGCCCGAGACGGCGTGCATGCCGGAGAGGGCGAGAAGGATCGTGAGGTCGTTGCGCTCTTCGCCGGAGCCGACCGTGATGGGGGTGGCCTCTGTGCGGCGGAACTTATTGGGAGCGTAGACGGTGAAGCTAAGGGTGCGGCTGAAGCCGGCGTCGCCGGGCCGCTGCGGTGCGGGGACCTGGACGCTGGCGCTGAGGTAGTAGCTGCCGGGAGCGAGGCCGCTAAGACGGAAACGGCCGCGGTCGTCGGTCTGGATGCCGCCGGAGCCGAAGTTGCCGCGACCGGGCTGTTGCCCCGTGGGGGTGGAGGTGGCCGCGGGCCGGACGGCGACGTTGACGCCGGCTGCGGGGGTACCGTCGTCCCACTGGACGGCGCCGCTGACCACGCCGCCACGTTGCAGGTTGAGGACAGTTGCGGCGCCGCCTGCGCCTACGTGCACGAGGGGGACGCCCGCCAGAGCGGCGGGGTCGCCGCCGGCATTGACGGTGTTGGAAACCAGTGGGGCCTGGTTGACATAGCCGGGGAGCGAGCCGGTGACGTAGTAGTCGCCGGGGGCGACGGAGGGGATGAGGAAGTTGCCGTCGAGGTCGGTGCGGGCGTTGGAGCGGCGGCCCGGGCCGAAGCTGCCGTCGGCGGCGGTGGCGGAGAGGAGCGTGACCTGGGCGAAGCGGGCGGGACGCTGGGTGTCGGCGCAGATCATGCGGCCGGTGACGGGGTAGCCGGTGCTCTGCTGGGTTTGGGGTGGGGCGATGAGGGTGGGATTTTCCTGGGTGTGGAGCGGCGAAGCGAGGGTGAGGAGCGCGGCGGCAACAGACAGGCAGGCGAACCAATGGGGCTTCATCGGGCGGCGTCTCCGGTGGAGTGACACTGGGTTGGACGTGATGGGATGGTTCCGGGTACGCAGGCTGGTGGTGTGGGTGGGTTGAACTGAAGCCGTGTCCCTCTAGGATCAAGGGTGGCTTTGGCTGGACGCAGGTCTCTCCACTGCGCTGCGGTCGTGAGGACAGCGAGTCGCCTGTTTGGGGATGCTGGGGAGAGCGAAGGCAAAAGCAGATGCCCTGCGGGGATGACAGAGGGAAAGGACCGTCAGGCTGGAGGGGCGAGGTCGCGGCGGACGCGGTCCATGGTTTCGAGGTAGAAGTGCAGGTTGTGGATCGAGTTGAGGGTAGCGCCGAGGGGTTCGCCTGAGGCGTAGAGGTGGCGGAGGTAGGCGCGGGTGTAGCGGCGGCAGACGGGGCAGGTGCAGCCGGGGTCAGGGGGGCGCGGGTCTTCGCGGTTGTCCTCGCGCTTGATGTTGAGGCGGAGGACTTTGCTCCCGCGGTCGGCGGGGTCTTCGCGGATGAAGAGGAGGCCGTGCCGGCCGGCGCGGGTGGGGAGCACACAATCCATCATGTCGACACCCATGCGGGCATACTCCTCGATTTCATCGGGGTAGCCGACGCCCATGACGTAGCGGGGCTTGTCTTCCGGGAGGAACTGGAGGGTGTGGGCGATCATCTCGCGGGTGACCTCGCGGGGTTCACCGACGGCGAGGCCACCTATGGCGTAGCCGGGAAAATCCATGGCGACAAGCTCTTCGGCAGACTGCTGGCGGAGGTCCTTGTACATGCCGCCTTGCACGATGCCGAAGAGGGATTGGTGGTGGGGCAGTGAAGAGTGAGGAGTGAGGAGTGAGGAGTGAGGGGTGAGCAGGGGGTCCTGGGCCCAGGGGACCTCGTGGCGGTGGGCGGTCCAGTAGTCGTGGCTGCGCTGAGCCCAGGCGTGGGTGAGGGCCATGGAGTCCCGGGTGCGTTCCCAGCTGGCGGGGGTTTCTACGCACTCGTCGAAGGCCATGATGACGTCGGCGCCGAGGGCGATCTGGATGGCGATCGAGTGCTCAGGGGAGAAGAAGTGTTTGGAGCCGTCGAGGTGGGAGCGGAATTCGACACCGTCGGGGGTGATTTTGCGGAGCTTGGCAAGGGAGAAGACCTGGAAGCCGCCGGAGTCGGTGAGCATGGGGCGGGTCCAGCTCATGAAGCGGTGGACGCCGCCTAGGCGGCGGATGAGCTCGTGGCCGGGGCGGAGATAGAGGTGGTAGGTGTTGGCGAGGATGATCTCGGCGCCACGGGCTGGCCCGTCGTGGGCGGGGCCGAGGTGTTCAAGGACGCTCTGCTCGACGGTCTTTACGGTGGCAGCGGTGCCGACGGGCATGAAGACCGGGGTTTGCACGGTCCCGTGGGGGAGATGGAGAGTTCCGCGGCGGCCGCCGGTCGGGGAGGTGGCGGAGACGTCAAAGACTAGCGACATTCCCTTCATTATCTCGCCGCCCCAAGCCAACGGATGTGGGTCAGAGCGCGTCCCTTACGGGCAAGAAGTAAAGGAGATCGAATGGTCGACGTAAAAGAGATTGAAGAGCATATGGAGGTGGTTGGCTCGGACAACCAGCATGTGGGCACGGTAGACAACATCGGGCTGAAGCTGACGAAGAACGATCCGGCGGCGCATGGGCAGCACCACTATGTGAAGCTCGACAAGGTATCGGCGATCCTGGGCGGCAAGGTGATTCTGAGCGTGCCGGCGGCCGAGGCGCTGGAAGATTTGAAGGCTGTTGAGAACTAGCTTTCGTGGAAGCTCGGGGTGTCGCTTGAGCCCCGAGCTTTCATACGCAGTAGTCAGCGCTGGGCTGCCTCGGAGTTGATGCGTGGGCAGGAGCCGTCGGCCAGGCAGGCGGTGAGCATGGTTTGCACTTTGAGGTAGACGGCGCGGCCTATTTCGCCCTGCTGCCTGCCGATCTCCCCTTGTTGCTGGCCGAGATCTCCCTGCTGCTGGCCCAGCCTTCCCTGTTCCTGGCCGATGCGGCCCTGCTCTGTAGGGTCGCCCTGGGCTGCCTTTTGCCGGGCGGCGAGGGCTTTCTGCTGCTCGGCGAACGGTTTCTGGCGTGCGGCGAGTTCTTTTTGGCGAGCCTCAAGAGGAGCCATGGGAGCGTATTCGCGCTCGATCTCCTCGATGCGGGCGGGGGCGTCGAGGCGGTGCAGGATGCCGTCCTGCCAGAAGACGATGTAATGGCCGGTGTGGGCGTGGGCGTAGATCTGCAAGGGACTGCCGTCTTCCCAGGAGCCATTGAGCATCACGGCCGAACCACTGACGAAGGCGAAGGAGCGATGTTCCGGCTTGGCCTCCGTGGCTGGAGCCGAGGTCTGGGTGTGCGCGAAGCTCACCGAGGCGGCAAGCAGCAGAAGGGCAGACGTGACGGATGGAACGGAACGCATGGGCTTTCTCCGGGAGGCACTTCGGTGCTGGGGCAGAATAGGCCCACGCGACAGTGGGCCCGTGCGCTAGATGTGGGGTACGAAGGGTACAGGGGGCACTGAAGGCGTCGCTGGTACCGACGGTGCGGACGGCGCTGTGGGTGCGGACGGAGCCGTGGGCGCGGATGGTGCCGTGGGTGCCTGGGGAGCTGTGGGCGCTGCGGGGACTTCAGGAACTGCAGGGACGGAGGGAACACCGGGGGCCGTTGGAGCCGATGGCACGGTGGGAGATGTGGGGTCGGTAGGGTTAGGGGGCGTTGCCGGAGTGCCGGGAGTGGATGGCACTGAGGGAGCCGTTGGCGTTTGAGGAACCTGCAAGTCCAGCGTGAGCTGCGAGTCCCCAGGCAAAGCGTTTCCCTGCTCCTGCGAGAGCTTGAGTTGCAGGTTGTCCAACTCCCCTTCGAGCAGGTGCAGATCCATCGGAGTTTCGAGGTGGAGCTGCGCGAGATTCGCTCCTAATTGAGGCATTTCCGCGCTGAGTTCAGCGGTGGCGGC
>CAXTVC010000028.1:17580-26694 GCA_964247615.1 uncultured Acidobacteriaceae bacterium
GTGTTGAGCAGGGTGCGATGGGCGCGCTTGGCGTCGGAGCCGCCGACAAGATTGAGGGAGTCCGGGTCCATGTCGACTTCGTTGGCCTCCGTAGCGTTCTTGGCGAACTTTTCGGTGCCGGCAAAGAGATCGTCCTTGAGCTGTGGCGTGTTGTTTCCGCCGGTTTGCGGAGGCTCGGGTGCGGTGGGCTCCAGCTGGGCTGTGCCTATCCGGTGAAGCACGATGCGTGTGGCTGCGGCCGCAAGGACCGGCTGCTGGGCGGACAGGGTCCCGGTGGCGCAGAGTGTCAGAGCCATTGCACCTGCAGTGCAAAGCAGGTACCGCTTATCCGTCGTCCTCAATGTGTTTTTCATGGTCCCTTTCCTTCCTGTTCCGTCCAGTACTGCTTTGCTTGCTAACCCTTTATCCGACGATGCTGCGCCGGCGGGCTTCTTAGTCGAGTGTCAGAGGTACACCGGCACGCTGCAGTTGCTCGCGTGCCTGGGCCAGGGCGTGAACCGTGATGCGCTCCGTGGTCTGGAATTGCTTTGTGGCTTCGACGATGCGGCGTTGCTGCTCCCGCACATGCTTCAGCGCAACGCCGCCTTCAAAGATGCCGACCAACAGAGAGGCCGCGACGGCGACGGTGATCCAGAGGCGGCTCTGGGGCCAGTGCAGGAGCTTTGGCTTATGCACTATGGCAGGATCACTGGTTTTGCCCTGACCGTTGCTGGCCTGCACCTGCGGCTCTGTCGCGAGCGCCCTGGCCATTACACGGTCGGCAAAGCCGGCCGGCGGGATTTCCGGCCGCAGGGCAAGCCGCAGGGCCGCTTCCAACTGTGGGTCGGACGATTCCGTAGCGAAGCCAGCATCGTCGCTGCCGTGATTGTTGGCTGGAGCCGCAGCCTGGACCTCGGCTCTCTCGGAGCGGGTGACTTCCCTGTCGAATTTCTTGTCCTCGGGGCCGTTATTCACGTACGTACTCCTTCATGGTGACGGCCGCTTTGCCCCGAAGCAGCTTGAGGCCGCGCTGGAGATTGCTTTTGACGGTGGGGACGGGCTGCCCGAGCAGATGGCCGATCTCGTCCGGCGTCATGTCTTCGCCGTAGCGAAGCACGACAGCGACCCGCATGGCCTCCGGCAGGCTGCCGACCATGCCTTCCAGCCGGGAGACTACGCCGTCGTTGAGGGTGGGCAACTGCCCGGCCGAGCCGCCGTGCTGATCTTCCATCCACTCCTCCGCTGCGGCTTCGGGCTGCCGTGACTGGCGGCGCAGAGCGTCCGTGGCACGGTGGACGGCTACGCGGCGGAGCCAGAAACGTGTGTGGTCGGCGCTCTGCATCTTGTCTCCCGAGCGGAAGAGTTCCAGAAAAACGTCCTGGGCGATCTCCTCGGCGGTGCCCCGGTCGCGGGCGATGCGCAGCGCAATGGCAAACACCATGCGCTGGTGCTCTTCAAGCAATCTACGAAATTCGACCGGATCCATCGTCATCGTTGTTCACTCGCTTATACGCCGCGGTGGGCGGGCTCGGATGCAAAAGATGATGACCGACGGTTCCCTTGTCCGCTTGCCCACTGGCTGGCGTCTAAACGTTCATGCGCCTGCCATCAATCGCTCTGCTCCTTGCTGTCCTCTGCATTGGGTTTCCCGGGGGATTCCGGGGCCAAACGCCTGCACCAGCCCCCGAACACCCGACCAGTACGCCGTACACGGGCGATTTGAGCATCTTTGAAGAGCCGAATCGCGATAAGCTCCTGCAGACCGAGCGCGTGCTGGACACGCTGCACCTGCACAAGGGCTCCACGGTAGCCGACATTGGTGCGGGTGGAGGGTGGTTCTCGGTACGGGCTGCCAAGCGTGTGGGGCCGACGGGCCATGTGCTGGCCGAGGACATCAATTCGCATGCCATCGACGCGATCCGGCAACGGGCGCAACGTGAGAATCTGCCACAGATCACGCCGGTGCTTGGAACGCCCGACGATCCGAAGCTACCGCCCGACAGCCTCGACGCAACCTTGATGCTGCGGGTGTACCACGAGGTCGCGCACCCCGCGGTGCTGCTGGAGGTCGTGCACCGCGCCCTAAAGCAAGGAGGTCGGTTGGGGGTGATCGATCATCCCGGCAGTGGGGCGGACCACGGCATTGATGCCGATGTGGTGCGCCGCGAGGTAGAGCGTGCGGGATTTCACTACGTGGGCCTGTATGACTTCCCAAAGGCCGATCAGAACGACTACATGATCGTGTTTGAGAAGGTTGCTGTGGGAAGACCGGTGGAGCCGTAGGACTCGTTCAGGGCTATCGGCGTTAATTGACCGTTAGGGCGTTAGTTGACCGTCAGTGAGAGCTGCAAGGTATGGGTGACGCCATCGCAGGTGCCTGTGATGGTCAAGGGGTAGGTTCCGGGGCTGGTGGGGGCGGAGCCTCCGATGCCGGTGCCTCCGCCCCCTGTGCCGCCTAATGGAATAAGCCTCGTGGAGCCGCAGCCGCTGAGCAGGCTCATGGCCAGGGAAAACGCGGCGAGCTGCAGAAGCATGAGGCTGGGACGTCGGAGCCGTTCGCGGCTGCGGGCGCTGAACAGGGTGATCGGGATTGCAAAGAAGCAAAGCAGGATCTGCGCGGTATGACTGTGTTGTTGCTCGGGTGCCTGGTGGGCGGAGGTCGACAGACCCGTTTGCAGGGTGACCGACACGGGGACGGAGCCGCCCAGTTGAGCCGAGGCCGGGTTGACGGTGCAGACGGTGTTGGTTGGAGCGCCGCCGCAGGTGAGGGCGACGGCGCCGCTTATGCCACCGACTGAGTTGAGCAGGAGCGGGAAAGTGGCGACCGTGCCGCTGGTGACGCTCTGCGAGGTGGGGCCATCCCCGGCAAGGGTGAAGTCGATGCCGGTACCGCTGAGGGACACCGTTTGCGTGCCGGGCGTGGTGTTGTCCGTGAGGGCGAGGGTGCCGGTGAGGGGCCCGGGCGTGGATGGGGCCAGGAACAGGTTGAAGGTGCATGCCGTGCCTGGCAGCAGAGACGTGGAACAGGTGCTCGAGCTGATTTTGAAGTCGCCGCTGAGCTTGGTGGAAGTGAGCAGGAGGGGTTCGCCGCCGTTGTTCGTCAGGACTACCGGCGTGCTGGCGGAGTTGAGCCCTACCCCTACTGCGCCGAAGCTGACGACCGAGGGGCTGAGCGAGACGCCCGCTGGGGCAAGGCCGGAACCGGAGAGTGGGACGGTCTGGATGCGGAACTGATCGGTGACCTGCAGGGTGCCGGTGCGGGTGCCGACCGCGGTGGGCACGAAGACGACGTTTACAGCGCAGCTGCTGTGGGCGGCGAGCGAGGTGCCGCAGCTGTTGGTGGCTGCGAAGTCGCCCCCGGTGACCACGGCGGTGACGAGCGTCAGGGGGACATCCCCGGCGTTGGTGAGGGTGACCTGTTGCGCTGCGCTGGTTGTGCCTGTCTGTTGCTGGCCGAAGGTGAGGCTTGCGGGGTTGAGTGTGTCGGTGGCGGGGCTTTGGCCTGTGCCGATGAGCTGCGCTGTTTGCGTTCCTGCGCTATCGACCACCGTGAGCACGCCGGTGCGCGAGCCGCTGGCCGTGGGGGTGAAGGTGATGGCGATGGAGCAGCCTACCTGAGAGGGCAAGGAGGTGCCGCAGGTGTTGGCAGAGATGGTGAAATCGCCCGTAATGGTCGGCGTCTGCAGGGTCGCGGGGTTGCCACCGGTGTTTGAGATGGTGACGATTTGCGACGCGGTGGTCTGGTGCACGAGTGTGGGCGCGAAGCTGACCTGCAGCGGTGTGAGGACGACCGACGGGGGCGCGGTGCCCGTGCCGGAGAGGGCTACGGTGACCTGACCGCCGGGGATGTTGCCGTAGACGGTGAGCAGGCCGGAGCGGCCGCCGGTAGCCGTGGGGGCGAAGCGGACGGAGATGGTGCAGTTGGCGCCGACGGCGAGGGTTTGCGCGGCGCAGGTGTCGGTTTCGACGAAGTCGCCGGTGATGACGACAGAGGTGATCTGCACCGGGGCATTGCCGTAGCTGAGCAGCGTGACGGAGAGCGCGTCGCTCTGGGTTTGTACGGGCTGGGACAGGAAGCTCAGGGTTGAGGGGGAGGCGCTGAGCTCGGGCTGCAGGGTGCTGTGCGCGGTGAGGAGCGGGGTCTCCCAGAGGCCGCGGCCGTAGGTTCCGGCGCGCAGCATGCCGACGCGGCCGTCGCCGGTGGGGAGCTGGGCGCCGGCCTGCAGCCCGGTGACCGGGGCGTTGGGCAGGGCGCTGCCGAGCAGGCTCCAGCAGTTCTGGGAGAGGCAGGTAGCGACGGCTTGCGTTGCATAGACGCCGGTGTCCATGGCGACATAGACGGTGTTGGCGTCGTTGGGATCGACGACGAGGGCGTTGGCGGGCACAAGGGGCAGGTTGGCGTCGAGGCGATTCCAGTGCGCGCCGAAGTCGAGGGAACGGTAAACGTGGGAGCCGCTGCCGAAGCCCATGACGGTGGCGTAGACCGTGGCGCCGGTGCTGTCGTGCGGGTCGACGACCACGGAGGAGATGTCGAAGCCGGAGGCGTTGAAGGCGATTGTGTCGTTCTGTACCGGGCTGCCGGTGATGTCGATCCACGGGTGGCTGGCGGAGGCTGTGTCGGCGGATTTGGTGAAGAAAACGTGGCCCGGGAGGGTGCCGCCGCCGTCCAGCGAGCCGGCCATCCCGGCATAAAGGGCCTTTGATCCGAGATTTGGTGTCGCGCCGGAGGTGCTGACCGGGCCGCCGGCGCCGAGCGAGCGGATGAGGGCACTGGACGTTGTGCAGGGTGTGCCGGCGTTGTCGAAGGCGGGGCTGAGGGCGTCGAGGGAGTTCCAGGCGGAGCCGCTTCCGGCTGGACCGCGCCAGGTTCTGCAGGTGCCGGTGAGGAGATTGGTCGGGGCCTGGGGGTCGAGGAGGACGGGTGCGTCGAGGAGAGCTGCGTCGTACGCAGTCTGGATGGCGCCTATGTCTGCCGAGCCGGCGAAGTTGGCCGCTGTGCAGGCTGCGCCGAGGGTGCAGGACTTGAGGTTGACGCCGGCGCCAATCGAGACGTACCAGTTGGCTGGCGATACCTGATCGATGAGCGGAAAGCCGCCTTCGCCACCGGAGAGCTGCGGCCACGCCGCGGTGCCCGTGCCGGCGGTGCTGGCGGCAGAGCCGAGGGTGCCGAGACCGGCGAGCAGGGTGCTGTTCTGGCTTGGGTCCTGGGCGAAGCCGACGATTTCGGCGAGGGATCCGCCGGAGCCTACCGCGGCGTTGAGGTTCTGAAAGTGGGCGGCGTCGGTGGAGGCGCAGGCGGAGCCGGTCTGGGCGATGCCGTCGGTCGAGCGCCAGAGGCCGCCGTCGTTGCCGATGTAGAGCAAGGGGCCGCCTGAGCCTAGCGCCAGGCCTGCGAGGGCGTGCTGGGCGGGGGCGACCGCGGCGGGCGCGTTGCAGCCGTCCCCGGCGTTGGTGGTGTTGCGGAAGTTGCAGGTGCTTGCACCCGGAGCGATGACGCAGCGATAGAGATCGAGGGCTCCTGCGAAGAGGAGTGTGCCTGCGGAGGACGGGACGGCGGCGAGGGAGAGGTTGTAGCTGCCTTGCGGGATCTGGGTTGAGCTGCCTGCGGCGCCCTGACCGACCTCGAGCGCACCGGCGTCTATACGTGTCGTGAAGGTGGGAGCCGTGTTGTTGCACTGCCCATTGCTCCCGATGTTGCAGAGGTCCTGCCAGATGCCGTCATCGTTGTCGTTGGCGTCGATCGTGAAGGCGTAGAGATCGCCGGTGGTGGGCTGCACCGCGAGAGTGCCGCGGAGCATGGGGCAATTGATGCTTCCCTGCCCTATGGCGTTCGACGGGCAGTTGGCGGTCGTGAGGCCGGTGCCAGGTTGATGGGTGAGGCGGGTCCAGTTCTGGCCGTCAGGGGAGCTGAAGTAGCCGTGGAACTGGATTGCGGCGAGGAAGAGCTGGCGTTGGGGGCTCCAGACGACGGAGGTGGCGGGTGCGCCGGTGAGCGCGGTGCCGATGACGGAGGGGTACTGGATGTATTGGGTGCCGTCGCGCACCATGGCCATGTGCCATGTCTGGCCAGCGTCGGAGGAGTAATACAGGCCGGGGGTGGTGCCCGTGGTGCTGACCCCAACGGTGGCTCCCTCGGCGGAGGTGGTCATGGCGGCGACGACCAGCGAGGGTGTGGCGGAGCTCCAGGCGAGGCCGGCGGTGGCGAGGCCGGCGAGGGAGTGATTGCCGTTAACGCCGTCTGACGATTGCACGGCGAGGGTCCAGGTCTGGCCGTTGTCGGCGGAGCGGAGGATGCCTTCGCCGTAGTAGGAGTCGGTGGATTCGTTGGGATCGCCTGTACCCGCGAGCACCACGGGGTTGGCGGAGGGCTGCACGGCAACGGTACCGATAGAGAGCGACGGGAGGATAGCCGTGCCCGCGTTCTGGGCAAAGACCGGGAGGGTGTCCGTGAGGGGCTTGAAGGTGACGGAGCCCTGGGGGCCGGCGGCGTTTGTGCTGCGCCAGACGCCGCCGCCGGTGGTACCGAGCCAGACGGTGTTGCCGGTGATGTCGTTTGGATCGAGGGCTACCGAGGTGACGCGACCGGTGACGGCGCCGTACAGGGCCGAGGTGACGGTGGCAGGGCCGAGGGGTGTCCAGGAGGCGGCGAGGTCCGCGATGGCAGCCGGCCTGGCGGAGAGAAGACTTTTGCGGGCGGACGCTCCCGGCTGTTGCGTTGAGCTGATCGAGGGTGAGGATGCCGGGATGGCACCCTGTCTGCCCGCGAGAAAGCGCCTGGCCTGCGCGGTGGCAGCAGCCTGGCTGCCGAGGGCTTGCCTTTGCGGATCGGGTACTTGCGCCGATGCCACTCCAGCGGCAAGCCAGCAGAGGGCGAGCAGCACAAAAGGTCTGTGCCGGCGTGGTGTGGCATGAGCTTCACGCCGACACAGGCAAAGATGCTGCAACGGGCTTGCGAAACGACTCAGCGGCAAGCGGGGATCCTGGGATTGTTTGAGCCGAAAGATAGCCGTACAGGAGTGTGCTGCGGCCGGGGATGTGGGTCTCCGGAGGCACACGGCGCGTACTCCGCAGAACGCGCCGTGCGGTCCGAATTGGCTCCAGAGTAAGAGGCCACGGGGAGGCCGTCACTCCCCTTTGCGGGGGATAGGAACCTAGTTGTGTCCCAGGATGGGATGGGGTTCGTAGGGCTCTTCGAGGCGCTTGATCTCGTCGTCGGTCAGTTTGAGATCGAGCGCGCCGAGGGCTTCGTCGAGCTGATACATTTTGCTGGCGCCGATGATGGGCGAGCTGATGCCGGGCTTCCCCATCACCCAGGCGAGGGCGATCTGCGCGGGTTTTACATTGCGGGCGGCGGCGACCTCGGCGACGCGATCGACGATGTCCCAGTCTGTATCGCGGTAGTAGAGGCCGTGGCCGAAGTCATCAGTACGGGCGCGGGTGGTTTCGGATTTGCCGTCGCCGCGCTTGCGGGTGCCGGTGAGGAAGCCGCGGGCGAGCGGGCTCCAAGGGATACAGCCGACACCTTCGTCGAGGCAGAGCGGTATCATCTCGCGCTCTTCTTCGCGGTAGACGAGGTTGTAGTGGTTCTGCATGGTGATGAACTGGGCGAGGCCATTGGCCTTTTGGAAGGCGAGCATCTTTGCGAACTGCCAGGCATACATGCTGGATGCGCCGAGGTAGAGCGCCTTGCCGCTGCTCACAACCTGATCGAGGGCTACGCAGGTTTCTTCGATGGGAGTGCTCGGGTCGAAGCGATGGATCTGGTAGAGGTCCACGTAGTCGACCCCGAGACGATCAAGCGAGCTGTCGATGGAGGAGAGGATGTGCTTGCGCGAGAGGCCGCGGTCGTTGGGCGCGTCGCTCATGGGGTTGAAGACCTTGGTGGCGAGCACGTAGTCGTCGCGGCGGGGGATGAACTCGCGGAGGAGTTTGCCGGTGATGCGTTCGCTTTCGCCGAGCGAGTAGACGTCGGCGGTATCGAAGAAGTTAAGGCCAGCCTCGACCGAACGTTGAATGAAGGGTCGAGATTCATCCTCTTCGAGAATCCATTCGCGCCATTTCTTTGAGCCATAGGTCATCATGCCGAGGCAGATGGGCGATACCTTCACGCCGGTGGTACCTAGCGGAACATAGTTCATTGGGTCTTCTCTCCTGCCGGGTAAGACGCGGAAACCGGGAGGAAAAGGCAGCACGTGAACCTCCTCTCCCATGTTCATCGCATCGTAGGAGAGAAAAGCCGCGCCGGTTTGCAACAGTCACAGGCACGCAGCTTTGGAAGGAGCAGGGATGCTCAGATCACGAACACGGCTATGGATGGCTTCCGTGATGGCCCTCCCCCTGATGTTGGGACCGGTCTCGCAGGCGCAATACAACAACGGCAATCAGCATGGGAATTTCTATAATGGAGCCCGCAACGGTGGACGGGGCGGGTCCTATAACAACGGCCATGATTACAACAACGGGCGGGGTGACCGGAACCAGGGTCATGGCATTGGTACCGGCCGGGGTGCCCTGATTGGTGGTGCCGGCGGAGCGGCGCTGGGAGCTATCTTTGGCGGCGGGCTGAAGGGTGCGCTGATCGGTGGAGGAGCTGGTGCGGGCATTGGCGCGATCGCAGGCCACCAACACCAGAAGACCGTGCGCCGCCACGACTATGAGCGTGGTAACGGATATTACCCGCGCTAGAGTGACACTCCGCGCCACACAGAACGAAACAAGGAGCCCTATGCGTACACTTTCGAAATTGATATCCATTGCCAGCATTGCTCTGTTGACTGCTGCTCCGCTGTGCGTGGCACAGCAGACAGCAGGTCAGATCGCGCCTGCGTCCGCATCCGGGCAGCAGGCTGGAAGCCAGAATTGGACCTCCGATCAGCTGCTAACTTCCACTGTGCACCAGGCGTGGTTGCTGAGTGGAAAGAACGAGGCCACGTTCTTTGAGATGGTGACGCAGTTGGCGGAGATTTCGGCGAAGAACCGAAATCTGAAGCTGCCGGAGTCGGCTGCCGCGGGCCAGCGCGTGGGGTCGATGATCAAGATTGCCGCCAAGCAGGATACGGACCAGTTGCTGTTTGCGGTGGTGGATGCCGCGGTGCGCAAGGTGGGAACGCCACTGCCGGCTGGCGCTGGGCAGTA
>CAXTVC010000028.1:26794-28587 GCA_964247615.1 uncultured Acidobacteriaceae bacterium
GCTGCCTCGTTTGCGCTGGCCCTTGCTGTGCTTCCGCTTCACGGCCAGACGGTCGCCCAGGGCCCTGCTGCTGACACGAACGATAAGTACGTTTGGCTGGAAGACGCGAATGGATCGCGTCCCATGGAATGGGTAAAGGCGGAGAACGCGAAGACAGCGACTGTGCTGGAGGCGGATCCGCACTACAAGCCATTCTTAGACGATGCATTGAAGGTGGAAGAAGACCCTCGTCGGCTTCCGATACCCGGGTTACGCGGGGATGAGGTGTACAACCTGTGGCGCGACAAGGACCATGCACGGGGCTTGTATCGCAAGACCAGCGTGACAGATTATCTGACCGCGGAGCCGCACTGGCAGACGGTGATCGACCTGGACGCGCTGGGCAAGGCGGAGAAGACCGGCTGGGTGCTGCATGGGGAGAGCTGCCTGTACCCGGGCGACGAGTTCTGCATGATGGCGCTTTCGGCGGGTGGCGAGGACGCGAGCACGGACCGCGAGTTCAACCTGAAGACAGGCAAGTTTGTGCCGGGTGGGCTGACCCTGCCGCACAGCAAGCAGGGCGTGAGCTGGGTGGACAAGAACAACCTGCTGGTGGACCGGGACTGGGGTGCAGGGACGATGACGCAGTCCGGCTATGCGTTTGTGGTGAAGCAGTGGAAGCGCGGAACGCCTCTGGACAGTGCGAAAGAGGTCTTCCGGGGCGCGGCCACCGATCAGCTTGGGGCGTCTGCGAACGTGCTGCATGATGCGCAGGGACACCAGTTGGTGACGTTTACGCGCGGTGTGACGTTCTTTGAGTTTCAGAACTTTGTGCAGACCTCACGCGGTGTGGAGCGCCTGGGCATACCGTCCAAGGCGGATGTGGCGGGGCTGGTGGATGGGCGGGTGCTGGTGGAGATCCGCGAGGACTGGAAGCCGGAGGGCCAGGATCGGAGCTTTGTCCAAGGCTCTTTGCTGGAGATGAAGCTGGCGGATGTGTTGAAGGATCCGGCGCACCTGAAACCGGCCGTGGTGTTTGCGCCGACGCAGCAGGAGTTTCTGGAAGGCGTGGCCGTGGCGCACTCGCGGGTGCTGCTGACGACGCTGGAGAAGGTGCAGGGGCGGGCGTATATCTACACCCCGGGTGCGGAGGGCTGGTCGAAGCAGAAGTTGGACCTGCCGGAGAACATCTCGGTGCGGATTGCCTCGACCAATGAGACGGATGATCGCTTCTTCCTTTCAGTGACGGGCTTCCTGACGCCGAGTACGCTGTACTTCGGTGACGCGGGCAAGGGCACGCTGACTGTGGCCAAGAGCGAGCCGCCGCGGTTCGATGGGTCGAAGGACACCGTGGAGCAGTTTGAGGCGACGAGCAAGGATGGGACGAAGGTTCCGTACTTCGTGGTGCACCCGAAGGACTGGAAGATGGACGGCAGCAACGCGACGCTGCTGAATGCGTACGGCGGGTTTGAGGTGGCGGAGACGCCGACGTACTCGGCGGAACTGGGCAAGCTTTGGCTGGAGAAGGGCGGCGTCTTCGTGCTGGCCAACATCCGCGGCGGGGGCGAGTTTGGGCCGGCGTGGCATGAGGCGGGGCTGAAGACGCACCGGCAGCGGATCTATGACGACTTTGCGGCGGTGGGACAGGACCTGATCACGCGCAAGATCACATCGACGCCCCACCTGGGGATCGAGGGTGGGTCCAATGGTGGGCTGCTGATGGGTGTGGAGATGACGCAGCACCCGGATCTTTGGGGGGCGGTAGTGATCCAGGTGCCGCTGCTGGATATGCTGCGCTTTGAGCATATCGCCGC
>CAXTVC010000028.1:28687-37285 GCA_964247615.1 uncultured Acidobacteriaceae bacterium
CTGCGGCGATATACTTCTGTGTGCCTATGAAGAAGTTTCCGCAGAGCCGGCGCCGCCTGGCGCGCTCGCAAGATAAAGCAGGAAAGATTGCGCAGCCGCTGGATTTAGCCCAGGGGCGGCACGTGCGCTCGACCACGGTGTTGTGTGTGCGGCGTGGCGACGCGGTGGTGATGGCAGCCGATGGCCAGGTGACGCTGGGCGCCACGGTGATGAAGGGCAATGCGCGCAAGCTGCGCCGGCTGGGCAATGACAAGGTGCTGGCCGGATTTGCGGGTTCGACGGCGGATGCCTTTGCGCTGATTACGCGGTTTGAGGCCAAGCTGGAGCAGTACAGTGGGCAGCTGGGCCGTGCGGCCGTGGAGCTGGCCAAGGAGTGGCGCACGGACAAGATTCTGCGTCAGCTGGAGGCGCTGCTGATCGTGGCCGATGCACAGCACATGTACCTGCTGTCGGGTGACGGCGATGTGATTGAGCCGGATGCGACCGGGGATGGGGTCATTGCGACGATTGGTTCGGGCGGAACGTATGCGATGGCGGCGGCTACGGCGCTGATCGAGAACACCCAGATGAGTGCCCGCGAGGTGGTGGAGCGTTCGATGAAGATTGCCGGCGATATTTGTATCTACTCGAACCAGTCGATCGTGATTGAAGAGTTGAAGGCTGGAACGGCAGCGTAGGGACGCGAGGCGACATGGGACTGCATAGGGTATTGGGCGTGATTGCAGTTGGCACTGGCTTGCTGATGTTCGGTGCCACAGGCGGGGCTCAACGCAAGAACGCCCCAGTGAACGCCGCGGCGGCACCGGTGCCCGCGCCGATTCTGTTGGGCAAGAAAGCCTTTGTGTCGTTTGAGCTGGGCGATGTCAGTGCGTTTCCCTCGGTCTATAGCGGCGGACCGGAGCGAGCGTATGCGGAGATCTACCAGGGCATGCAGCAATGGGGTCGGTACCGGCTTGTGGATGACCCCAAGAATGCGGACATTGTCCTGGGTATTCGCTTTGTAGAGGCTCCTGGCTTAAACGCGCCGCAGATACGACTGGGCATCACCGACGCCGTTACGCATGTCTCCCTGTGGGCTTTTTCTGAAGAGATCAATGGTGCATTTCTGAAGCGCAATCGGGACCCGGCGTTTTCTGATGCTGTGGGCCGCGTGCTTGCCGACTTCAAGCTGCTGCTGAGCTCCAACGGCCAGCCGCAGCAACCCTAACCTGAATCAACCTGTTGTGGAGCTGCACGTACCCTGATGGCAATTTTTTTACCTGGCACTGCCGAAGATCAGCCCCTCTCGCTGGACGAGATGACGCCGCGCGAGATCGTTTTGGAACTGGACAAGTATGTGGTGGGACAGGCAGCGGCGAAGCGTGCCGTGGCTGTGGCGTTGCGGAATCGTACGCGGCGGCAGAAGCTGCCGCCGGAGATTGCCGAAGAGATCATGCCCAAGAACATCCTGATGATCGGGTCGACCGGTGTGGGCAAGACGGAGATTGCGCGGCGGCTGGCGAAGCTGACGAAGTCGCCGTTTTTAAAGGTGGAGGCCTCGAAGTTTACCGAGGTAGGCTATGTGGGCCGCGATGTGGAGTCGATGGTGCGCGATCTGGTGGAGATTGCAATCGACGAGGTGCGGGAAGAGAAGCTGGAAGAAATTGAAGACCGCGCCGAGGCAGCCGCCGAGGACCGCCTGCTGGACATGCTGATCGTCCAGGGCAATCCGAATGCGCCGGCGGTGGAGATGCGGCCGAGGCCGGATGCCACGCTGCCGGAAGGCACGATCGAGATTGTGCCGCCGCGAGAGCACCTCAGCCCGGAGTCGCTGACGCCGAGTGGCGAGCCGGTGAACCTGGTCGTGATGACCAAGGACGATGGTGAGAAGCAGCGTGACCGCGAGCGGATGCGGGGGCAATTCCGTGAGGGACGGCTGGACGAGCGGATGGTGGAGCTGGAGACACGCGACCGGCAGCAGCCGCAGATCGAGGTGATCTCGAACAACCAGGATGAGGGCGAGGCGAACGGCATCAAGGACATGCTCTCGAGCATGCTGGGCGGGCGTACCCGCAAGCGGCCGATGAAGGTGGTGGATGCCTTCGACTACCTGGTGCAGGAGGAAGAGGCGCGGCTGCTGGATATGGATTCGATCACGCGTACGGCGGTGGAGCGCGTGGAGGACTCGGGCATCGTGTTCCTGGATGAGATCGACAAGATCGCCGGGCGCGAGGGTGGGCATGGACCGGACATCAGCCGCGAGGGCGTCCAGCGCGACATCCTGCCGATTGTGGAAGGGACGACGGTCAACACGAAGTATGGCTTTGTGACGACCGATCACATCCTGTTCATCGCGGCGGGAGCGTTCCATGTCTCAAAGCCAAGCGATCTGATTCCGGAGTTGCAGGGGCGTTTCCCGATTCGCGTGGAGCTGAAGCCGCTGACTGTAGAGGACTTCCTGCGCATCCTGACAGAGCCGCGAGCTTCGATCGTGAAGCAGTCCGTGGCGCTGCTGGAGACGGAAGGGCTAGCGCTGGATTTCACGCCGGAGGCGCTTTCGGAGATGGCGCGCTTTGCCTTTGAGGTGAACGAGACGACCGAGAATATCGGGGCGCGGCGGCTGCACACCATCATGGAACGGGTGCTGGATGAGATCAGCTTCCAGGCGCCGGATCTGGTGAAGGCGGCCAAGGACGAGACTCAGCCGGCAGAGGGGGCGCCAGTGTTGACGCGGCGTGCCGCTGGCAGTAGCGGACCGGAGTTTACGTTCAGCGTGGACAAGGCGTATGTGGAGAAGCAGGTGGCGTCGATCGTGCAGAACCAGGATCTGAGCCGCTACATTCTTTGACTTCTCGGGTGCCCGATGCCGATCGCGGTAGTATGGTCGGCACTGGGCACAGGGGCGGTTTCTTGCCTGGCAGGAGTTGTGCAATGGAGACTGTTCGCAAACCGTCGGCAGCGTTTATCGGGGCGTCCTGGGTCGCCCTGTTCCTTGGTGCGCTCGGGTTCAGCCTTGGGCTATGGAATGCAACGATGCCGCTCAGCACAAAGGGGCTTTTCTTCACGCTGCTGATGTATGGCCTGTTTTCAGCCATCTCGGTGCAGAAGGCCGTGCGTGACCGTCTGGAAGCCATTCCCGTCACAAATATCTACTATGGGCTGAGCTGGATTTCCGTGTTGCTTTGCCTGCTGTTGACGGCTGTCGGCCTCTGGAACGCGTCGATCACCCTGGCGGAAAAGGGCTTCTACAGCATGGCCTATATGCTGAGCCTCTTCGCGGCGATCACTGTGCAGAAAAACACACGCGACAGCACCTACCAACCATCACGCGAGACGACAGGTGTGCTGCAGGAGATGAACTGAGTTCACTGACGCTGGAAACGACAGGGCCCACTGCAGGGCCCTGTGCTCTCAGTAGTACCGGCAGATGCGACGGTGGTGGCGATAGAAGCAATGACGGCGGTGAGGGTGGCGACCACGATATTGAGCTTGAGCCGGAGCGGTACCGCCCCAGAGCGTCAGCAATGCGATCAAGGTGAACAGGGTCTTTTTTAGCTTCAAAGTGGCCTCCAAATCTCTTCGTAGTGGAACGACGTAATCATACATGCGCCTTCCCGCGAACGAATGCTAGGCTGCGAGCATGGCACGCGGCCTTTATGTCGAAGCGTCGATCAGGGGCACGATGGAGCGCGTGTGGGCGTTGAGCCAGGACCCGGCACTGCACGAGCGATGGGACCTGCGCTTCTCCTCGATACGTTATTTGCCGCGGATGGATGCCGATGAGCCGCAGCGATTCCTCTATACGACACGGATTGGCTTCGGTTTGGACATCGGCGGCACGGGGGAGTCCGTGGCAACGCGCGAGACAGCTGGATCGGTGCAGACTTCATCCCTGCGCTTCTGGTCGGGGAGCCCATTGTCTTTGATTGAAGAAGGTAGCGGCTACTGGAAGTATGTGCCGGTTGCGGAAGGGCTGCGTTTCTTTACCTGGTATGACTACCAGACACGCTGGGGTTTTGCGGGACGGGTCGCGGACCTTGTCTTCAGGCCAATCATTGGTTGGGCAACGGCCTGGAGCTTTGATCGGCTGCGGCTGTGGGTGGAAGAAGACGTTCCACCGGAGGTAGTCCGCACGTGCAGCCTTATCTATGGGCTGGCTCGGATGGCCGTGGTGTTTGTGTGGCTATGGCATGGCCTTGTGCCCAAGCTGCTGTTTCAACAGCAGGACGAACTGCGCATGCTGCGGGATGCCGGCGTGAGCGCGGGAGTGCTGCCCTGGTTTGGTGGAGCAGAAGTGGCGTTTGGCCTGGCTGGCCTTGTGTTCTGGCGGTGGAGAGCGTACATGGCCGTCACGGCGGTGGTGATGGTAGTGGCGCTGGGAGGCGTGGCGCTGCGTTCGCCGGAGTACCTGACGGCGGCCTTTAACCCCGTCACGCTGAACATTGCGGTGTTTGCGCTAAGCGTGGTCGGATGGTGGGCGTGGCGATATAGTGCCTTTGCCGGGCGATGCCTGCGACGTCATGCCAGGAGCGATGGGAAGGCGACATGAGTGAGTCATATTCGATCTATGAGCGCGCACTGGGCAAGGAGGCTTTCGCGCGGCTGCACCCCATGATCCAGCGACGCTTCGGCTTCGATAGTGAAAGTGGCGTGAGTGCGGTCGGCCGCGGCACCATGCAGAGCGTATGGCACGGACGCTGGTACACGCTGCCGTTTCTTTGGATTGGGACATGGCGGGCCATCATGTTTCCGGAACGCGGGCAGGATGTGCCGTTCACGATCCAGAACTATGCCTACAAGGACAGCCTCGGGCGAGAGACCGTGACCTGGCTGCGCACGTTTGAGGTCGGCCGTGGCCGGCGATTCGATGCCTACATGATCTACAGCGAACAACGCGGGATGATCGTGGACTACCTGGGATCGCACCAGCACCTCGCGGTCGACATCGCAATGAGCGTGGCCCCGAATAGAGGGGTACAGTTGCGGTCCGGAGAACAGCGATTTTACGAGGGGCCGTTTGCCTTTCGCTTTCCTATGGCGCTGAGCGGGTATGCGGAGGTCTGCGAGTGGTACGACGATGCCGCGGGGTGCTTTCGCATTGAGGTTGTCGTGACAAATCGCCGCTGGGGACGGCTTTTTGGGTATACCGGCACTTTCCAGGTGGAGTGGGGAGAGGGTGCGGCGCCGCCTTCGGGCATCTTGCCGAAGCGCACAGAGGCTCGCGAGTAAGAAGCCTGGCAAGGGAAACGTGACGGCGCTGCCCTATACTGAACGCACCTTTCCCCAGGAGTTGTACGTGTTTCGGACCGTTGGCCGCAAACTGCTTTGGGCCTATGCGCTCCTTCTCCTTCTGGCTGCGGTCGGCTATGCCCGCTACGACAGCTACATCATGGATGGCGATGGGACGGCATTTCTGGACGTGGCCGAGGCCCTGAACACGCACCACGCAGGGCTCGCGGTGAATGGCTACTGGAACCCGGGGTACCCTGCGGTGCTGGCCGCCGCGGAGCGCGTGGCGCATCCGTCGTTGTGGACCGAGCTCGCGGTGGTGCGCTATGCGAATGTGCTCCTCTTTGCGTTTGCGATGCTGGCCTGTGTCTTTTTTACGACAGGCCTGACAGAGGCGCGTGCAGGGTGGAGGGCAGCTGGACGGGCGGCGAGCGAGCCGGCTTCCGCGATCCCGGATGGTGCGCTGCACCTGCTGGGTTTGGCGTTCCTGACGCTGAGTCTTGGTCGTGAGCTGCCGGTGGCCGCGCCTCGATCCGATACGCTGCTGTTTGCTTTGCTGATCGGTGCCGGTGGGTTGCTGGTGCGGCAGGTGGTCGAGCCAAGGAAGTTGTGGATCTATGCGGCACTGGGCGTGACGCTGGGATGCGCGTACCTGACGAAGTCATTCGCCTTTCTGCCATCGCTGGCGCTGGTCCTGGCTCTGCTTGCTTCGGGGGCGCTGCGCTCCGGGGAAGAGCGGCGGTTTTCCCTTGCCGGGACGGCTCTGTTTGCAGGGCTGTTTGCCCTGATTGCCGGTCCGTACATCGTGGCAATTTCACGGCAGCTGGGGCACTTCACGACGGGTGAGTCGGCACGGCTGAACTATGCGTTTTTCATTGACATGACGGGCCGCTGGCATGAGTGGTATCACCACGATCTTGGTCATGCCGATGGGGCCTTTCTACATCCGGAGACCGTGCTGGCCACGGCACCGCCGACGTACAGTTACGCGGCGCACCCCGAAGGGACGTTTCCGCTGTGGTTCGATCCAGCATGGTGGACGCTGGGGCTGAAGCCGCATGTGTGGCTGGCGGGACATTGGTCGCGGCTGGCACGCAACATGGTGGTGTTCTTCCGATATCTGCTTGGGCGTCCGGAGATCTTTGTGCTGTTGGCGGTTCTGCTGGCCTTCGGCGCCGGGGTGCCGCAGCGGCTGAGGCAAGCGCGGGAAAGAGTTCCCGGAGCGACACGGTGGTCGGGATGGAGCGCCTCGCTGTGGTTTCTGGCACCGATTGCCTGGGGCGTGCTGATGTTTGCGATTTACCTGCCGGTGGATCTGCAGGACCGCTATCTGACCGCGCCATTACTGCTGGTGGTGCTACCTCTCTTTGCAAGCCTGGGAGTGCGTGGGGAGCAACGCACAAATGCGGGGTATGTGCCCGTGGTGGCGAGTGCGCTGGTGCTGCTGTTTGCTGGCACCGCCCTGAGTCAATCGGTGACGTACCTGGCCGATCGTCGGCGGCACACGCCGTTGCCGGAGCAGAGGCATCCGGGCTTTGACACGCAGATTTTTACGGCGGCGGCAGCGCTGAAGAAGCTGGGGCTGCAGCCCGGGGACAAGGTGGCCTGCATGGGCGATCTTGCCTGCTACACCGACTTTTACTGGGCTCGGCTGGCCGGGACGCAGATTCTGGGCGAGGTCGAGACGCCGGATGAAGCGAACCCTGTCGAGGTATGGAACGGCATCCCGGACAAGCGCACCGTTACGGCACCGCTGGCGAGCATGGGGCTGCGCTACATTGTGAGCCTGTTTCCGAACAGCGCAGAGAAGCCGGAGGGGTGGGTGCAGCTGGGTGGGAGTAATTTTTTTGCGTACCCACTGGGGCGGAGCGTGACGGCGAGCGAGGCAGGCGCCGTGGCGGCGTATCGGCCTACGCCGTGAGCACAGCAATCAAGATCGCGTTGCGGATGAGAATGCCGCGGGCATGCCGTCAGTAGATAGCCAGGTGGAGCAATGTAGAATCTCGGCATGCTCCGCAGCTTTGACCGCAGAGGTGTCCCCCTTCTGCGTGGGCTTACCCTGGCCTTTTCGGCCCTGTTTGTTCTGCTTTTCCTGTGGGTGGCGTGGCGGCGGCTGCACTATCCGTTTGAGGTCGACCGCATGGAAAGCGGGATGCTGACCTCCGTGTGGCGACTGCGGCATGGCTATGCGCTGTACTCGCCGCCCAGCCTCGAATGGGCTCCTTTTCTGTACGCGCCGCTGTTCTTTTACGTGTCCGCCGCCGTGACGAAGCTGGTAGGTATTCAATATGCGGCGACGCGCCTGGTGTCGGTCGCCGCAACGCTGGGCAGCTTTGGGCTGATCTTTGCGCTGGTTTCTCACGAGACGCGGCGGTGGGCTACGGCGCTGTTTGCAACGGGGGTCTTTGCAAGCCTGTATCCCTTTGTGCTGGCCTGGTACGACGTGGGCCGGGTGGACTCGCTCGCGTTGTTTTTCTTCCTGGCGGCGCTGCTGCTGACGCGCCGTGGACATCCGGCCAGCGCCGCTGTGCTGTGGTGGCTTGCGTTCCTTACCAAGCAGACGTTTCTTCCGCTGGGCATGGCCGTGTTTCTGATCGAGTGGGGGCGGCCCCGCCGCATGCTGACCGGCATGGGCGTCTATCTAGCCCTCGTGGCCGGGTCGATCGTCTGGCTGCAGCGGATCACGCATGGATGGTTTACCTACTACGCCTTTGGCACGACCGGCGTGATCAAGTGGTCGTTCCACACGGCCGCCATGTTTCCGTTTGCGGATCTGTTGGGGCCTTTGCCGGTGGCGTGCAGTTTTATCGCTCTTGCTGCCCTGGGGACAGAGCTGCGCTGGCGGGAGCGGGACGGCAGCTATTTCGCGATCGTGTCCGTGCTGCTCACTGCGGCCATCTGGTTTGTTCGCGCGCATGTGGGGGCGAACCTGAACGCGGTGATTCCGCTGTATGCGTGGATCGCGGTGCTTGCGGGCGTGGCGCTGGATCGATTGCTGGTGCAGTTCCCTGCCGGGTCAGCTCAGTCAGTCAAACCACTTGGGATGATGGAAGCGACCCTGCCCGCAGTGTTATGGCTGCTTGCATTCGTCCAGCTTGCGGCGCACCTGTACCGGCCTGCGGAGATCCCGACGGGCAATCTCGCGGCGCGGACCGCCTTTGTGAATGCTCTGCGGGAGACACCTGGCGATGTCTGGGTCACCGACCATAGCTATGACGCCATTCTTGCAGGTAAGCCGCTGCACGCAGATATGGATGCGCTGGATGCGGTGCTTGGCCGCCGGTACCGACCGGTGGTCGCAGAGTTCGATCAGGTGATGAGGCAAGGCAAGCTGACGGCCGTTGTGCTGGATCGTGCGCCGGAAGCCTATGAGCCGAAGGGGCTGTTTAC
>CAXTVC010000029.1:0-12606 GCA_964247615.1 uncultured Acidobacteriaceae bacterium
GTGGCCATGATGGCCGGCACGGCGCAGGCATAGGCCGAAAGCAGAGGGATAAACGCCTTGCCATTGAGCCCGATGGCGCGCATGGCACGGTCGGCGATCAGGGCGGCCCGGGAGAGATAGCCGGAGTCTTCCAGGATGCCGATGAACAGGAAGAGCAGCAGGATTTGCGGCAAAAAGACAAGCACCGACTGCACGCCATTCCATAGACCGTCTCGGAGCAGCGGGCGCAACCAGTTGTCCGGCAGTGCGTTGGCGGCATGGGCTCCGGCCGCGGTGAGCACCTTGGTCATCCAGTCGCTGAGAGGCTGGCCAAGCGAGAAGACCACCTGGAAGACCGTGATAACGACCGCGAGAAAAATCAGCGGACCCCAGATGCGGTGAAGCATAACCTTGTCGAGCCGCTTGGTCCACAGTGGCGCCTCGGGTGCCTGGTAGTTGGTGCGCTGGCTGACCTGGGAGGCCCACTTGCGGCTGGCGGCGGGGCTCTGCAGCACCGGCAGCCGCAGCGGCTGTGGCCGGGCGTCCGGGCCCCGGGCGGCCTCGCTTACGGAGTGCAGGTAGCTGGTGATGAGGTCCATGCCCGTGCCGCGGGCGCTGGAGATCAAAGCCACCGGGTGGCCGAGTTCCTGGGAGAGCGACAGCGGGTCGAGCTTGCCCCCGCGCTGCTCCAGCAGGTCGCTCATGTTCAGCAGGACCATGGTGGGCAGGCCAAGCGAAAACACCGTCTGCGCCAGCATGAGCTGCCGGTTCATGTGCACGGAGTCCAGCACCAGCAGAACGACGTCCGGCGGTGCGACGCCGGGCATGCGGCCGGTGAGGACGTCGACGGCAACGCGGGCGTCCTCGGAATAGGTGGCGAGCGAGTAGATGCCGGGGAGATCGACGCAGGTAAGGTCGGCACGGCCGATGCCCTTCATGCGGCCGGAGTGGTGCTCCACGGTGACGCCGGGGTAGTTGGCGACCTTGTTGCGCAGGCCTGTCAGCCGATTAAAGAGGGTCGACTTGCCGCAGTTGGGAGGTCCCACAAGGGCAACGGTGCGCACCCCGCCCCGCGGTGAAGCAGACTCTGGAAGAGGTTCCTCGACGACGGCATGACAGCTCATCGAACGACTTCCCCTGCGATCGTTGGGGTCACTTGGGGCTGGGCCGATGGCTCGATGAGGATGTGGCGGGCCGTCTCATTGCGCAGACCCACTTCCACGCCATCCACCCGGTACACGGTGGGATCACCGGCGGGCGCTCGCTGCAGCACCTCGAGGCTGGCCCCGGGGAGGAAGCCAAGATGGGCCAGGTGGTCGCTGATCTCGGCGGGGAGATCCACGCGTTCCAGCACACCGGAACCACCGACTTTCATGTCGCTCAGGGCTGTCACGCTGGCATTTCCTCGAATCCAGACCACTACGGTCCTGATTGAGAATACACCGTTGAATTGACACGTGCAGGGGGAGACTCTGCCGGTCGGCTAGCATGTCGCAATGGATTGTGGGGGGATGTGGTGCGCCCGGAAGGAGTCGAACCTCCGGCCTACTGGTTCGTAGCCAGTTGCTCTATCCACTGAGCTACGGGCGCACATTGCACGACGGCAACTGGTCCAGTGTACTCAACTGCGCGCCGGCGATCAAGCCACGCTTGATCCAGCCGGACTTTGATTTCAGCCGGCTTTGATCAAGCCCTCGACTACTTGGCGACAGCAGGCGTGGTGGCAGGCTCGGTCGGGGTCTGGTCGGGCAGCAACGAGACGCGCTCCAGCAGTTCCAGCCCGGTGCGCCGGAGAAGGCCATAGATCACGGCTTCGGTAAGGCGGGAGGCGTCGAACTCCACACGCACGGTGTGGTCGGCTTCATTCACTACGAGGCTGCGAATGCCGTACACCTCGCGCACCTTGCCCAGGGCCATGCCGGTGGCTTCGCCCGGCGGCTGGCCGTAGCGGTACATCGTATCCAACTGCGTCATGAGCAGGATGGTAGCAGGGCAGGCTGCCAGGAGCGAAGAACAGCGGGCTAGGCTGCGGCCATCTTGCGCAGGGAGTCGACGATCTCCGGACTGGTCCAGTCCTGCGCGCCGATGTATTTGCGCCGGATGACACCGGCCTTGTCGATCACATAGGTCTCCGGTGGGCGAAAGGTGCCGAAGCTGGTGTGCGCGGTGCCCGCGGCGTCGAGCACGGTGAGAAACGACACAGGCTGGCGCGCGAGGTAAGCGCCGTAGGCGGCTGCGTCCTCGTCAAAGGCCACGCCGATGATCCTGACCTGCGGCAGTTGCGCCTGCAGCGCCTGCAGGGAGGGCATTTCGGCGATGCAGGGCGCGCACCAGCTTGCCCAGAAGTTGAGCACCACGACCTGTCCGCGCAGCGCGTGGAGGTCCACGGCGTGCTGGCCGTCGTCGAGGGCGAACTGGGGGGCGATCCGGCCCAGCTGCTCGGGGTGGCCGCCGCGATCGCAGCCGGATGCCAGCAGGGTCCCGCAGGCGAGCGTGAAAGCCTGGAGCGTCTTGATTCGTTTGCCGAGCCGCATGGCTCTATCATACGAAGCTGTGCGAGACGGGGCTGGAAGCGACAAGGGAAAGTTGAGACCGGCGCGGCCGGCGGGCGCGAACTACACGCCTGTGCTGGGTCTGTTTTCTGACGGGGAGCCGCGGCCTGCGTCCCCTGTTCCCTTGGAAGCGGCCGTAGCGCCGGAGCCCAGGACCCCGGCCCCGCTGGAGCTGTCGGTTATCGTGCCCGCACGCAATGAAGAGGGGAATCTGGCCGCCTGCCTGGACACGCTTGTGGTACAGCATGAGCCCATCTTTGCCCTGGGAACCGATTGGGAGATCCTGGTCGTGGACGATCACTCTGACGATCGCACCCATGCCATCGCCGCTGAGTTTGCCGCGCGATATCCCGGGGTGCACGTGCTGCGGGCGCCCGCGCTGGAGCTGCGTGGGCAGCAGCGGGCGTTTACGGGCAAGACCAATGCCTGCTGGATGGGCGCAGCGGCCTCACAGGGCCGCTGGCTCCTTTTTACCGATGCGGATACGCGCCATGAGCCGGGCGACCTGCGGCGGGGGCTGCACGAAGCCGACCGCCACGGGGTCTCGCTGCTTTCGTATTCGCCGCGGCAGGTGATGACGGGCCTGGCGCAGTGGACGCTGATGCCGCTCGTCTTCTCAGAGCTCGCCAGCACGTATCCTCCGGCCAAGGTGAATGACCCGGCGGAGCGTATCGCGGCCGCAAATGGCCAGTTTCTGCTCGCGGAGCGGGAGGCGTACTACGCCGTGGGCGGCCATCGCGTGGTGGGACGCTCGGTGCTGGAAGACGTGGAGCTTGCCGCCAACATGAAGCGCGCGAAGCACGGCATTCGCCTGCGTTATGCGCCCGATGCACTTTCGACTCATATGTACCGTGGTTTCGGTGACATGATCGAGGGTTGGACGAAGAACCTGGCGCTGCTGTTTCCACACGCACTCAGGCTCGCACTGTGGCGCTTGTTGGACATCATTTTGCTGCTTCTGCCATCGCTCATCTGGCTGCTGCCCTACCTGGTGACGTGGCAGCGCGTGGCCCTGCTGGCGCTCTGGGCGCGCACCCTGCTGCGCTTCTATCAACGCGTGGCACGGGCGCACTTTCCGGTGCTTGCCTCCGCGCTGGCGCCCTTGGGTCTACCGCTGTTTGTGTACCTGCTGGTGGCCAGTTACGTGCGCCACCGGCTGTTGCATCGCGTGTCCTGGAAGGGCAGGGAATACCGCACGTAGAGCCCCGTCTAGCGCGCATCGCCACCCAGCACGCAGCATCCAACACACTGCAACACGCCCTGCCAAGTGACCCCAAGATGATCCTGCTGACCCGCAAAGCCGACTTCGCCGCTGCCCATTTCTACTGGAATCCCGCGTGGAGCGAGGAAGAGAACCGCCGCGTCTTCGGCAAGTGTGCCAACCGGCACGGGCATGGTCACAACTACACGCTGGAGGTGACGGTGAAGGGGCAGACGGATCCCCTGACGGGCTTTGTTGTGGACCTGAAGGAGTTGAAGGACATCATGGAGCGTGAGGTGGTGTCTGTCTATGACCATCGGCACCTGAACCATGAGGTGCCCGAGTTCCAGACGGTGCAGCCTACTACCGAGAACATCGCCATAGCTATCTGGCATAGGCTTGAGGGCAAAATTCCCGGTGCAGCTCTGCATCGCGTGCGGGTCTATGAAGCGCCGGACCTGTTTGCGGATTTCTATGGCGAGGGTGCATGAGTGTTGCCGTTCCCACCGCAGCCCGGGCTGAGCTGAGCCGGCGCTATCGCTTCAGCGCATCGCACCGCCTGCATGTCGAGGGACTCGCAGACGACCGCAATCGCGAGCTCTTCGGCAAGTGCAACAACCCGTTCGGCCACGGTCACAATTACACGGTGCAGGTCACGGTAAAGGGACCGGTGAGCGCTGAAAGTGGCATGGTCGTGAACCTTGCGGACCTGGACACCTTTGTGCGGCGGGAGGTGCTGGAGCGCTTCGACTTTTCGAACCTGAATGACGAGCCAGCGTTCCAGGGAAGTGTGCCCAGCACCGAAAACCTTGCCGTGGTGCTTTGGCAGATCCTGTTGCCCTTCGTCGCCGAACGTGGACCATTGCAACTGTTGCGTTTGCGTGTGGAAGAGACGAACAACAACGCGTTCGACTACTTTGGCGAGAAAAGCTAGCCTTGGAGCGAAAGCCATGAAGAGAGACTGCACATCCGCAAGATGACCAAAGAACCTTTTGAGGCACCAAGCCCGGAACACCCCGGAGAGACTGCGGCCACCCAGGCACTGCGGGCAGAACACCTCTCGCTGCATGACGCAAGCCTGAGCCAGATCTACGCCGAGGTGCTCACGCGCATTGGTGAGGACCCCGCACGCGACGGCCTTGTGAACACGCCGCAGCGCATGGAGAAGTCCATGCAATTCTTCACGCGCGGCTACACGCAGACCGTAGAGGAAGCCATCAACGGCGCCCTGTTCGACGTCGACTATGACGAGATGGTCATTGTGCGCGACATAGAGTTCTATTCCATGTGTGAGCACCATCTTTTGCCCTTCTTTGGCCGTGTCCACGTGTCCTACGTGCCACAGGGCAAGGTGATCGGGCTCAGCAAGATCCCGCGCATCGTGGATGTATATGCGCGGCGGCTACAGGTGCAGGAGCGATTGACAAGGCAGATCGCCGAAGCCATCGAAAACGCGATTCAGCCGCAGGGCGTGGCCGTCACCATGGAGGCACAGCACCTTTGCATGATGATGCGGGGCGTGCAGAAACAACTCTCGAAGACGGTGACCAGCGCCATGCTGGGCGTCTTTAAAACACAGATGCAGACGCGCAACGAGTTCCTGTCGCTGATTGAGCCGTCCCGTTGAGCGGGCAAGGGATAGGGACGGGCATGAACGGATTGCTGGTGGTGGACAAGCCCGCGGGCATGACCTCGCATGATGTGGTGAACATCGTGCGGCGCGCCACGGGGGAGCGATCCGTGGGGCATCTGGGCACGCTGGATCCGATGGCGACCGGTGTTCTGCCGCTGCTGCTGGGCAAATACACCCGGCTGGCGCAGTTCCTGAACATGGCCGACAAGCACTACACCGGCACCATCCGCTTCGGCTGGAGCACGGACACCTTCGACGCCGAAGGGGAGGCGACCTCAGCGTCTCAGCAACTGGCCTGCACGCTGGAGCGTCTGCGCGAATTGGCCCTGCCGTTCCATGGTGAGATCGACCAGGTTCCGCCTGTGTTTTCTGCCAAAAAGATCAATGGCGTGCCCGCGTACAAGCTGGCGCGCGCGGGCAAAGAGGTGCCCGTAAAGCCAGCGCGGATCCACATCCATGATTTCACGCTGCAGTCGCTCGAAGAGGACACCGCGAGCTTTGCGATGCATGTCTCTTCCGGAGGATACGTGCGATCAGTGGCACATGAGCTTGGGCAGCTGGCGGGTTGTGGAGCGCACCTGGCCAGCCTGCGGCGCACGGCGGCTGGGCCGTTCACATTGGCTAATTCGATACCGCTGGACGCCCTCAAGCAGCTGCTGCCGGAAACGATAGAAGAGCGGCTGATATCTCCAAGGCAACTGCTGCCGGAGATGCCGTCGGTCATCGTCGATGAACCGACAGCGGGCCGCATTCGCAATGGCATGCAGGTCAATGTGCCCGAGTTCTCGCGTGCACCAAGGGTGAAGATCTTTTCAAGCCCGAGGGAGCTTCTCGCGATTGCCCAGCGCGTGGCAGGCACGCTCGTGCAGCCTATCGTGGTGCTCGGCTGAAAGCTTATTTCTTCAGCAATGGCGTCACGAGCTGCTGCACATTCACAGCGACCTGCCGATTGCCCTTGGCTGTAGCGTGGATGCCGTCGTCCTGAATATCACCAGGCACGCCGTACACGTCCTGCAGCACGAAAGGGAGCAGAGGTACATGGTTTCTGCTCGCCACGGCAGGAAACATCGCGTTGAAGCTACGGATATACTCGCCACCGTACTGTGGGGGCAGCGTGATGCCGGCAACGGCTACCCTGGCGCCACTGGCTTTCAGGCGCCCCACGATGGTATCGAGGTTGCGCTGGGTCTGCGCAATGGGTAGACCGCGCAGACCATCGTTGCCGCCGAACTCAACGACCACGACCTGGGGATGCTGTTCCAACACCTGCGGAAGCCGGTCCAGACCGTCCTTGGTGGTATTGCCGTTCACGCCCGCGTTCACCACGCGATAGCTGTAGCCGGCCTGATCGAGGCGTTGCTGCAGCACGGCGGGGTATGCTGCATCCGGGTCTACACCCGCGCCGGCCGTCAGGCTGTCACCGAAGCAGACCAGCAGCGGCCTGCCGGTTCCTGAGTCGGCGTGGCTACCCGCTTCGGCTCCGTGAACAGCCGGCGCGGTCGGCTTGACAGCACGCATGGAAGCCGGTGCCACGGGAATCAGGGCGGCAAGTGTCGCTAAGATGGGAACAGTTTGAACAAATCTCACGTACTCCATTCTATTCAGAGGACTCCCTCCCTGCAGCCAAACGCACAAATAACATCGAACGCCGCGGTGACCGGTGGGTCCACATCAGCCATGATTCTTGTCGAAGGGCTGCGCAAGTCCCTGCGCACGGGCGCCACCACGCTGGAAATTTTGAAGGGCATCGATTTCACTGTAGACCGCGGTGAGTTCGTCGCGATCATGGGAGCGTCCGGCTCCGGCAAGTCGACGCTGCTGGGCCTTCTGGCGGGGCTGGATAACCCAACATCGGGTTCGGTCTCGCTCAACGGGACGTCCATCAGCTACCTGCCGGAAAATCAACTGGCGCAGCTCCGCGGTCGCACCATCGGCTTTGTCTTCCAGAGCTACCAGCTGATCCCTACGCTGACGGCGCTGGAAAACGTGCTGCTGCCGTATGAGCTGAACGAGGAGAGCGGGGACCTGAAGGCGGGGCTGGAGCGTGCGCGGACGTTGCTTGATTCAGTGGGCCTGAGTGCACGGGCGGATCACTATCCGGTGCAGCTTTCCGGCGGCGAACAGCAGCGTGTTGCCTTGGCGAGAGCGTTCATCCTGAAGCCGCCGATTGTGCTGGCCGATGAACCCACGGGCAATCTGGACTCCGCAAATGGCAGCATGATCCTTGATCTGCTGCTGCGCCTGAATCAGGCCGAGGGTACAACGCTGGTGCTGGTCACGCACGATCCCGCGCTGGCCGCGCATGCCGGGCGGCGGATCGTCTTGCGTGACGGTCTCGTCATCGCGGACGAGCGGACTACAGGGCATCCGCCCTTGGCCGAGGTCTAGTCCATGGCCCGCTTATCTTTCGCAACAGCTGCCCGTATAGCAACGCGCGAACTACGTTCCTCGCGCGGCAAATTTGCTTTTGTGGTCCTGTCCGTAGCCATCGGGGTGGCCGCGCTGACGGGCGTGCAGGGCTTCTCGGCCGCGTTCCGTTCCATGCTGCTGTCGCGTGCGCGGACCATCATGGCCGCCGATCTTGCGGCGCGTACGAACCAGGACCTTACGCCACAGGAGTCCAGCGGCTTGGCGCACTTTATTGCCGCGGATCATGCAGAGACCACACCGGTGACCGAGTTGTTATCGATGGCCTCGGCCTCCACATCGCTCGATCCGTTGCTTGTTTCGCTGAAGGCGATTGAGCCTTCACGCTATCCGTTCTACGGCTCCGTGGTCCTGTCGCCAGCGATGCCGCTCTCGCAGGCTGTGACGGATACGAGCGTGGCAGTTGGCGACGATCTGCTTTTGCGGTTGCATCTGCGCGTCGGAGACTCGATCCGGTTGAACGATCACCTGTTCCGCATCGCGGCCGTGGTGCAGGAGGAGCCTGACCGGCTGAGTGGATCGTTCGCTGCAGGGCCGCGCGTGTTGATCTCGCAAGCGGCGCTGGAACAAACGGGACTTCTCGCACCGGGCTCACGCGCAACGCGGCGTGTGCTGGTGCGTTTGCCATCGCCGGCAGCGGGCAAGCCGGCCTCGGATGAGGCCATCGCACATGCCAAGGCCGACCTGCAAACGGCCTTACCTGACGCGCAGGTGGCGGACTATCGCGAAGCGAATGAAAGCCTCACGCGGGCTCTCGATGGGGCAACCGGGATGCTCTCGCTGATGTCACTGGTGGCCCTGGTGCTGGGCGCGATCGGTGTGGCGATGGCCATCCGTGCTCACCTGGCGCAGCGCATGGATTCCATTGCCATCATGAAGTCGCTCGGCGCTGGATCGGCGCAGGTGATGAAGATCTACCTGCTGCAGACGGTGTTGCTGGGCCTGGCTGGTGGCTTGCTTGGGGTGCTGCTGGGCTTTGGTGTGCAGCTCGCGATGCCGTTGTTTCTCGCGCGGCTGTTGCACCTGACGCCCACCTTCCGCCTGGACCCCGGGTCCCTGCTGCTGGGGCTCACCGCGGGTGTGCTGACCACGTTGCTGTTCAGCCTGCCGCCGCTGCTCGACATCCGCGGCGTGCGGCCGATCCTGATCCTGCGCCGTGCCGTGGAGACCTCCGACGACCCCTTTGCAGAACGCATCATGCAGCGGCTGCGCGGCTCCGGTGTGCAGGTCGTTGCATTTGCCGTGATCCTCGTTGGCCTGGTGCTCCTGGCGACGCGGGTGTCTGCGTCGCGTCAGATTGGCAGCATCTTTGGCTTCGGTCTAGCCGCGGCACTGCTGGTTCTCCTGGGGCTGGCTTCCGCCCTGCTTGCGCTGCTGAAAGCCGCGTTGAACCGCACACGGCTCAGCCTGCCTTCCTCGCTGCGTCATGGCCTGGCGAACCTCTACCGTCCCGGCAATCCGTCGGCTGCGCTGCTGGCTGCGCTGGGCCTTGGCGTCATGCAGATCGCGACGGTTTACACCGTGCAGCATGCGGTGGTGAGTGACATCTCGGCGACCTCGTTGAGCAAGCTGCCGAATCTGTTCATGATCGATATCAGCCCGGACGAGGTGGGTGCGGTGCGGTCCTTGTTGACGCACGTGCCGCATGTGCAGGGCACGCCCGAGATTCTGCCCGTAATCGGCGGCCGCATCACCTCGGTGAACGGAACCGCACTAGCTGATCTCAAGCTGCCGCAGATGCGCCGGCGCGGGTTCGGCAACATAAACCTGACCTACGCGCTCACGCCGGGTGAACCTCCTATTGGCGATCGGGTGATCGATGGCAAGTGGTGGACTTCGGAGCAGGCCGCGGCTTCCGCGAAGCAGCCGATCATCGCAATCGACCGCGCCGAGGCGAAGTTTCTGGACGTGCAGACCGGCGGAACCATCGGCATCTCCGCGCAGGGAAGCGAGTTCTCGGCGAAGGTGGTTGCTTTGTTTGAGCCCGACTCGCAACATGCTTTTTCGCGCGCCTCATTTGTGCTGCCAGAGCCCGCACTGCACAACCTGCCCGCCGTCTGGTACGGGGGCATTCATGCGGATCCTGCATCTACCGGGGAGGTCCGCCGCGCGCTCTATCAACACTTTCCGTCGGTGACCGTGATTGACGTCGCGGCCACGGTGGAGACAGTACGGCAGGCCGTGCTGCAGATCGTCAACGTGATCCAGTTCCTTGCGGCGTTCTCTGTCTTTGCCGGCGTAGTGATTCTTGCAAGCGCCATCGCGGGCACGCGCTATCGACGCATTCGCGAGGTGGTGGTGCTGAAGACGCTCGGGGCCACACGGCCCCGCATTGCAACGATCTTTTCCATCGAATTCGCGACGCTGGGCCTGATCTCAGGCGCTGTAGGTCTGCTGTTTGCGAACATCGCGTCACGCTTGTTACTGAAGCGGGCGTTGCACTTTGATTACCACTTTCAGCCTGGTCTTACGCTGGCAGCGTGGCTGGGCGCGGGCCTGTTGACGATCGTGTGTGGCTGGCTCGCGAGTAATCGTGTGCTGGGGCAAAAGCCGCTGGAAGTTCTTCGCGAAGAGTAGCTCTCCCGGTTGACCCAGAACCGGCTTGGCTGTACTCTCAAACAGGTGGTCGATGTTGCCCGCTACCCCGCCAGGGCTCCGACCGCCGCTAATTTATCAATGTTGCCCCCTCGTTCAATGGTAGGACTAGCGACTCTGACTCGCTCGATCGGGGTTCGAATCCCTGGGGGGCAACCAATCCTAAGTAAGAAGAGATCTGCAAAGAAGGGCGAAGACATGAGTGTCTTCGCCCTTCTTCCTTTGCGGAACAGTTAGAACAGCAGCTTGAGCCCAAGCTGAATTTGCCGGCTTGTACCCGTAGTTGATGTGATGACGCCGGCGGTTGGACTTTGCTGCGTGGCTGACGTGTACACGACCTCGTTGGGTGTGGACAGGTTCGTGTGATTCAGGATATTGAAGATCTCCGCACGCAACTGCAGCCGCACGGCCTCGTTGATCTGCGTTGATTTCAGCAGCGACAGATCCCAGTCCGCGTATCCGGGGCCCGTCAGCGTATCGCGCCGTACATTGCCCACAGCTCCCGCGGCCGGTGGCGCAAACGCGTTGGGGTTGAAGAAGCGTGTTACGCGTGTGGCTGTTGTCCCGCGTGTATAGGTGTCTCCGCGGAAGCTGGCGTTCACGTTCGGCCGCACAGGGTTGCGCGTATCGCCGGAGTTGGTGGGGTTGTAGCCGAGCTGCGGGCTGAACGGAAAGCCGGTCTGCAGGTTCGCAATCGTGGCCAGCTGCCAGCCCGAGATGAAGCGGCTGGTGAAGGCACCTGTCTTCGCGAAGAAGAACTGCCCATTGCCGAACGGCAGCTCATAAGTGCCGTTCACCGCAAAGCTGTGTCGTATATCCGTGGCAGCCGAGCCGTAGTCGAGATGCGGCAACGACGGAACCGCAACAAAGGCCGGTGTATTCGCAGAGACCGACGTATTCCACGCCGAGCCATCATCCAGGTTTTTTGCCCACGTGTAGTTTGCGCGCACCTGCAGGCCGTGCGCCAGCTCGCGTCGCACATCGACGATAAGCCCGTTGTAGTTGGCCGATCCACCGGAGAACCACGAGGTCGTATTGGCAAGGGCAGGATTGGCCTTGATGGCCGTGGGATAGAAGACCGTTCCGTCCGCGAGGTTCTCTTTGCTCGCCGTGCACGCCGGGTCCGGGCAGACCACATAGGCAGGCTCATTCAGATCGCCGGAGAAGATCTGGTGATACGCGTGCGAGCCGATGTAGCCCACGGTCAGTGAGGTCCCGCGCGCCAGCTGCTGCTCAATGCGAACGGTGTAGGCCAGCACAGCGGGGGTGCTCATGTCGGTCTGCACTGTAGATGGCGAGATCGTCGACTTACCGCTGGTGGGCGCAGCCACCGTGCTGCCTGCATAGCTGAGCGTGGTGTTGAACGGTGCGGCCTGATCGAAGCGGTAGTCAAGGTTATCCAGCAACGAGTGGTGCAGGCCCACCGAGGCGCGCACGCTGGTGGTGCCATCGCCAAAGGCATTCCATGCCAGTCCCAAGCGGGGTTCGGGAAGAAAGAGGGCGCGATTGGTGAGCAGACCTGCCGTGCCCGTAACGGGATCGGTGTTGATCACGCCGTTTGTGAACGTGTACACGCCGGCGCGGCCATGGTCCTCATTCCAGCCCGTGGTGTGCTCGGAGCGGAAACCGGCTCGCACCTCGAGGCGTGGTGTGACGTGAAAGGTGTCTTCGAGATACGCCGCAGCAAACAGTGAACGCCAGGCAAGCTCTGTGGGTTGCGGCACGACCGAGAAGGTCTTGATGGTGCCGGCAAGAAACGTCTGCAGCGACGCAAACGATGCCTGCCCATACTGGTTCTGCGCGAGATTGTCATTGGATTGCAGACGCTGCAGCCATACGCCGGCCTCGATCTGGTGCCTGCCGCGCGTGTAAAAGATGTGGTCATCAAAGGTGTACAGGTTGCGCACGATCGCGTTGTTCGCGCCGACATTGGCGCCTGCCGCGGTGATCTGGGACGCTCCGTTCGAAGCCGTGGAGCCTGCAATAACGATGGTGCCCGTTGGCTTGCCCGGCACAAAGGTGGTTGTCTCGGCCTGGAGGTCCGGGGAGACGGAGCCTAGAAACAGGAAGCTAGCACGCGAGTAGCCGACCCGCGCCGTATTCAACAGACGCGCCGAAAACACGTGCTGTTCCTGCGCGCTCAGCACCTGCTCGCGCAGGTATTCATCGATCAGGGAATAAGGATTCTGTGTCGGCGTGTGCGCGTCAGAATCGTCGAC
>CAXTVC010000029.1:12706-29257 GCA_964247615.1 uncultured Acidobacteriaceae bacterium
AGGTTCTGCCGATAGCCCTCATAGTTTGCGAACAGAAACAGCTTGTCCTTGCGAAGCGGGCCGCCGAGGGCACCGCCGAAGTCGTTGCGCTGGAAGTTCGGTATGCGTGCCTGGTCAAAGTAGTTGCGCGCGTCGAAATAGCTGTTGCGCAGGAACTCATACGCAGAGCCATGCAGCGTGTTGGTGCCCGAGGCCGTAACGATGGAAACCTGTGCGCCTTCGCGCTTGCCATACGCGGCCGAATAGCTGTCCGAGACCACGTTGAACTCGCGCACACCGTCAATGCCCAGCAGCTGTCCGCTCGTTCCACCCGGGGTGTTGTTGATCAGCGAGGCGCCCGTGTACTCGATGCCATTCAGCAGGAAGAGATTGTCCTGTGGCCGGCGGCCAGCCACGGCAAACATGTTGCCCACCGAGGAGTTCGAGGTGCCTGTGCCCCCGGAGCGTTGCTGCGAGTAGTTCACCACCCCCGGGTTCAGCGTCAACAGCTGGTCGTAGGAGCGGCCATTCAAAGGCAGCTCTTTGATCTGCCTTGCGTTGATCACGCCTGCCGTCTGCTCGGTCGAGGTGTTGACGGTTGAGGGCGTCTCGTCCACCGTCACGACCTCGTTACCGGCAATGGCGAGCTTCAACGGCAAGTCGAGCGATTGACCCACTGTGAGCGTCACGCTCTTTCGCTCGTACGCGCTGAAGTTGGCCGCCTGCACCGTAATCCGATAGGAGCCCACAGGGATTGACGGCGCACTGAAACGGCCACCGCTGTCCGTTACCGCACTGCGCTCCGTGCCGGTATCCGTGTTGCGAACCAGCACCTGCGCGCCCGGAACGACGGCCCCGGTGGGGTCAAGAACGGTGCCGCTGATGGTGCCGCCAACCACCTGCGCGTGTGCCGGGGCAGGAAGCATAAACGATGCGGAGAAAGCGGTGAGCGCAGTCACGGAAAGGGTCACCGCAGAGCGCCGGGGCGCACGGGTCGAGTGAAGCATGAGTCTCCTGTAAATGTGTTGGCGAAGCAGCCAGGCCCAGTCGGGGGCCATGTGTAGCTGTTTTAAGAACGACGTCGCGTCAGAGAGAGGGAAGACAGCAACGACAACAACAACGATGCATGCAGCGGATGAGCATCATCACATGCCTCCAAAGTGCACGGCACCAAACACCAGCCCCAACGTGACCAGGGCAATGAAGATTTCGCCCAGCACGCCGACCAGGATAGGCCGCCAGCCCTGATTCACCAGGTCGCGCAACCGGGTACGCAGCCCAACCCCGGCAAAGGCGGGCAGAAATGCCCACTTCGACAGGTTCGATAGTGACGTTAACTGGCCCTTGGTAAAAAATCCTGACGTTGCAAGAACCGAGATGGCGACGAAGCCCAGGATGAACTTCGGAAACTTCTGCCAGAGAAACAGCGCCTTGTTCTCCACGCGATGTGCCTGGCCGCGTGAAGCCCAGTACACGGCATAGCCCAGCACAACGAAGCCGATAAAGGCAGAGCGCGCGGTCTTTGCAAGCACGGCAAAACGCCCGGCCTCATCGCCATAAAGCGCGCCGGTGACCGTAGCCTCGGCCGTGTTGTCCACGGCAAGCCCTGTCCATATGCCATACGACTGCTGGCCCATGTGCAACGCATGCCCGATAGCAGGAAAGGTAAACAACGCAATCGCGCCAAGCGTCAAAATCGCGGCGATCGCGGTGGATGTGTCTTCCTCATCGGGCTCGATGGCACCCTGTGCCGCCATGATCGCCGTAACACCACAGATAGAACTGCCGATGGCGAGCAGGGAGGTCAGCTTGGGCGGCAGACGAAAGAGCTTGCCCAGCAGCGTCATCACGCTCAGAGAAAGAATCAACTCCACGAACACAAGCCCCAGGGACAGTCCCCCGAGGTGCAGCATATCGGCGAACAGAAACTTCGCCCCCACCAGCACGATGCCCAGCTTCAGCCAAAGCTCATAGGTGGCTATGCCTGGCCGAAAGATGCGCGGCACGGTGCCCACGTTGGAGATCAGCAGGCCGAGCACGATAGCCCACAGAACATACTCCACATGCGGCGCCGGGATGCCATGCGCGGTACGTAGCCAGGTGCAGAAGCTCTCCAGCACCTTACCCGCCAGCCCGATGCCGAAGAGCAACGCCGTGCCGGGCAGCAGATCCAAAATCTGTCGCGGCCGCGAGACGATCTTTATGCCGAGCGTGGGGGAAGATTCTGGAAGCACTTGTGTCGTCGGCGAAATGACTTACCAGCCGATGTGGTGAATGACGTTCAGCCGTATAAGGGCTGCAAACGCCAGTGCAATCACGATGGCCGCAGTATCGACATTGAATCCGAGCTTGCTGTGGGCCGAAACTGCGGTGCTGCTTTGAAGGTGTTCCATGCGTCTCCTGGGGTATGGCTTCGCTGTGTGCTGGAGAGCGTGGGCCATAAGCAGAAAACCCACGCTATGCTCGGATGAGCTGTGCGTGGGTGCTTGGGAGGCCTCTAGTGCGAGTAACTGAGAAGCTCGCTAGAGCAGGCGGGCACCGGCGCGACAGCGCGGCATGTGACAACACATGCAACACAACGCAGCGACGGTGAGGGTCTGTTTCATTTCGGTTTTCCCAGCCTACGGAGAGTAGATGCCGGAGTCAAGCCGGCGTTTCACCGAATTGCCAGAAAGTACTCTTCCATTGATGTGGGGGCAGCTGCGTTGTCACAGTGCACAGCGTTGCCGCCCTGGCCTTTGACCACGTACAGGGCGCGGTCGCAGCGGCGGCACAGCTCATCCCAGCTTTGCCCGTGCACCGCTTCGGCGACACCGAAGCTTCCCGTGACCCGCACATCCGGTTTCCCCAGACCTAGATCCGATTGCTTCAGCACCAGCCGAATCTCCTCTGCGAGGACCATCGCCTGCTCTGCCGAGGCACCCGGCAGCAACGCCATAAACTCGTCACCGCCGGTCCGCGCAACAGAGCCGCGATGTCCCAGCTCCCGGGAGAGAAGCTGTGCAACGGCGATCAGCGCCTGATCGCCTGCCGCATGGCCAAGCCGATCGTTGATTGGCTTGTAGCAGTCAAGATCCAGCAGAATGACCGAGAAGACGAAAGCCTCGCTCAGTGCCTTCACCCTCTGCAATGCAGCCGTCTCGAGGGCACGACGGTTCAGCAAACCGGTCAGGGGATCGGCGTTGGCCAGCCGTTCGAGATCGCCCCGCAGCTGTGCCGCCGTCATCCACACATACGACACCATCAGGCCACATTGCAGGCAGGCATTGGCAAGTACGATCGCCGCCAGAATGGGCCCGGCAGCGCGGTAGTCCGCCGGAGCTCCGCTCCGCAGGACGGCCGTGACGCGGACGGCGTTCGCAACAGCCATTGCCAGCAGAAAGGTAATGGGCATCCAGCTCAGGCGGCGTCGCGTCCCTGGGCCAAACAGCAGCAGGGCAGCCAGGTGCAGTTGTTGCAGGCCCAGCACCGCACTGAAGAGCAGCAGGCGCGCCCCCGTATCCGGATGCCACGCCCCCAGCCACACCATGCTCACGACACCCACGCTCAGCCATCCCAACGCAACCGCGTGCTGTTTGCGGGGAAAGGGAAAGAACCGATTCAACGAGGCATACAGCGCGGTGTAGCCGGCCATCACGCAGACGTTGCCCACGACGATGGACAGGAAGTCAGGGATATCGCCGCGCATCACGACCGCGACAGACCCCAGGAGCGCCAGGGCGTTGTACAGAACAAAAAGGTTGACGCCCTGCATGCCTTTCTGCAGACGGGCGTTCGCCAGGGCAAGCAACGTGTAAACCAGGAGAAGGTAGGTGTGTTCAATCTGCAGTGTGTGCAGAACCATGGTCATCCTCGGCCGAAACAGCGCGTAGCGGAGCGTAATTGACCACAGAATACGCCGCTGCGAACGATTTACAGGACCAAACTTTGGCAAACCGCCGGAGCGCGCGGCCAGATGAGCCCGCAGCGCCCCTCTAGGGGATCAACCCCCCAGCGCGGCAGTGACCAGCGCCTTGGCCTCTTCCTGGATCTTTTTCAGGTGCTCCGGCCCGTTGAAGCTCTCAGCGTAGATCTTGTATACGTCCTCCGTACCAGATGGCCGAGCTGCGAACCAGCCAGTCTCCGTGGTCACCTTCAGCCCGCCGATGGCCGCGTGATTGCCCGGCGCTTCAGTAAGGATCGCCGTGATGGGGTCGCCGGCAAGTTCCTTCGCCGACACCTGCGAGGGCGAAAGCTTCGCCAGTTTTGCCTTGTCTTCCTTGCTGCAAGCCGCATCGACGCGCTGGTAGACCGGCGATCCAAACTTCGCGGTCAGCTCGCGGTACAGCTGGCCCGGATCCTTGCCGGTGGCCGCCGTCATCTCTGCCGCGAGTAGCCCGCAGATCAGGCCATCCTTATCGGTTGACCACACACCGCCATCCTTGCGCAGAAACGTGGCGCCGGCGGACTCCTCGCCCACAAAGCCCAACGTCCCATCCAGCAGGCCGTCGACAAACCACTTGAAGCCCACGGGAACTTCCAGCATGCGCCGACCCAGCCCCTTAGCGACGCGATCGATCATGGACGACGAAACCAGCGTCTTGCCAATGCCCACCCTCTCGCTCCATCCGGGCCGATGCGTAAACAGGTACTGTATGCACACCGCAAGGTAGTGGTTGGGGTTCAGCAGACCGGTTGAGCGCGTCACGATGCCGTGCCGGTCATGGTCGGTATCGCAGGCCCACGCTACATCGAAGCGATCTTTGTTTTGAATCATGCTCGCCATCGCATCCGGCGACGAGCAATCCATCCGAATGCGTCCATCCCAGTCCAGCGTCATGAAGCGGAAAGTCGGGTCGACGTAGGGGTTCAGGACGTCAATGTCCAGCCCATACAGCTCGGCAATGGCCGGCCAGTACGCCACACCGGCGCCACCCAGCGGATCCACGGCAAGCTTCAGCGTGCTGCCCTTCAGCAGGTCGAGATTCAGCACCGTGCCGAGGTCGGAGACGTAGCTGTCGATGAAGTCATGGCGCAGGGTCGTGTCGGCGTTCAGGGCGTCGCGGTACAGCACACGATGCACGCCAGCCAGCTTGGCCTCCAGCAGGGCATTAGCCCGGTCCTGAATCCATTTCGTCGCGCTTGTGTCGGCAGGCCCGCCGGTGGTCGGGTTGTACTTGAAGCCGCCATCCTCCGGAGGATTGTGCGAGGGCGTGATCACGACGCCGTCGGCCTTGTGCACCTTGTTGTTGGCGTTGTACTTCAAAATCGCGTGCGACAGTGCCGGCGTGGGCGTGTAGCCCAGGTCGCCATCGATCAGCACCTCCACCTCGTTGGCCGCAAGCACCTCCAGCGCCGTCGTAAACGCGGGCTCGGAGAGTGCGTGGGTGTCCTTGGCGAGAAACAGGGGACCGGTCGTGCCCTGGTCGCGGCGGTACTCGCAGATGGCCTGCGTGATGGCCGCGATGTGGTCGTCGTTGAAGCTTGCGTGGAACGACGACCCGCGATGTCCACTGGTGCCGAAGCTGACTCGCTCGGCTGCATTCGCCGGGTCCGGCGTCAGGGCGTAATAGTCCGTCAAGAGGCGGGGCAGATCGACCAGGCGGTCGGGTGAGGCATGGTGGCCGGGGGTGTTGCGCTGCGAATCGTCGGGACGTGAAGCCGGTGCGGACATGGGCCGAAGCATATCGCATCGGGGATGCCGGACCCAAGACCGCGTGGAGCGCGGCTGGTATGCTGGCGCGAAGAGTGACCAAAACACCACGTCCGCTCGATGTTCGCTGGCTGCTGCCCGCCGTGCTTTGTCTGGGGCTCGGCGCGGGTCTGCAGGCGTTTGCGCTGCACGGTTCTCTGTCCAGCCTGCACGGCTACATCCTGGCCGCCACAACCCTGCGCTGGATCGGGGTCGCATGCCTGGCCGTCATGGCTATCCGTCGCCGCAGCCTCACGCCCTGGATCTTCGTGGCCATGGTCGCAGGCGCGGAGTTCGGCTTCGATGCCCCACACGCCGCCTCGCAGGTTCGCGTCTTCTCCGACATCTTTCTGCGGTTGATCAAGACGATCGTCGCTCCGCTCATCCTGGCCACGCTGGTGGTCGGCATCGCAGGCCACGGCGACCTCAAGGGTGTCGGCCGCATGGGCCTCAAAGCGCTGATTTACTTCGAGGTCGTCACCACCCTCGCCCTTGTCATCGGCCTACTGGCCATCAACATCAGCAAGGCCGGCGTTGGCCTTGCTATGCCTGCCGCACAGCCGGTTTTGTTGGCAGGTGCAGCCCCGGCCGCACAGGCTTCGCTGCCGGCAACGCCCGGCCCGGTGCACTGGGACGACTTCCTGCTGCACATCTTTCCGGAAAACCTGGCCAAGTCCATCGCCGAGGGACAGATCCTCCAGGTAGCCGTCTTTGCCGTGTTCTTCGGCATCGCCCTGGCCACCCTGAGTGAGGAAAGACGCGCCCCGGTGTTGCGCCTCTGCGAAAGCCTCAGCGAGGTCATGTTCCGCTTCACCAACGTCGTCATGTATTTTGCACCGATCGGCGTCGGCGCGGCGATGGCCTACACTGTCGGGCACATGGGCCTTGGCGTCCTCGTGAACTTAGGCAAGCTCCTGCTCACGCTCTACGGCGCTCTCGCGCTGTTCGGTGTACTGGTCCTGCTGCCCGCCGCACTGCTCTTTCGCGTGCCAGTCGCACGCTTCCTCGGCGCCGTCGCCGAGCCCGCCACCATCGCCTTTGCCACCTCCACCAGCGAGGCCGCCCTGCCCCGCGCCATGGAGGCCATGGAAGCCCTCGGCGTGCCGCGTCGTGTCGTCGCGTTTGTCATTCCCGCGGGCTACAGCTTCAACCTCGATGGCTCTACACTCTATCTAGCCGTGGCCAGCATCTTCGTGGCTCAGGCCGCCGGCATCTCCATGAGCATCGGCCAGCAGTTGCTCATGATGGCCACCCTGGTCCTCACCAGTAAAGGCGTTGCCGGGGTCCCGCGCGCGACGCTGGTCGTCCTCCTGGCCACAGCCTCCACCTTTCACCTGCCCACCGAGCCCATCTTTGTCATACTCGGCATCGACGCTCTCATGGACATGGCCCGCACCGCCGTCAACGTGGTGGGGAACTGCCTGGCTTCGGCGGTGGTCGCGCGCTGGGAGGGTGTCTTCGGCACCGAGGGACCAGATCCGGTGGTCCTCGAAGGCGCGGAGGCCTGAGCCGCGCTGGCAGACGCAACTTCAGGCCGTCCCGCCCGTCTCTTCCTCTATATGCGTCCCCATGCTCTCAGCCGATTTTCGGCTGCCGCTGTTTGTGTCTTGGCCCTGACTTCCTCGCATGCCCAGAAAGCAACGCCTGAGAAGGATGCGGTAGTCACCGATGCCTCGGCCAGTAAGATCTCCGTACAGGCCAACCTGGTCGTTGTGCCCGCCGTCGTCTTCGACAAAAAAGGCCTCGTCACTACGCTCAAGCAGGGCGACTTCGCCATCTCCGTGGACGGCAAACCGCAGACGGTCCGCTACTTTGACCTCGACACCGATGTGCCCCTGACTGTGGGCCTGCTGGTCGACGTCAGCCGCAGCCAGACCTCAGTCCTGGAGGCCGAGCAAAAGGCAAGCCAGACCTTTCTCGACTCCTTCCTGAAGCCGGCCGCACCCAATCGTCCGGCGGACAAGGCTTTCATCCTGCAGTTTGCCCACACCGCCGAGCTCCTGCAGGACGTGACGGATTCCCGCCCGTTACTCGCCGCAGGGCTCAAGGAGATCGGCACCCAGGCCCCGAATGCGCCGGACGAAGATGCCTCCACGCAGAGCCCTGACCCGGGCACGAACCCCAGCGCGGGCGGCAACAACAACCCCGGCAACAGCGGGGGCAATGGCGGCTACGGCCGCCGTGGAGGCTCGCCGAACGGCGGCAACACGGGCGGCACTCATGGCTCGCAAGCCAGGGGCGGCACGGTGCTCTACGACTCCCTGTATCTGGCGGCGGGCGATGTGTTGAAGCGGCAAAAAGGCCGTCGCGCCCTCATCGTGCTCACCGATGGCGTCGACCGGCACAGCAAGGAGTCGCTGCTCGAGTCCATCGAGGCAGCACAGCGCGCCGACACGGTCGTGTATGCCGTGTACTACAAGGGCAGGGAAGACCGCGGCTTCAACGATCGCGACGGCTACGGCGGCCCAGGCTATGGAAACCCGGGTGGCTACGGCAGGCCAGGCTACGGCCGCCCCAGCTACCCAGGCAGCGGGGGAACCCCCGGTTCCGACGGCACCTATGCCGACCCGGACGGCAAGAAAATCCTGGGGCGCATCTGCACCGAGACCGGTGGCCGCATGTACGAGGTCAAGGGCAAGGGATCGGTCGATGAGATCTACAAGCAGATCGGGGACGAGCTTCGCGCACAGTACCGGCTCGGCTTCACGCCCAGCTATGAGGCAGCGGGCAAAGGCTACCATCCCATCCAGTTGACTCTCACCAATCCCGAGTCAAAGAAGCTCGAGATACAGACCCGCAACGGCTACTACACCGGCGTGCCAAACCCTGACTGATGCACCGGTTCAGCTTAGGCAGCCACGGGCAGCTTTGCCTGGGGCAGCACAAGGCGAGAGGTCGGATGCTTGGTAAACGGGGGCGTGTTCTTTTTATGGGAGCGCCAGCTAATGACGATGATCGCCGCGATGACGATGACCATCACGGCTCCTACGGCCAGGTAGAGAACGTGTGCAATGGTGGAGACGTCGGCCTTTTTGTTTTCGATTTGCATGGAACTTTGGATGCAGGTTCCGCTCCGCACACTACCCCGGCTGCAGAGGCTTCCCGAATCCAAATTGCTTGCCGTGCATCCTTGCTCCATGATGGGTGATGAGTTTTCACCCGCTCACAGGAGATCGATGAAACGCATAGTTCGTTTTGCGCAACCGCTTACCGCAGCCATCCTGGGCGGTGTTCTTTCCCTGGCAGCCGTCAGCCAGGTCACCGGATCGCCCTACCCGCACAACCACATCTACCCCGAGACCAGCCAGGCACAGACCGACGTGCAGACCGCCCTCGTGGAGGCTCGGCAGACCCACAAGCGCGTCATCCTGGACTTCGGTGGCGATTGGTGCCCGGACTGCCAGGTGCTCAACATCTACTTCGGCCAGAGCCCCAACCGCGAGTTGCTGGAGAAGAATTTCATCCGCGTCAATGTCAACATTGGCCACGAAGATGCCAACCTGGATCTCGCCCACAAGTACGGCGTGCCAGTGCAGGGCGTCCCCGCACTGGCCGTCCTGGACGAGCATGGCAAGGTCCTTTACGCGCAGAACAAGGAATTCTCGGACATGCGCCACATGCAGTCCACCGACCTCACCCAGTTCCTCAATAAATGGAAGCCGTAACGGGGAAGGGCAGGCTCTGCCGGTGAGCTGACGAATATGCGTGCCGCGACCGCAGTCTCGGGCCTAGTTGAAAACATCTGCCTCGTACCAGCACACCGGCTGGCCCGCTTCTTTCGGCTGCTCCGGCGTTCCGCCGTCGCCGCCGCGGATCACGACGCGCTCACCGTGGCCCAGGCTATCGCCTACTCGGCCATGGTGGCGCTGTTTCCCGCCATGATCGTGGCTGCCACCGTCATCGGCATGCTGCCCGGATCGTTGCCCTTCCGTTCGCAGCTGGGCGTCTTCTTCCTCCGCGTGTTGCCCTCCAACGTGGTCCCTGTGCTGGAGGGCTACTTCACGGTCACGCACAAGTCCCAGACCGCCGGCGCTCTGCTCGGCTCCGTGGTCGTCAGCCTCTTCGGCGCAGCCAACGTCATGGCTACGCTGATGGAGGGTTTCCGCCGGGCCCACGATCTGCCCGTGCTGCATGGCAACTTTTGGCGGCGGCGCTGGCGCGCGTTCATCCTCGTGCCCCTCTCTCTCATCCCCATGACGCTGGCCAGCGCCCTCGTGGTGTTCGGCAATGTCCTGACGCACTGGGTCGGCCGCGACCTGCCCAATGAGTTCAAGCCGACCTTCTCCACCGTCGCCCTGCTGCTGCGCTGGTCCACGGCGCTGGCCGGCAGCACTGCCATCATCGGCCTGATCTATCACCTGGGGACGGACCTGACCCTTGGCGTGCGTACCCGGCTCGAGCCCTGGGTGCGCGAGCCATGGAATGCGCTCCGCAGTGGGTGGACCTGGCGCGCCAGCCTGCCCGGTGCTGCGCTCGCTACCGGGCTCTGGTTCCTGGCCACACTGCTGTTCGGCTTCTACGTCACACGTTATGCCAACTACACCCAGGTGTATGGCTCGCTCGGCGCGGCCATCGCTCTGCTGGCATGGCTCTACATCATCGCTTTGTGCGTACTCATGGGCTCTGAGTTCAACGCACAGGTCGCCCGCCCGCATCGCGATGAGGAAAGCCACGCCGCTCTCTGGAAGCTGCCTGGCTGGCGCTGGCGGCAGGACTAGGACAGAGCCTCTTTCTTCGAAGAAAACGGTTTCTTATCGCTGGGTGCACAACATAGTTCGAGCCGGTCGCATAGAATGACCGTGACGCGGCATGAGCCTGCAAAGGCTCAAGATCAGCCGACCAAAGAGTGTGCATGAACGGGGCTGATAGCAGCTGGAGCGCAGGCAAAACACTGCGTCGCGCCAAGATCGTAGGGACGCTGGGGCCGGCCTCCGGCAACGAAGACATCTTTCGCAAGCTGGTGCGCGCCGGTCTGGACGTCGCCCGGCTGAACTTCTCGCACGGCTCGCATGAGCAAAAGGCCGAGCTCATCGCTATGGTGCGCAAGGTCGCCCGCGAAGAGAAGAAGCCCATCTGCATCCTCGCCGACCTGCAGGGGCCCAAGATCCGCACCGGCACCCTCGTAGGCGGCAAGCCCGTTCTCCTTGAGACCGGCAAGCAGCTCACCATCACACCCGATCGCGTCGAAGGCACGGTCGATCGCGTCAGCACCGTCTTCACCTCGCTGGCCGAGAACCTGAAGCCCGGTGACCAGATCCTGCTCTCGGACGGCCTCATCGAGCTCCGCGTCGTGGAGCTGCAGGGCGTCGACGTCGTCACCGAGATCATCAACGGCGGCTATCTCGGCGAAAAAAAGGGCATCAACCTGCCCGGCGTCGCCATCAAGGTGCCCTCACTTACCGAGAAAGACGAGATCGACCTCGAGTTCGCGATCGAGCAGAAGTGCGACACCATCGCCGTCTCCTTCGTGCAGACCGCCGACGACGTCCGCTACGTCAAGGGCCGCATCGCCGCGCTCGGCTCCGACGCCTGGGTCATCGCCAAGCTCGAAAAACCGCAGGCCATCGACCATCTCGATTCCATCCTCGAGGCCGCCGACGGCATCATGGTAGCCCGCGGCGACCTGGGCGTGGAGGTGCCGCCTGAAAAGGTTCCCGCCATCCAGAAGCACATCATCCGTCGCGCTGCCGACTACCGCAAGCCCGTCATCACGGCTACGCAGATGCTCGAGTCCATGATCGAGAACCCGCGTCCCACCCGGGCCGAGGCCTCCGACGTCGCCAACGCCATCTACGACGGCTCCGACTCCGTCATGCTCTCGGCCGAGTCCGCCGCCGGCAAGTATCCCGTCGAAGCCATCGCTATGATGGCCAAGATCGTCTCCGAGACCGAAGCGCAGATGCTGCTCGAGCCCCGCAAGCCCATCTCCTGGCAGCGCCGCTCACTCTCCATCCCGGAGACCATCTGTGAGTGCATGGCGCACTCCGCCCAGGACATGGACCTCGCCGCGATCGCCATCTTCACCGAAAGCGGCAACACCGCGCGTCTGCTCTCGAAGTACCGCCCCGAGGCCCCCATCTTCGCCATGAGCCCGTTCGAGGCAGTCGTTCAGCGCACCATGCTGCTCTGGGGCACCCACCCGCTCTGCGTCAGCCGTTTCGAGGGCACGGACATGCTCGTGCAGGTTGCCGAAAACGTCCTCGAAGGCGCGGGCTTCGTCAAAGCGGGGCAGGTCGTCGGCATCGTAGCCGGCACGGCCACCAAGACCGGTGCTACCAACTTCATGCGCCTGCACTCCATCGCGGACCGGTGATGTCGTGGGGTCTGGACACCCCGTGACGTTGTTCCATCCGTTCAATTCAGTCTGACCAGGGATTGTGCACGGCGGCAGGAGTCGCCTGCACATCACGTACATTGCGCGTCACAAGGACAAGGCCGTGGTGAATGGCTGTGGCGGCCAGCAACGTATCTACGATGGGCAGGCTGCGCCCCGCGGACAGCTCGCCCCAGATGCGTGCAATTTGCAGGTTCACCGGCAGGATACGATTGGCGTAGCGCTCCTCAAGTCCGTCAACCCAGGCGGCTAACTCCGGCGCTCCCCCAACATTTCGTCTCTGCCGTACGGCGACACCCTTGCGCAGTTCGCCGAATGTGAGTGCACTCACGTACGTCTCCGCTGAGGACAGGCCTTCAAGAAAGCGAAGCACTTTTTCGTGTGGGCGCGGCTTGTTGACCTCTGAGAGCACATTTGTGTCGAGGAGCACGCCGTTTTGCGATTTCACAGGTCGATCTCGCGATCATGCACAGCGTGGTCCCGCTCAAAGGCGTCATCTTCGATATCGCTCTTCGGCATGCTCAGGAGATAAGAGATGAAATCCAGCTTTGCCTCTTTGGGCTCCAGAGACCGATACGCCTCCATCGACATCACCACCGCACGCTCCTTGCCATGATGCGTGATGATCTGCGGCCCTTCGCTCTCGGCCTGATCGAGTACCTCGCTCCAGTGATTGCGCGCCTGATTTACCTGCCAACTCGCCATAAGCCCTCGATCGATCCTCGATGTCCCATTATGGCGCGAATGTCCGAAATCTGTACATAAATGCGGGTAGTCCTCTTCGCTGCACCCCATACAATCACTCCATGGGCAGAATCCACGTACTCTCCGATCAGGTCGCCAACCAGATCGCGGCCGGTGAGGTCGTGGAGCGTCCCGCTTCAGTGGTCAAGGAGCTGCTCGAAAACTCACTCGACGCCGGCGCCACGCGCATCCGCGTCGAGATCGAGGCAGGCGGCCGCAAGCTGATTCGCATCGTGGACAACGGCCATGGCATGGGCCGGGACGACGCCCTTCTGGCCTTTGAGCGCCACGCCACCTCCAAGCTGCGCAGCTCGGACGATCTGCTCTCTATCGCCACCCTGGGCTTTCGTGGTGAAGCGCTCCCCTCCATCGCCTCCGTGGCTCGCGTCACCCTTGACACCCGCTCCGTCGACGACGAGGTCGGGACCTCGCTCGAAATCTCTGGCGGCAATCTGCTGCGGGTCGACGACGCGGGGCTACCCCCGGGCACCACCCTCGCCGTGCGCGACCTCTTCTTCAATACCCCTGCCCGCCGAAAATTTCTGCGCTCCGAGCAGACCGAGCTCGGGCACGTCGCCGCCCTGGTCACCCACTACGCCCTGGCCCACCCGACCAAACACTTTGAGCTGCACTCGTCCACCCAGGCTCTGCTCACCGCACCCGCCGTGGCGGACGCCGGCGAGCGCCTCTACCAGATCTTTGGCCGTGAGACCTTTGACAGCCTCCTCCCGGTCGCCGCGGAGATCGACTTCGCCCGCGCCGGTCTGCCCGAGCCCCCACCCTGGAAGCGCTCCGAAGACTACGAGCCCCCCGAGCCAGGCCTCGTCCGGCTCTCCGGCTTTGTCGCCAAGCCCGAGCTGCAGAAGCTCAATCGCAACTCCATCTACGTCTTCGCCAACGGCCGGCTCATCCGCGATCGCCTGATCCTGCACGCACTCACCGAGGCTTACCGCAATATCATCCCGCCTACCAGCTTCCCGGTGGTGCTGCTCTTCCTGGAGCTCCCCCCGCAGGAGCTCGACGTCAACGTCCATCCGGCCAAGACCGAGGTGCGCTTCCGCCAGTCGGCCTTTGTGCACGACTTCGTCCGCGACCAGGTACGGACGGCGCTCATGAAGGCGCGCCCCGCGGCCAGCTTCTTCGCCGCGCTGAGCGCCGCGCCCACCGCCAGTGAATCGCTCACTGTAGACGTCAGCCCACTGCCCGGCATCGACCAGCCCGTCTACGAGCCGCACACCCTGGTCCCCCAGAGTGAAGCTCTCATTGAGCCCGGCGATGTAGCCTCTTTTGAGCTGAAGGAGCGCATGGTCCCGCCTTCACCCGGGCGCCTGGGTTTCAGCGGCAACGGCATGGCCATCGGCTATGAGGATCCGCAACCCATGGAGGCGCCTCAAATTGCAGCTGCCCAGGCTGCGTCCGGGGAACAGCCCACGCTCAACTCGCTCGCCACCCTGCGGCCTCTCGGCCAGCTGCGCGACTCCTTCATCCTCGCCACCAATGAGGAGGGCCTGTGGATCGTCGATCAGCACGTCGCCCACGAGCGCGTGCTCTTTGAAAAGATCCTCCGCGAGCGCGAGGTGGAGGCGGTACAACGGCAACGCCTGCTCATGCCCGTGCTCGTCGAGCTGCTCCCCGAGCAAATGGTCACCTTTGCCGCCATCGCCGGGGAGCTGGAGCGTAATGGCTTCGAGGCCGAGCCCTTTGGCCCGCGCACGCTGGCCATCAAGGCAGCACCCGTCGGCCTCGAAGGGCGCGAGCTCGAGCGCATGCTGGAAGAGGTGCTGGCCGTCGCCGATCGCGAGCAGCAGGTCGAAAATGCCGAGGCCCGGCGGACGCGCATCGCTGCCTCCATCGCCTGCCATGCGGCGATCAAGATCAACACGCCGCTGGAGCCTGCCAAGATCGACTGGCTGCTCGCGGAGCTGGCCAAAACCGAGCATCCGACCAGCTGCCCGCATGGGCGGCCTATTGCTCTGCGGTATTCTTTAAAAGATATTCAACGGGCGTTTCAGCGAATCTGAGTCGCGCCGCGTTCCTCACGCGAAAAGCAAAGCCCTTCCAGGCCAGCACCCGCATCCTATTTCCATTGCCGCGCGGTACCATCGCGCGTCCGGCCCCCGCCGCGAACCCCCGTTCGCCTGCGCACAGAGAAGAGGCACTTCCTTGGCAACAACACCTGATTTACAAGAGCCGTTGATTGCGGCAGCCCGCAGCAAAGCGTGGTCCCAATCCGGGGACGCCCTGCTGACCCTGGAGGCAGCCCGCGAGTGGCTTAGCCAATATGGTCTTGTGCTCTTCGCGCCACGCGGCGCCAGCCTGGGCGCACCCGCCCCTTCGCTGGTCGAGGCAACGCACGGTGCCGCTCTCGCCACTGCCACTCCCGCCGAGATGGACACGGCCCGCACCCTCGTCGCACGCCTCGTCGGCGAAGGCTCGGCCTTGCCGCTGAATCTACTGGGCGGCCCAGGCGATCTGCCTGACTTTCTCGTCTCCGCGCAGACGTTTCCCTTCGTCTTCACCCTGCGGGGCGACAAGGGATGGAAGCGCCCGCCGGAAACCTCCGGCTCCGTTAAAGTCACGCCCCTCGGGCTGCGCATCTATGAACTGTTGGCCGAAAAAGGTGCTCTCACCGTTGCAGATATCGTGACGGATGTCGGCCGCGAGGTCACTGATTCCGCCGTGGCGCGTGCCCTCGGAGAACTTTGGCAACTCCTGCGCGTCATCCCCGTTCTGCAGCAGGGCGCGGGCGACACGCTTTGGGAGCTCACCACCACCCGCTTCCTGAAAGCCGTAAAAGCCGGGGCCAATGCTGGTCAGCCCACCGCGCTGAGCGGGCTTGTCTCGTTCTACCTCAGCCAGGCATACGCAGCCACCGAAGAAGAGATCGCCGCCTTTCTGTCGCCTCTTACCGCCCGTTCGCGTGTGCGCGAGGTGCTCCACGGACTGATCGCGGGCCGTCAGCTGGCGGAAGGCGTGATCCAGGGCAAAACGGTTCTGTACATGCCAGAAGCCCTGCCGGACTTTGCCGAGTTCGCTCCCTCGGCCGCCGAGCCGACTACTGCGGAGGGGGAAGCGGAAGGTGAAGAGGCGCCGACCGATGCACCGGAGCCGACCGAAGGCAGCGAGCCGACCGAAGGTAATGAGCCGACTGAGGCCCCTCGCGAGCGTATCCGCAGCTTCGAAGGCAACGGCGGTCGCCCGGCCGAGGGAAACTTCCGCGGCAAACCGCTCACCCGCGGCAAGCCCGGGGGAGCTTCACGGGATGGCGGCAGTCGCCCCGCGCGCCCCGGCTTTTCACGTGGTCCGCGCGAGGATCGTGGACGGTCACGCCCTGGTACAGGACGTCCGTTTTCTCCAGGGGGCAGTGAGCGTCCAGGCGGACGCGGAGAGGGTGGGAGCAGCTTCGCGAGCCGCCGCCCTGACGCAGGCCGTCCTTCGTTCTCCAAGCCCTGGGAGGAAGACCGCGCCAACCGTCCCCCACGAAGCGAAAATGGTGCCCCGCCGTCCGGCGACGCGGGAAGCCGTCCGCCTCGCGCGGCAGGCAGCTTCAAGCCAGGTGGCTTCAAGGCAGCACGCCCAGGGGCTCGACCCTTCGGTGGCGGTGGCGCCGGACGGGGCCCGGGAGGCTTTCCGCCCCGCGGTGACCGCCCGCAGCGTCCCTTCGGGGATCGCCCTGCAAGCGGTGACCGTCCCTTCCGTCCTCGTACAGAAGGCGGCGACCGGCCCGCGTTCCGCCCCCGCACTGAGGGTGGAGACCGCCCTGCGTTCCGTCCGAGACCCGAAGGCGGCGACCGCCCCTTCCGCCCTCGCACCGAGGGTGGCG
>CAXTVC010000029.1:29357-32012 GCA_964247615.1 uncultured Acidobacteriaceae bacterium
GGTGATCGCCCGTCCTTCCGTCCACGTCCCGAGGGCGGCGACCGCCCACCCTTCCGTCCGCGTCCCGAAGGGGGTGGATTTCGGCCCAGAGAGGGTGGCGCTTCGGACCGTCGTGGTCCTGGGGGACCGCCATCCCGCTTTGGCGGCGGCGGCGCAGGTCGCCCGGATCGTCCGCGTTCTGGTGGGCCGGGTGCAGGCCGTCCGTCCTTTGGCAGCCGATCTGGTCCCGGGGGGCCTCCGCGAGGGGGTGATCGTCCGGCAGGCGGTCCAGGTGCGCGAGGCGGTTTTCGCCCCTCCGAGCGCAGCGCGGGTAAGCCCTTCAATCGCCCCGATCGTCCTGCTCGCAAGCGTCCCGAGGATGAGGCATGAGTTCGTCTCCCTCGGGCAGAACCCGCCCGGTTGTAGCCATCGACGGTCCAGCGGGCGCAGGTAAAAGCACCGTTGCGTCCCACATCGCGCGCCGGTTCGGGTTCCTGAACCTGGAAACCGGCGCGATGTACCGTGCACTCGCCCTCAAGGCGATCGAAAATGACATCGATGTCGACAGTGAGAGCGAGTTGATGGCACTCACCTCCAGGACGCGCATCCTGCTGGAGCCACAGGTGGACGGCAATCGCGTTCTGCTCGACGGCATCTCCGTATCCCGCCGTGTGCGGGAGGCCGATGTGACGGCTGCTGCTTCGCAGGTCTCCGTCCATCCGCAGGTCCGGCACTGGATGGTGGAGCAGCAGCGCGCGCTTGGGCGCAAAGGCGGCGTTGTGATGGAAGGCCGTGACATCGGGACGGTCGTCTTCCCCGATGCCGAGGTGAAGCTGTTTCTGGATGCCGCTCCCGAGGTGCGCGGCAACCGCCGCTATCGCCAGACGGAGCCAGCGTCTGCCACCGGATCCGAGGCTGCCGTCGTCCGTGAACTCCAGGAGCGCGACGCACGGGATCGCAACCGCGCTGAATCTCCCCTGAGGCCGGCAGAGGACGCGACTGTCCTGGATACGACAAACATGTCGTTGGACAAGGTCCTCGAGGCCGTGGAAAAGCTGGTCGAGCAGGTCATCCACCCACCACACGCCTCAGGAGGTGCCGGCCCGCGGCTGCCCTAAAAATTCCTTGTCTTTCTCAATCACCGTGCTAACATTTGCTCAATATTCGAAACATGGCTGCAGTTTCTGCCGGATTCTCGCCGTCGGAGCCGCGCCTCTTTTCGATATCAGCACGCAATGTGAAGGAACGACAGGATATGGAACAGGGAACAGTGAAGTGGTTTAACGACGCTAAAGGCTTCGGCTTCATCAGCCGCCAGAACGGCGAGGACGTGTTCGTGCACTACTCGGCCATCAACACGAATGGCTTCAAAAGCCTTCAGGAAGGCCAGGCCGTGCAGTTCAACGTCGTCAAAGGCCCAAAGGGCTGGCAGGCCTCTGACGTTCAGCCTCTGTAACTGTCACCTAACGGATTCTAACAATCAAATCTAGGAAAGGGGAGGGCGTCCAGCTCTCCCCTTTCTGTCTGCACTCACCTCTGCGGCGGCGACTGCAGGGCGGGCGTGGTCGGAGCACTTTGCGGATTCCCAGGTTCCTGGTCCGGCAAAGGGGTCCCGTCAGGGCCGATGGCCCCATGGCTGCCCACAATCGTGGCGCTCGCGTGAAACCGGCGATAGTCGCTGGCGGTAAGGTGCATGCGCCCATTGAAGTGCGCCAGCAGCAAAACGCGCACACTCCCCTGGCCCTCAATCGTGGCTGGAAGCCATACCTCGTCGGCAACACGCGTCGCCCGGAAAGCAAAGCTGCTGCCCTTGCGAACGTCGGCAAGCAGTCCAGCCCCCAGCTTGAAGTCGTTGAGAAAGTGACCTTCGCCCCGCACCAGCACGCGGTCCGCTTCATCGATCGCAATCGTGCCGACCACGTCCCGCATAATGCTCTCGAACGGGGAGTGCGTCTTGGCCTGCGGATTCCCGGCATAATCCACAAAGATCAGCGAGCGGCCATCCTGCATCACCCGGCGTGGATTTGTGAACGTGCCCAATTCCAGGATGCGTGAGAGCGGCATCACCTCGTTGCCTCGCTGGTCTGTCACACTGCCATTTGCCTGCAGCTTCGCCTGGCGCTCCTTGGCTTTGCCAACCACCTTGTCGATCCGCTCACTCTCCTTTTTCGCCTCATCGTCGGAGAGCGGTTTGCCATTACGGGCGACGAGTTTGTCCACGCGTACGCCACTGATGGTCAGGCTCTCCGCATCCTCGGTCTCTGTCTTCTTTACGCCGCCGTCCTTGTCCAGCTCCTGCTGGTCCGTGTGCACATGGTAGGTGTAGTCGCGCTGCATGGTTTCCAGCCGCTTCTGGTTGCGTTCGACATCGGCCAGCAGCGTCGCCACGTCGGGTATTGGCGCCGAGGCTGGGTCCGCGGCCATTAACGGCGAGGGCACGCGGCTTTCCTGCGCCGGGGAAGAGCTCGAAGAGCCAAGAAAGCCCGCTAAAACCGCGTACCCCGTCAACAGCCGCCAGCGCATGCCCACATCATACGATTGGCGGCCAGGGGCGGTTCCACGTCACGTGTTTCCGCGCATCCAACCAGCCGTGGGTGAAACGGGCAAGGTAGATGCTTCTGATCTGAGCGTACCGGAGCGGGCCGGGCAAACCTCCGAGAGCGCCTCCGACAGCGC
>CAXTVC010000029.1:32112-37142 GCA_964247615.1 uncultured Acidobacteriaceae bacterium
TTCGCCCCGCTCGGCCTGCCGCTCTTCCGGGACCGCTGGGTCGCCTCAACCATCTCCAGCGTCGGCACCTGGATGCAGGACACGGCAGGCACCTGGCTCATGACGGCGCTCACCTCCTCGCCTCTGTTGATCGCCCTGATGCAGACCGCCGCCAGCCTGCCGGTGCTGATCCTCGGCCTGCTCGCCGGGGCCACGGCCGACATCTATGACCGGCGCCGCCTCCTGATCTTCTGGCAGTACTGGATGCTGGCCGCGGTTGCCGTTTTGGCGATCCTCACCTTTGCCGGCCTGGTGTCGCCCGTTACGCTGCTGTTGTTTACCTTTCTGCTCAACGTCGGCTCGGCCATGAACAACCCGGCCTGGCAGGCCATCGTGCCGGAGCTTGTCCCACAAACTCAGCTGGCCAATGCGGTCACACTCAACGCCGCCAGCAACAACCTGGCCCGCGCGGTAGGGCCAGCGCTCGGCGGCCTGCTGGTCGCCTTTTTCGTCAAGGCCGACACCGGCGCGGGCTGGGTTTTTGCCCTCAACTCGGCCTCCTTTGCCGGCGTGATCTGGATTCTGTGGCGTTGGCATCGTCAGCCGCTCTTCAAAAGCGCCCTGCCTGCGGAGCGCATCGCCGGCTCCATGCGCGGTGGCCTGCGCTACCTGCGGTTCTCCCCAAACCTGCAGGGATCGCTCATCCGCGCCTTTGGGTTCACCTTCTTCGTCAGTGCCATCTGGTCATTGTTGGCGGTCATCGCCAAGCGCGATCTGCACCAGGGCGCCATGGGATACGGCATCCTGAACGGTTCTCTGGGCGTGGGCGCCGTGATAGCCGCCTCGGTGCTGGCCCGCATACGTAAGAGCGTCGAGGCGACCACGCTTCTCTCACTGACGTCGGTCTACTATGTCTTCGCGCTCGTGATCCTGGCCTTGGTGCACTCGCCGGCAGTGGTCATCCTCACGTTGCTCGGCGCGGGATTTGCATGGACAAGCAGCATGTCCACCCTGAATGTCAGCGTGCAGCTTTCGGCCCCGAACTGGGTCGCCGCCCGCGCGCTGGGCGTGTATCTAATGACTTTTCAGGGCGGCATGGCGCTCGGCAGTGTGGTTTGGGGTGCCGTGGCGCAGCGAACCTCGGTCAGCACCGCGCTGCTGTGGGCGGCCGGCTGCATGGCGGCTACGCTGCCCTTTCTGCTGCGGATCCCCGTGTTGAAAGGAACCCTGCCGGACCTCACGCCCTACAAATGGAAGCGCCCCGTCCCAACCCTGGCCGCAACGCCCGACCCGGAGGACGGCCCGGTGCGCATCTCGATTGACTATAAGATTCAGCCTGAACAGATGGGCGCCTTTACGGAAGCGATCTATCAGCTGAAGGGCGTACGCCTCCGAGACGGCGCGATTCGCTGGGCGATCTACCGGGACGCCAACGACCCCGAGCACATGAACGAGACGTTCCTCATGGAGAGTTGGCTGGAATACCTGCGGTCCCGTGAGCGCGTCACGGCGGCCGACCAGGTCTGCCGGGAACGCGTCTGGGCGCTGCACACCGGCCCCGAGCCACCCCGGATCTCGCATCAGGTCTGGCTTAAAGAGCTACCGGAGAGCCACACGGTGGCGAACTCCCCAGTCGCTTCCTCTTCCCGGATCTAGTGTCCCAGGGCCAGGTTTACCAGGGTCCGCTCTTCCAGTTCATGTGCCTTCGCCGACCCGGTCGCCGGGCTGGCAGACGCAGTCCGCTTGATCGAGGTCACGGGCCGGTCATGCGCAAGCTGACGCAGGCGCGGCATGACAAAAGAAAGCGCACCCATATTGGCGGGCTCTTCCTGAACCCACACGATTTCCTTCGCCTGCGGGTACATGTCCAGGGCCTGCTGCAACTCGTGCTCAGGCCATGGATAGAGCTGATCCAGAAAGATCACCGCGACATCGTCAATCGCGCGCTTGGCCCGTTCGACGCGCAGGTTATGGCCGATCTTGCCGGAGCAGACCAGCAGGCGGCGTGGATTGTGCACAGCGGTATCCCGCACTACCATCTGGAAGCTGTCAGTTGAGAAATCAGCAACGTTCGACACGGCATCGGGGTGCCGAAGCATGGACTTCGGCGTAAAGACCACGAGTGGCTTGCGCCATTTCCGCATCGCCTGACGCCGCAGCAGGTGGAAGTACTGCGCAGCCGTCGAAGGCTGCGCGATCTGAAGGTTCTCCTGCGCCGCGAGCTGCAGATAGCGCTCGATGCGCGCCGAAGAATGCTCCGGCCCCTGGCCCTCATAGCCATGCGGCAAAAGGAGGACGAGCCCGGACAGCAGACCCCATTTGGCCTCGCCCGCGGCCAGAAACTGATCGATGATGATCTGCGCTCCATTGGCAAAGTCGCCGAACTGCGCCTCCCACAGCACCAGCGTCTCGGGGTAATCCCGTGAGAAACCGTACTCGAAGCCCAGGCAGGCAGCCTCGGAGAGCAGGGAGTTGTAGACCTCCCAGCGGCCCTGGTCCTCGCCAACATGCGAGAGCGGCGACCAGCGCTGCTCCGTCTCCGTGTCAATCAGCACAGAGTGCCGCTGGTTGAATGTGCCCCGCTGCGAGTCCTGCCCCGTCAAGCGTACGGGCGTTCCCGCCTTCAGCAGGGAAGCATAGGCCAGCAACTCGGCATAGCCATAGTCGATGGGCCGTTTGCCTGCGCCCATCTCGGCGCGCTGCTCCAGGAGCTTGGCTACCTTGGGATGAACGTGAAAGCCTTCCGGCGCGCGTGTCAGCGCCTCCGTGAGTGACTCGATTTCGCTCGCGGGTAACCCTGTAGACGGATTGTCTTCCGGGGCCAGCGCCCCGCCGCAGTAGGCATCCCAGTACTTGGGCAGCTCGTGCATCCGCTTCATCACGAAACCAGTGTGTTCACCGTGGTTCTCGTCGTGATGTGCGGCCTGCCGTTGCGCTTCAAGAAACTGATTCTGGAAGGAAGTGACTTCGGCGGTCGGGTCCACCCCGAGCTTCTCAGCGTAGATCTTGTAAAGCGCCGGATGATCCTTGATGCGGGCGTAGCGCCGGGGCTGCGTCACCGTCGGATCGTCCACCTCGGAATGGCCATGGCGGCGATACCCGATCAGATCAATCACCACGTCGGATCCAAATGTCTGCCGGTAGTTGGCTGCCATCTCGGCCACGCGCACCACCGCCTCGGCATCCTCTGCATTCACATGGAAGATCGGTATAGGCAACCGCTTAGCAAGATCGGTCGCGAAGCGCGAGGAGTTGGACTCTTCCGGATTTGCCGTGAATCCCAGCAGGTTATTTACGACAACCTGTACCGTGCCGCCCACGTTGTAGCCGTGCAGGCTGGCCAGGTTCAATGTCTCGGCCCATATGCCTTGGCCCGCAAACGCGGCGTCGCCATGGATGATGAGTGGCAGAACGCTGCGCTTGCCTTCCCGGCCGATGCGCTCCTGGCGAGCTCGCGCACGCCCCATAACTACAGGGTCAACCGCCTCCAGGTGACTCGGATTAGAGGCCAGATGCAGCGCGACGACCTTGCCCGTAGCTGTGGTGATATCTCCCGTGGCGCCCATGTGGTACTTCACGTCGCCGCCACCCATGGTCGAGCGTGGATCCACATCCTCAAACTTGGAGAAGATCTCGTGCGAATCGCGTCCCACCGTGTTCACCATGACGTTCAGCCGGCCGCGATGGCTCATCGCAAACATGGAGCGCGTAACGCCCCCTTCAGCCGCTGTGGTGAAGAGCTGATCCAGAAAGGGAATGAGCGATGTCAGACCTTCCAGCGAGAAACGCTTTGTACCGAGATAGCGCTGCTGAATCACCTGCTCAAAGATGTCCGCGCGAATCAGGCCTGTGAGGATGCGCTTCGGGTCGGCAGCCGTGTAGGGCTGCTCCATCCGTTCCTGGATCCAGGCCCGCTTCTCGGGCGAGGCGATGTGCATAAACTCAATGCCGATGGAGCCGCAATAGAACCCACGCGCCTCCGTTGCGGCCTCGCCGTCCGGAGCGGGTGTCGGGAAGGGTTCTGCCGGCAAATACTGGCGAAGCGGATCGAGCGAAGATTGCAAAAAGCCCCAGCGTCGGAAGATATCAAACACGACGTCACGATCCGGGCTGCCCGTGCTGCTGCCATTTGCTGTCTTTACTTGGGTTTCAGGCTTTCGGGAGAGCTTCGGTTCGGGGGCGGTCTTTGTGGCCATAACGCCCTCTATGCTAGTCCTCCCGGGGCTGTCTGCCCACCCCTGGGGCGGTAATCGTTGTGTTTGCGCCCACACAGAAGTTGCATTCACGGCCGTTTCTGGCTCAGTTCAGCGCAGTCGCGCCGTCCTCAGGAAGCCGAAACCACCACCTGGTTCCAGGTGTAAATCTTCCAGCCGATCCGTGTGCACCACGACCACGTCCGGGTACCAGAGCGGCACGCTGGGAAGATCCGACGCGAGAATCTGTTGCACCGTGACGTAATCTGCCGCGCGGGTCGCCTCGCTTGTCTCGTGGGTCGCCTTTTGCAGCAGGGCATCCACCTGTGGATTGCTGTACCGGCCGCGATTGCCCCCTTTCGGAGGAAAGCTGGCTGCGCTGTAGGCATAGCGGAAGATGTCAGGATCCTCGTTGGACCCGGTCCAGCGCAGCATGTACATCTGAAACGCACCCTTGGTGATGTCGGCGTAGAACGTGCCGAACTCGGCCGAGTGCAGATCGAGCTGGATGCCCACGGCACGCATCTGCTGTTGCAACACCTGCGCCAGCAGCCGCGTGGTCTCGTCCGTGGAGGTCTTCAGGGTGAACCGTAGACGTATTCCCTGCGCGTCCGGGTGCAGGCCGGCCTGGTCCAGCAGGCTGCGAGACCGGGCTGGATCGAACGGGTATCCGGGCAGCTGGGCCGCGGAGGCTTCGGCCCAGTGCCCCGGTGGAAGCAGGGTCTGCGCCGGCACGGCACGGCCTCGCCACAGGCCCTGGATGAGCGCCGCTTTATCGATGGCACAGGCCACGGCCTGGCGAACCGTAGGATCCCGCAGCGCTGGATCGTTCACGTTGAAGTTGGCGTAGAAGACATC
>CAXTVC010000030.1:0-6898 GCA_964247615.1 uncultured Acidobacteriaceae bacterium
ACCAGCCGTCAGCTGGTGCAGGAGCTTGGGCGCGAGGCCTCTTCAGAAGAGATTGCCAAGCGCATGGATATCCCGGTCGCCAAGGTCCGCAAGGTCCTCAAGATCGCCCAGGAGCCCATCTCCCTTGAAACCCCCATCGGTGAAGAGGAAGACTCGCATCTAGGCGACTTCATTGAAGACCGCATGGCTGTCTCCCCATCGGACGCCGTCATCTCGGTCAACCTGAAGGAGTACACCAGCCAGGTCCTCCGCACCCTGACGCCACGCGAGGAGCGTGTGATCAAGATGCGCTTCGGCCTCGAAGACGGCTCAGAGCACACCCTCGAAGAGGTCGGCCAGAGCTTCCAGGTAACGCGCGAGCGCATCCGCCAAATAGAAGCGAAAGCGCTCCGCAAACTCCGCCACCCCAGCCGCAGCCGCAAGCTCAAGGCCTTCGTAGACGGCGTCAAGGAACTCTAACCAACAGCCAGGGGAGAAGGGGGTGCGGCCAAAAGCCGCGCCCCCTTTCCTTCGTTGGGCACTCTCTCCCTGCCACCTGTCATCTCGACCAAAGGCGAAGCCGCAGTGGAGAGACCCCTGATTTCCACCACGGCACGGCGCACCCCGCGTAGCCTACGCCATAGCCGCATCCACCGTACGCGAAAGCAACAGCACCCGCGGAATCTTAACCGCGGTCAACAGGTGCTCGGTCGTTCCACCCAGCGACAGGCCCTGATCACTGGACCGCATCACCCCGCCAAGTACCAGCAGATCATGGGGCTGCCCCTCCAACTCAGCCAGGATCGCCTCAGGGGGGTTGTCGGAAAGTACCACCCGTTCAACCACCCTGACCCCTAGCCGATTCACGCGGGAAGAAGCCTCACGCGTGATCGTGTACCCCGCCTGCAGCAGGTCCCGATGCTTCCGTTCCTTCCAGAACAGCGGCCCTAAACGGGGCGCCACCACCGCCAGCAGAACCAGTTCCGCGTCGCAGCCCTTGGCAATGTAGGCTGCCACGTCCGCAGCGGCAAACGCATGGTGCAGGCCATTGATCGGCACCAGAACGCGGCGTATCTCCGGCAGCGTATGCGTTGCGCAGACTGTCAGCAGCACATCCGTGTTGGTCTCGTGCAGCACACGGTCCTGCGCCTCGCCAAAGCTGAGGCCGACCGCACCATCCACCCGGGTCGTTCCCATCGCCAGCAGATGATGCCCTTCGGAAGCCTTGCGCAGTGAGTGAAAGAAGTCCTCTTCACGTGCCGTCACGCGTTCCAGCCCGACATGCTCAAAGTCAGAGGTATGCGAAAGCAGGCTCGCAGCCTCCACCACATCGCTCGCCGTAGCCGACTGCGTCAGCGACAGGTCCTGCCCAAAGGTCAACTCCGTGACATCGAACAGCTCATTTTCCGCATGCTTGGCCGTTGCAATCGCTGACACAATCTTGGCCGAAAGCGCCGGCAGGAACTCTCCGGCCATCGGCAACAGCACGCGTTCACGATCCGCAAGGTACGCCAGCTTGCGGGCCTCTTCGCGGTTCAGCCGCTTCAGTTCCTCTTCGCCGGGACGCGTCTTCGCTGCCAGCCAGTTGATCGCCGGTGGCGTCGCAATGACGGTCAGGATCGCGACAACAGCGTACGTTGTGTACAGGTCCGACGAGAGCAGCAGCAGCTCTGTCCCCACAATGGCGACGACCACATCGGTGCCGCCCTTCAGGTTTAGACCGACACCCACGGCCGCCGCCTCCCACACGGGCAGCTTGCCTGCCAGCGCGCCCAGAAAGCCAAAGGCAATCTTCGCGATACCAGCAATGAAAAACAGGATCAGGATGGCCTTGATCGAAGAAGCACCACGCAGGTTGAACAGGTTCACTCGCATGCCTGCCAGGCCGAAGAACACGGGGGCAAAGCACGCGATCGTGATTGCCTGAATGCGCTCCTTCAAAGCAAGCGTCGCCCGCGGTGCCTTGCCTAACAGCACGCCAAAGACGAAGGCCCCCAACAACGGGTGCAGGCCCAGCGCCATGGTGGAGGCTGCCGAAACGCACAGCAGCACCAGAACCAGCGACAGCTCGGCATTCGGTATCCCGATCGTGTCCGCCACCCGGCGCATCGCCCAGTACAGGAACCGACGACCCACCGTGAACATGAAGAGAAAGAAGCCAATCGCCAGCGCGCTCGCCTTGAACCCCGCAGCCACCGCGTTGGCCTTGTGCTGCACCGACGACACAATCGAGATCAGCGGCCACACCAGCACCTCGCCCGCAATGCCGGCCGCCAGCATCACCTGCGCATAGTCACGCCGCAGCGCCTCACGCTCAATCAGCAGCTTGGCCACCACGCTCACCGCCGTGACCGACAGCACAAGCCCCAGGAAGAACGCGCTCGTCGGCTCCACGCCGAACACCCGTATGCCGAGCCAAGTCCCGATGCCAACGGACGCTCCGATCGCGCCAGCGGCGGCCAGCAGGCCCGGCACCACCTTCTGCCGCAGGATGGCAAGGTCCGCCTCCATGCCGGCAATCATCAGCAGCAGGATGGCCCCGATCCACGACAGCAGCTGCAGCGCCAGCGCAACGGCATGGTTCAGAAACAGCGTATGAAAGGCCCCGGGAAACAGCGCGCCCAGCACCGAAGGGCCAATCAGAAAGCCGCCCAGCAGCTCCCCAAGCACCTCCGGCTGCCCGATTCTGCGGCAAAGCTCGGCCATGCCACGTGTCACCAGCAACACAACGGCAATGGCCAAAAAGGCCCCTAAAAGCTGATTCTCAGAAAACCCGTGCATGGAGCCTCGCTGGACCTTCGATGCAGAACCACCTCAAAGCCCCTAACAGCCCCAACCCAAGCCACCCGCAAAACCCTTGTCATCTCGACCGAAGGCAAAGCCGCAGCGGAGAGACCTGCGTTCGTCCACCAGGCGTCCAAAAACCAAAGCCCCGCCCCTGGCAAAAGCCAGGCAGACGGGGCTGGTCAACATCAGAAAAGAAGCTTACTTCTTGGGCGGCGCGATCGTATCCTTCGCAGCCTTTGCGATGCGGAACTTCACCACGGTCTTGGCCTTGATCTTGATGGCCTCGCCCGTCTGCGGGTTGCGGCCGATGCGGGCCTTGCGCTCCGCCTTCACCAGCTTGCCGATCCCCGGAAGCGCGAACTCGCCATTCTTCTTCGTCTCTTTCACGGCGGTCTCCGCCAGCATCGCGAAGAAGGCGGCGCTCTGCTTGTTGTTGATCTCCATCTTTTCCGCCATAAAGCGGATGAGTTGCGTCTTGGTCATACCTTTTGCCATGGTTGTGCTCCTTTGCACAGAGGGGTGAAACTGTAAGTCGTCTGCGGCGCTCCCGTATGCGGCTCAAAATCCGAGCCGTCACGCGAAATCTCCAGTGTTCATGCGGGTGCGGAGCACCGCGCCGAGTTTCACCTTCAACCTTTGCCGCCCGGCTTGTCAACACCGAAACTACGGTTTCCACCGTGTTTTTGCGGGTTTTCGCCCATTCCGTGTCTTTTTGGGTGCGTTCTGCCACTTTTGGGTGACTTTACCGCGAAATCCACAGGGAAAGTCTCGCGGCGGCCATGGAAAGGAACACGGCGCACGGAGGCCCCCGACAACACGCAATCACACCCTGAACGCCCCTGGGGCGGATTCCTTCGCCTGCAAAAACGGCTCATTCATCAGGCCGACCAACGGCGCGGCCCGCCGAAACCCGGCAACGATCTGCGCAGCGAAACCAGGTTGCAAGGCCTCCTCTGCGGTGAGCGGCATCATCACGCCCCAGTTACGGGCGCGCAGCAGGTCGCCCGCGGGGTGGTCCGGTGCAAACCCTTTGGGATTGCGCGTCAGCGCATTCGGCTCGATTGGCAGCATGCCCACTTGCTTCTTCGTCCCCCGCAGCAACGGGTCCAGCTGCTCGCGGTATTGTTCGTGGTGTTCCGCCAGCCAGCGTCGCACCAGCAGTAACTCCTCGCGCTCCGGCGCGTAGATACCCGCAGCCAGGAAGCCGCCCGCTGGGCCAATCTGTACAAAGAAGCCCGCCGCCGAGGTCTTCTGCAAACCCTCCCGCGCCCACCACGCCGCAAGGTGGCTCTTGTAGGGCCGCTTGTCCGGGCTGAAGCGCGTGTCGCGAAAGATGCGCATGGCGATCTTGTGCGTTGGACGAAGGTACTCGGGAGCAAACGTCCCAAGCTCGACGTTGATCTCCTCGATCAGGGCGTGCAGTGGCGCTTTGGCAGCCCGCTCATACACAGGACGGCGTTCCTCAAACCAGGCCCGATCATTGTTCTTGTGCAGACCGCGAAGAAAACGCATCGTCTCTGGGGTAAAGTGGGCGGGCATCCCCTTCAGCTTACCGGGCCTCGTACCCTGAAGAAACAGCGTCTCTCGTGTCTTCAAGGAAAGGGACGTCCGCTAGGATGAAAGCAGATCCTTGTTTCGCCAGCTGTAGACAGTTGCTTCCCGCACGTGGAATGTTCGTCGACTTTTCAGGAGATGATGCCCGTCATTATGGCCGAAGCCGGATTCATGCCGTTACGGATCGAAGAGGTAGCCGCGCCCGACGTTCTGACCGACGCCCTGCGTTTCCGGCGTTCCATGCAAATCGACACCGTCGGCATCCTGTTATTTGACCCCGATGGCATGATCCTGCGCGCCAACGAAGCCTTTCTCCGCATGAGCGGCTACACGCAGGACGATGTGCACCGCGGGCACCTGCACTGGACAGCCATCACCCCGCCAGAATGGAAGCAGGCCACGCTCGCCGCTCTGCGGGAATTCGAGCAGACCGGCAGCATCATTCCCTACGAAAAACAGTTCTTCCGAAAGGACCGCTCACGCTTCTGGGGCTTTGTCGCGAGTAAGCGGCTCAGCGAAACTGAGGGCATCGCTTTCGTCGTAGATGTAACCGAGCGCAAGGAGGCCGAGCGCCGTCTGCTCGAAGCGCAATTGCAGCTGGAGCGCAGCGATTCACAATTGCAAACCATCACGGATGCCATGCCGGCACTGATCGCCTATGTCGATCCCAAGCTCCGCTACATCCGCGTCAATCGGGCCTATGCGCACTTTTTCGGTAGGGAACCGGAGGCCTTGGTCGGTCAATCGCTGAAAAGCGTTCTGGGCGAGGCTTTCCCTGAAATTGAGGCGCGTCTCCAACTCGCCCTGGCTGGCGAAACGCAGCAGTACGAGCTCACATTGCCCTGCAGCAACCCGCAACAGGACAGCGGGGAACCGCGCCACCTGTTCTGCCAGCAGATCCCGGACATCAGCCCCGAGGGCCATGTGCTCGGCATCGTCATCCAGTCATTCGATCTCACAGAGCGCCGCCGGACCGAACACATGCTGCGCACGGCCGAAAAACTGGCAGCCGTTGGGAGACTGGCCGCCTCCATGGCCCACGAAATCAATAATCCTCTGGAGGCCGTCACCAACCTCCTTTACCTCGCGCGCGGCAGCGAAGATCGCGAGACCACGCAGGTCTATCTGGAGCAGGCAGAAGGCGAACTGCGTCGGGTCGCCGCGATCACCAGTCAAACCCTGCGGTTCCACAAGCAATCCACTCGCCCCGTGGCTCTGCATGCGGAGGAACTGCTCGGCAGTGTGCTGGCCATCTATGCAACTCGTATCCTGAATGGAGGCGTTCAGGTCACGCAACGGCTCAACGCAAGAACGCCCGTCATGTGCTTCGACGGGGAGATCCGGCAGGTTCTCAGCAATCTCATCAGCAATGCCCTGGACGCAATGGCTGGTCGCACTGCCAGGCTGACCCTGCGCGCCTCTGTCTCGACAATCCTTTCAACCGATCCCTTGTTCGGCCAGGGGGCCGTCAGGATCACCGTCGCGGACAACGGCCCCGGCATGAGCCGCGCCGTGCTTGACCGGCTCTGGGAGGCGTTCTTCACCACCAAGGAAGTCGGGGGCACAGGGCTTGGACTTTGGATCAGCCGCGACATCGTCGAACGGCACGGGGGACGTATCCGCGTGCGCAGCCAGGAGGGCACGGGAACAGTCTTCATGCTCTGGCTCCCCCTGGAAGCTGTGGGTAGATGAGCAGGCGTGCTACTTGCGACCACAGAGGAAGGCCACGCCAAAAGGAAAGGGCAGCCCGCAGGGGGCTGCCCATCTTCCTGATCTTGCCGTGTGCTTACAGAACCTGTACGCGCTCAGCCTGCAGACCCTTGGGTCCACGAACGACGTTGAAGGAGACCTGCTGGCCTTCCTGCAATGAACGGAAACCGTTGCTCTGAATGGCGGAGTGATGAACGAAAACGTCCTCACCGCCCTGACGGCTGATAAATCCAAAACCCTTGGTGTCGTTGAACCACTTGACGATGCCCTGTTCCATAACTGATTTCCTTGAAGAAGTGCTGTAATGTACCGCTGAACGCAATTTGGTGTTGTTGTAGAAGGGTGCGTACAGCCAGCTCTTGTCCAAAAAAACCAGATCGGATACCAACGATCAAACTAATTGTAGCAAGCTTTTGCACAAAATGCCTACGACAAAAGCTGTACCCGCCCATGCGCGGCGTCCTTTATCTTGCAATCCGTGCATGGAGCCAGTGACGCAGCGCGGCAGACCTGCAGAACCCCGTTTGCAGGCTACGAAACGCATCCTTTGCACACTTCCGCATTCCTTCGTGTTTCAACCCACGTTCTTCCGTGCAGGAATGCACTTTGCGCGTCGGAACGACGGCATCCAACGGTCCATGACGAACACTGTCACCATCACGCATCACCAGACCAAACCCGAGTACCAGTGGGAGCTTGTGATCCCGGACGGCCCCACCATCATGCTGCCCAAAGACCGCCTCGCCGCCGCCATGGAGGTGCTGGGCCTCGCCCCGAACAATGATGTTCGCAGCCAGATTGAAGCTCTGCCCAACGGGGAATCCCGGTCCGTGGATGCCGATCTCGAAAAACCCCAAATGGACAAACT
>CAXTVC010000030.1:6998-10694 GCA_964247615.1 uncultured Acidobacteriaceae bacterium
GGCTTGCCCGCATCCGGCGCAGGCACCTGCGCGTTGGGATAAAGGTTCGGGATCGGCTCGCCCTGCTGCCGGTCCAGTTCAGGGTGCGGGAACGGCTTGCGAGGCATCATCGCCTCGCGCTGCGACGTGTTGTAGAGGAAGATCGCCTCCAGCACCGCGCCCTGCTCCAGATCAAACGCATGCAGCCGGTCCACCGTGTCCATGTCCGAGTGGTGCGTGCGCGTCTCGTAGTCCATCGGATCCTGGATGAACTGGAAACCCGGCAGGCCCACGGCGTCATAGCTCAGGTGATCCGTTCCACCAGTGTTCCGGTAGCTGATCGTGCTGACACCCAGGTCCGCCAGCGGGGCAATCCACTGCTTGAAGATCGGCCCCACAGCGTAGTTCTCCTGCGTGTACACGCCCCGCACCTTGCCCGTGCCGTTATCCAGGTTGTAGTACGCGTCCAGCGTCTCCCATTCCTTGGTGGTGGTCAGCGCGCCATGACGTCCCAGAAAGCTCGGTGTTCCCGCAGGATCTGGCGGGTTGGGCGCCGCAAACGTTCCGAAGTGCTGTTTGACGTAGCCTACCGAGCCGAACAGGCCCTGCTCCTCACCGCTCCACAGCGCCACGCGGATGGTGCGCCGTGGCTGCACATTCAGCGCCTTCAGGATGCGCATTGCCTCCATCGCCATCACCGAGCCCGCGCCGTTATCGGTCGCTCCCGTGCCCGAAATCCAGCTGTCCAGATGGCCGCCCACCATCACGACCTCGTCCTTCAACTTCGGGTCGGTACCGGGGATCTCGGCGACGGTATCAAAGCCGTGCTCGTGATCGCCGGTGAACTTTGTCTCGATGTTCACTTCGACCGTGACCGGCACATGCGCCGTCGCCATGCGGGCCAGGCGGTTGTAGTGCTCGATCATCATCACCGCATTGGGGATCTTGACCGCGTTCTCGGGCTTCTGTGCCGATTGCGCCAGGTTCGCGCCGTTGTCGTCAAAGATCACACCCGTACCGCCGCCGTCTTCGCTGTCGCGGCTCGGCGTGATGATGGCCAGCACGCCCTCCTGCCCGGCAACCTTCAGGAACTCCTGGCGCAGCTGCGTTTGCACGCGCCGCTGGGCAAGGCGTTGCTCCCGCGTCTGGGTCGGCGCTGCTGTTGGACGCGGCGTGTCCAGTTGCTCGGAGTTCTCCATCTCCTTCAGCTCGGCCTCGGTGTAGCGGTGAAACAGGGGCTCGGTGACATCCGGCGTCGCTCGCATGGCCCCCAGCAGAACGATCTTGCCCTTCAGCTTGCCCTTCACCTTGTCGAGATCGGCACTCTCCCGCAGAGGCAGGTTTACCACCTCGCCAGTCACCGCGCCACTCGTAGCGGGCGACCACGGTGCAGCCTGCAGCCATAGCGGCTCGGGGTCAGGCCCAACCATGCGCGCCCAGGTGTTGATCTGCTGCCAGCCCATGCCGAACTCGCCCCAATCCTCCAGGTGCGCGTTGCTCAGGCCGATCGCGGTCATCGTGTCGCGCGTCCAGGCATTGGCCTTGGCCATGTTGGGTGAGCCCGTCAGCCGCGGCCCGATGCCATCCATCAACGCTTCGCTGAACTGCATGGCCTTGCCGTGCCCAAAGGCCTCGGCCCGGATGCGCGCATACATGTTCAGGTCGATGTTCTCCACCGCCGGCTGCGGGCCGTAGTAGCTGGGCACGTTCTTCGGGTTGTCCCCTTCGGCAGTGGCTACGGACTTCTTCTTCTGGGCAAAACCGCCGGTGGTCAGCAGCGCGGCGGTGATAGCGAGGGCACTCCATCGCGCCAGGCGCAGGGGCGCGAACGCGGAGGATGCACAACGAGCAAGCGGCATGGGAACTCCTGGAATAAGTGTGAATTCAGTGTGACAGAGAAGAAGGTACGAGTCAGCCGCCTCGAAAGACGCGACCACGGGCACCCTCACACCGCACGACTCAGGCCAGGAACGCCCGCAACGCCTCGTTGCAGACCGCGGTGGCATCCTGCTGCACCCAATGCGAGACGCCGGGCAGGTACTGCACCGTCAGCTGCGTGGCAAACGCCTCGGTCCCGTAGGTCGTGTACTTTGCCAGCGCGGTGTCCTTCTCGCCCCACAGCAGAAGCGTAGGCACCTCAATCACCGGATAGCCCAGGCGCAGCTGCCGTCGCAGGCCCCCGCCGCGGATAAAGGCGCGGTACCAGTCGATCATCGCTTTTAGTGCGCCAGGCTGCGCGGCGTTGGCCCGCGTCGCCTCCAGCAGATCACGCGGAAAGGTCTTCGGCGACGTGCTGGAGCGCAGCAGCAGGTCGGCAACAGGCTGTGCGCCGCGCCGGCTCAGCAGCCACTCCGGCAGGCGCGGAATCTGAAAGAAACCGGCATACCAGGACCGTAGCATCTGCCCTGGCCGCCGTCGCAGCGCCCGCGCAAACAGCACCGGATGCGGCACATTGACGACGACGAGCTTAGCCAGCGGACGTATCCGCCGCGCCGCGAACGTCCATGCCACAATGGCACCCCAGTCGTGCGCCAGCAGCGTGACCTCGCGTGCGCCCGCGGCATCGATCAGCCCAGCGACATCGTCCATCAGGTGTTCGATCGCGTAGTCCTGCACCTGCGCCGGGCGCGAGCTCAGCCCATACCCTCGCTGATTGGGTGCCCACACGCGGTAGCCCATCGTCGCCAGCACGCACATCTGCTCACGCCAGCTCGCATTCACCTCGGGGAAGCCATGCAGGCATAGCGCCAGACGATCGCTGGCGGGGTCGCCACACATCAGGGTCTCGAATCGAAGACCATTGGCCTTAACGAAGGCAGTGCTGAACTCCGTGGTGTCTTCACCGGGCATATCGATAAGAAGCAAGGCGCTCAGGGGAAGATGTGCAGAGCGCGCGCAATTGGTGGGACTTCGAAAGACAGCGTTTTCATCTCGCTGTGTCCCCTGCGTAAAGACCCTGCAATATCGCAACGCTACGCTCACTCCCATGCTGCTAAGCTTCGTCGTCCCCGCCTACAACGAAGAGCGCTACCTGCCCGACTGCCTGCAATCCATCCTGCGCGAGACCGCCGGGCGCGACGACATCGAGATCATCGTCGTAAACAACGCCAGCACCGATCGCACACGCGCCGTCGCGGAGAGCTTTCCAGGTGTGCGTGTTATCGAGGAGCCCCGCAAGGGTCTTCCACAGGCAAGGCAGGCGGGTTTCCTGGCCAGCACTGGCCGACTGATCGCCAACGTCGACGCAGATTCGCGTCTGCCCGCGGGCTGGGTTGCACAAGTGCTCGGCAATTTTGCGAAAGACCCCGATCTCGTCTCGCTCTCCGGCCCGCTGGTCTACTACGACCTCAGCCCGCGCGAGAGCCTGCTGGTGCGCGTCTTTTACACCACGGCCTGGATAACCTACGCGCTGAACCGCTATGTGCTGCGCGTCGGCTCCATGGTGCAGGGCGGCAACTTCGTCCTGCGGCGCGACGCGCTCGAACGCATCGGCGGCTTCAATCTCGCGCTCACGTTTTACGGCGAAGACACGGACCTAGCGCGCCGTCTGCCGGAGGTCGGCCGGGTCTCGTTCACCTTTGACCTGAAGATGTTTTCCTCTGCACGACGCCTCAAAAAAGAGGGCATCTTCACCATGGCCTGGCGCTATGCGGTGAACTACCTGTGGACCATCTTCCTGAAGCGGCCCTTCACGCAGGACCACATCGACATCCGCGA
>CAXTVC010000030.1:10794-25434 GCA_964247615.1 uncultured Acidobacteriaceae bacterium
TGTGGACCATCTTCCTGAAGCGGCCCTTCACGCAGGACCACATCGACATCCGCGAAGGCAGCGGAGTTTAACCTCAACCGATTCGCTCCGCCATCAGCGCGAGGCCATACGCCACAGACGTAAACGCCTCACCGCTCTGCACCCGGTCTTCCCCGAAGCGGCTGGTGAACACCCGCCGCACCGCAGGCACAAGCGATGTACCGCCGGTAAGAAACACACGATCCACCTGTTCCGGCGCCGTTCCCGTCGAGCGCAGCAGATCATCCAGGCTCGACTGCATGCGCGTCAGCTCTGGCTCGATCCAGCCTTCAAAGTCGTTACGCGAAACCGCTGTTCGCAGGTGAAGAGCCTCGGTGTCGAGCACAAACTCCGCTGCCTCCTGCCGCGAGAGCTCCACCTTCACGCGCTGCACTGCCCCGTGCAAGCGATAGCCGAGGTCGTACTCCACCACCGTGCGCAATGCCTCGATTTTGGCCGGCTCCAGCGCATTCTTCTCCGCTGCGCGCAGCATGGCGCCCACCTCCCGCGTGCGCAGAAAGCTCAACGTGTGCCACCGCTCCAGGTTGGCGTAGATCCACGCGGGCAACGCGGGCAGCAGCTTATCCAGCGAGCGCGCCTGCGACTCCGAGCCCAGCGCGGGGGAGATCAGCCGGCGCACAATGCGCGCGTCAAAGGCATCGCCCGCAATGCCAACACCAGTGGTGCCCAGCACCTGCGGCCCCGCGCCCGCGCGAGCCTCAGGCCCCACCCGCAGCAGGGAGAAGTCCGTGGTGCCGCCGCCGAAATCGCCGATCAGCAGCAGCTCGTCGCGATCCAGGGTGGACTGGTAGGCATAGGCCGCAGCCACGGGCTCCATTGCGAACTCCACGTGGGTAAAGCCGGCCTGCAGATACGCCGCGCGCAAGCGGCCGACGGCAAAGTCGTTCTCCGCCTCGGTATCCGCGCCGACAAACATCACGGGTCGCCCTGAGAGCGCACGCGTCACCTCAAAGCCCAGCGCTTCACTGGCCCGCAGGCGCAGATCGCGCAGCATGCGAGCCACCAGCTCTTCAAACCCGTACTGCCGCCCAAAGATCTCCGTTCCTGTCAGGTTTCGGGATGACAGGTAGCTCTTTAGTGACTGGATGAGCCGGCCTTGTACGGCATCGTCAAAAGTGTCGGTCTGCAGGTAGTGTTCGATGCCGGCTGCGCCCGTCCATGCCGCTACCGGTTTGCCCGGACGTCCCATCTGCCTCTGCAGGTACAAAAGCGAGCGTGAGGATGGACTCACGCCCGCAAGCGACGGGAACTCTACCATCCGAACCTCGCCGTTGATAGCTACGGCCAGCGAGCTGTTCGTCGTTCCGAAATCTATGCCAATCGTTGCATCGGGGCCGGGGTTCACCTGCCCATTGTCGCAAACAGGGCGCGGTACCCCGGTTACAGCAGATCCATCTCCGCTGCGGCGTTGACGCCACCGGAAAAGGCCTTTGCAAACGTCTTGGAAAAGGCCTGGCTGCGTCCCATGCGTACCAGCTGGATCGCCGCGCGGAGCGGCCACGGAGCAGCGCCGGTCTCCCACAGCTGGCTCAGTGGCCGCATGGCGCCCTCGCGATCAGGGTGAAAGGCACGGTCGTCCCAGCGCCGCCAACCCTCGGTGAACTCCGGGAAGTCCGTCACGGCATCCAGCGTGGAGTGCAGAATGCGCTCCTCCCAGGGCCGCTTGTACTGGTTCATGAAGAGCACATGGCTGCGGCGCTCCACGCGGATTTCTTCGACGAACTCACGGAAGTTGCCTGCGTGGACAGGTTAACGCAGGCACTGGGCTCCGTGCCGTGCCGGTCACCGCCGGAGATCAGGGGGTGGCCGGTTTCGCGCGCCATCCGGACGACGGCGCGGTTCTCGCGGGCATCGCGAAGCCCGTTCAGCTCCAACGCGTGAATGCATCCCGTATAGCTCTCCAGAAAGCGAACGACCTCGCGATCATGCAGCGCCGCCCCGATCTTGTGCAGGTCCCAGATCGGGTGGTTGAACACCGTCAGCACGCCCGGCAGCTCGTCGAGGTCGTGCAGGATCTCGCTCAACTCATGCGCGGAAGGCGCACCCGTAAACGCCGCCAGCCGTGCCGCCCAAGCATACGCATCGGCCGAGGGCAGGTTGTGCACCCCGAGATGAAGCTCCGTGGCGCCGTATGGCACCGTCCACTCCAGCGACACAGGGATGCCGCGCGCGGCGGGCAGGCTGCGCAGCAGTTGTGGTGCGGCGATGGTGTCATGGTCGGTGATGGAGACCAGCGCCCGCAGACCCTGCTGCTCGATCTGCGTTGCCTCGAGCTCATAGGCCATGGCGGGCACCAGTGGCGGCCGCCAGTTGCCCCGCACAAAATCCAGCTCGAAGCCATCCTTGCGGCTCTTGCGGTCGTAGTGCGCAAAGACGTGCGGCAGCCCCGGCAGCAGACCAAGAAATCTGTGCACGAAGGTCAGGGTCTCTTCCGACATGCTCGTGTGGCTGTGCAGCGAGACCCCGCTGCGATAAGCCGTGGGTGCAGCTGGGTCATTCCAGAGGCTTGTGATGCTGGACCGCGACTGCAGCCCGGCGTGGAGGAGGGAAGAGGACGGGCGCGTGCCAAGCTGCATGACGAGCTCCTTGGACTTTGGACTTTAAAGTACCGGACTGCTGCATGCAGTGTGCAAGCCCGTTGCGAACTCACGGTGAAGCCGCCGCGAATGGACCGTGAATCTCCGTAGTCCCAACCGCTTTACGAGCGACTTTTGCGGTCAGGCCCCGTAGAGCCGATGCGCCCGGATGTACTCGCACAGCATCATTGGCAGCAGGGGTTCGCAGGGCTGGCCTTCACGCAGTCGGGCGCGCACATGTGTCGCGCTGGTGGGGTCGGCGATTCCGTCCAGAAGATGCACCCGCCCGCGTTGCTCGGGTCGGAGGGGCATCGCCTCCAGCTGTTCCAGTGGCGATCCAGGCCGGCTCACAACGATCCACTCCGCCAACGCAAACAGCTTCTCAACCCCATGCCAGTGGGGGAGTCCCAAAAAGGCATCCGCACCGGCAATGGCATACAGCTCCGCCGTTGGCGGCAGGGTCGCACGCAGGCGCGTCAGCGTGTCGGCGGTGTAGTTGAAGCCGCCGTCCGGGTCGGGGGCATCGATCGCCGAGGCCTCCAGGCCCGGCTGCCCGGCACACAGCAGCTCGGTCATCGCCAGGCGATCGCCGAACGATGCGCGCGGCCCATCCGGCTTCAATGGCTGTCGTCCCGTGGGGGCCAGCATCACCGTATCCAGCGCGAACCGTTCCCGCGCGGCCAACGCCACCGTCAGGTGCCCACGATGCGGTGGGTCGAAGCTGCCGCCGAAGTACCCGATCCGCATGGGCGTCAGGCCGCTTCGGCCTGTGCCTTCAGGCGCTCGGCCGTGTCATGCGCAATCAGCGCGTCCACCGTCGGCTGCAGCAGGCCTTCCATCACCATCGCCAACTGATGATTGGTCAGTCCGATGCGATGGTCCGTCAACCGGTTCTGCGGGAAGTTATACGTGCGAATCTTCTCCGACCGATCTCCCGAGCCTACCTGCGATTTTCGTGCGGCAGCCTGGATCTGATGCAGGCGCTCCTGCTCCACCTCGTACAGCCGGGCGCGCAGGACGCGCATCGCCTTTTCGCGGTTCTTGATCTGCGACTTCTCATCCTGGCAGCTCACCACCGTGTTGGTGGGCAGATGCGTGATGCGGATGGCGGAGTACGTTGTGTTCACCGACTGCCCACCCGGACCGGACGAGCAGAACGTGTCCACGCGCAGGTCCTTGTTTTCAATCTTGATGTCGACCTCTTCGGCCTCGGGCAGCACCGCCACGGTGATCGCCGAGGTGTGCACCCGGCCCTGGGTCTCCGTGGCGGGGACCCGCTGCACGCGATGCACGCCGGACTCGTACTTCATCTGCGAGTACACCTTGTCGCCTTCAAAGATCGCGGTCACGTCCTTCAGCCCGCCCACATCGCTGGGCGACTCGGACAGGATCTCGACCTTCCAGCGATGCTGTTCCGCGAAGCGCAGGTACATGCGGAAGACCTCGGCGGCAAACAGCGAGGCCTCGTCGCCGCCCGTTCCTGCGCGTACCTCGATGACGACGTTCTTTTCATCGTTCGGATTTTTGGGCAGCAGCAGGACCTTCAGGGCCTCCTCTGCTTCGGGCAGCCTGGGCTCCAGTTCGGCCAGCTCTTCGGCGGCCATGGCGCTGATCTCGGGGTCGCTGTCGGCAGCCATGGTGCGGGCCTCGGCTACCGATTGCTGCAGGCTGCGAAAGCGCCGGAAGCTGTCCACCGTCGGCTCCAGGTCGCGATGCTGCTTGGCCACGGCCTGGAACTTCTTCTGGTCGGCGAGCAGGGTTGGATCGGAGAGCTGGCGGCCCAGCTCCTCATACTTGGCTTCAATCTGGTCTAAGCGGTCAAACATAGGTCGTCCTGGGGTCCGGGGCGCGAAGCCCGGATGGAAAATCGCAGAAGGGGATGAACGGGAGAGAGGCGAGCCGGCTTGGCGCAGCTATAGAAAGCGCGCGCGGCCATAGCTCCGGCGGTGGACGCCTGGAGGGGGGGCAAATGCCGGGTTGGCAGCGACTCGGGCCATGCACATTCGATGGTACGCCACGGCCCCGGATTCGCTGCATGGTTCCCACCCGCAACACTAAGGCATTCCGTTGGCGTTCACGTCGCCGCCGCGCACAAAGCGCTTCAGAAACAACTCCCGCACCAGGTTCACGCCGGCTTCGCCCACGGTGCCCAGCAGAGCATTGTCCAGCGCCAGTTTCCCCGCTGAATTCGAGGCCGGGTGATAGAGACTCGACAGCGCCCCCGCCGAGGCATTGCCCAGGATGTGCGAGTAGTTCAGCTGCGTATGGCCGTTATCGCCACGGGCCAAAAACGCGGACGCAACGGCATGCCGCACCCGCTGCTTTGTCGTGCCATTAGAGCCCATGTAGAAATACCGCGGGTCCTGGCGAAACACGCTGGGCAGCAGCGCGCCGCCGATGAACTTGCCTGTGAAGCCATCCGCATAGGCCGCCCCGTAACGCTTGCCAAAGCCCGCGCCGCCGCGCCCAAACTCCGGAAAAGTGTTGTTGATCTGCTCGGCGGAGGCTACCAGGCCAGCGGTCACAAAGGCCATGCGGTCCGTCGTAGCGTGGAGGCCCAGGGACAGCTTCTGCCGCGCGTCCAAAGGTGCCGCGTTCCATACAAAGCTGGTGTAGAAATCCGGAAAGCCGACAATGCGCTGCTGCTCCGCCGCATGCAGCTCCGCGCCGGCGATCTCCTTGCGGTTCATGGTGACGTACGCGTCCGCGTGACCGCTGGGGATGGGAAGCGTCACTGTCTCCAGCCTGCGCGCTTCGCCCGCCCGCAGCGTAAACGGGATGGATTCAAACGCCTGGAAGCCGGGGGCCGTCACCATGAAGCTGTACTCGCCGGGGGGCAAGCCCTTCAGGGTGAAGTGGCCCTCATTGTCGGAGGTGGCCCCGAAGTCGTGATGATGTCCGGGCACGCGCACCAGCACGGTAGCCCCTGGGATCAACGCTCCACTCGGGTCGGCGACCTCGCCGGTCAGCGAGCCCGACGCCCCTGGGTCCTGCGGCAATGCGTCAACAGCCGCGGCCCGGGCCATCGAATCCACCGATGGCTGTGCCGAAACAGACAAAGGGCACGTGCCGGCCATCCAGGCGAGCGCAACCCAAAGCGCGCCCCAGAAGGAGGGGATCCGCGAGCTTCGTCCAGCCCGCGCGCGAGTGTGTGGCTTGCCCTGCATACGCCGTGACTCCTTCAGCCTCGTCCAGCGCGAGTGCCGCCCGCAGAGGGCAACGGTGAAGAGAATCCCGCTGGCGCCATCCTATGCTTTCCGAGAGACGTACGTCCGCCAATCCCCCAGCCGCGCCATCCGCTCCCCAGGGCGGTTCACATCCGGCCATTCCGATCCAGAATTGTCTGCTTTCGGCACAGTCGGCATTCAGTTCATCGACGTTCCTCTTGGTCCTGCCCCCTTCCACGCCGCCCCGTGTTTGAATTGTGTTTCCCCACCAGGGCCTTGTGCCCTGAGTTCCATGCCGTCAGTCCGGCCTCCAGGAGAAACACAATGGCCCTGTTCGCCGAGGTGGCCCGCGTGGCCGAGTCGCTCGCCGGTGAGGCAAGCCGCCTCAAAAAGCGTGCGGCCATCGCCGATGCCGTCGGTCGCCTCGCGGCAGCAAACGAGCCCGATCCGGTGGTCGAGGCGGGCCGTTTCTGCCTGTATCTGGCCGGCCAGCCTTTTCCGGAGGCCGATGCCCGCAAGTTGAACGCGGGTGGGGCTATCCTCTCCCGCGCGCTGAAGGCCGTCTCCGGCGCAACGGATGCCGCGATGACCGCCGCCTATCGCAAGCACGGCGATCTCGGCGCCGGGGCCTATGACCTGCTCGTCGCGCCCTACGGCAAAGCGCCGGGTACGCCCTCGCTCACGCTGGGCGAGCTTAACGCGGCCTTTGACAGCATGGCCACGGCGCGCACCACCGCCGCCCGGTCCTCCACCGTGGAGGCCCTGCTGCGTCGCGCGACGGCGCTTGAAGCGAAATATCTGCTCAAGCTCATGCTCGGCGACATGCGCATTGGCGTGAAGCAGTCGCTGATCGAAGAGGGTATCGCGGTCGCCACGGGCACCACCGTGGAGGCCGTCCGCCACGCCGTCATGCTGGAGGCCGATCTGCAGCGCGCCGTCACCCGGGCCTTTGCGGGCACGCTGGCTGAAGCCCGCATGACCCTGTTTCATCCGCTCGGCTTCATGCTCGCCTCCCCGGTCGAAACGCCCGAAGAGGCCGTGGAGCGCTTCACGGCGAAGCCGAAGAAGGTCGCCGCGCCCAAGCCGGCCAAGCGCAAGAGCCGCAAGAAGAAGACGGACGAAGAAGCCGAAGACCTCGCGGACGTGCTGCCGACCGATGCCGCCGAGACTGGCTTCGCCGAGGACGTGGAACTCGCCGCGGCACCCGAGTCCCCGCAGGAACCCGGCACCATTCATGCCTTTCTGGAAGACAAGTTCGACGGCATCCGCGCGCAGGTGCACTGCGGTGATCCCGCCCGACCGGGCCGCGTGGCCATCTACAGCCGCTCCCGCGAGGACATCACCGAGGGCTTCCCGGAGCTCGAAGAGGCCTTCAGCCAGGTCGTCGCAGGACCCAGCGGCGTTATCTTCGACGGCGAAATCCTCGGCTGGGAGCTCGCCACCGACAAGGCCCTGCCCTTTGCCGTACTCGGCCAGCGCATCGGCCGCAAACGCGTCGCTGACGAGATGCGTCGTGCGGTTCCGGTCGTCTTCATGGCCTTTGACCTCATGTTCGCCGACGGCGAACTCCAGCTACCAAGGCCCCTGCGCGAGCGCCGCGCCCGGCTGGAGGCACTCGTCGCGGACCTGCTGCCACACACGATCTCCGGTCTGAACGCGCCGCAAAAGGGCACGCAGACCGACCTCTTTGCCGCCGAGCGCACCGCGGAGACCGTGCAACGCCTGCGCCTCTCCCGCGCCGAGATGGTCGAAAGCGCCGAGGGCGTCGACCAGGGCTATCGCGACGCCCGCGCCCGCGCCAACGAGGGTGTCATGCTGAAGGCCGCCGGTTCGGCTTACCTGCCCGGCCGCCGCGGCCTTGCCTGGCTGAAGCTGAAACGCGAGCTCGCCACGCTGGACGTCGTCATCACCGGCGCCGAGTTCGGCAGCGGCAAACGCGCCCAATCGCTCTCCGACTACACCTTCGCGGTGCGCGGCCCGGAAGGCCAGCTTCTCAACCTCGGCAAGGCCTACCAGGGCGTCACCGACGCCGAAATTGCCGAACTTACCGAATGGCTCAAGGCCCACACGCTGGAGGACTTCGGCCATTTCCGCACGGTCGAGCCGATCCGTGTCATCGAGGTCGCTTTCAACAACATCATGCGGTCTGACCGCCACAATTCCGGCTTCGCCCTCCGCTTCCCGCGCATCCTCAAAATCCGCGACGACAAGCCCGTGGAGCAGATCGATACCCTGGAGCGCGTGGCAGAGGTCTACGGCTCGCAACCGGACAAACCTGAGGAAGCCTGAGAAAGCCAGAAACGACAGGTACTGCACCGGAACCTCCGTGAATTCTGGCCAGAATCACACAAAAGGGGCATACATCCAGAGCAGGACTTCTGACCTTAAGTAGGGTAATATTGCTCTCAGACGAATGGCGATCGGCGGACTTCATTCGCTGATCGCAAACCGGAATCCAGACACCTTCCTCCCTTCCTGGAGATCTCCCCTTTGATTTTTCGTTCCTCTGTTCTGCGGGCCCTGCCGTCCCTGTCGTTTGCCTCCATCACAACCAAGCTGAAGTCGACCCGGGTTTTACAGGGTGTGACAGCCGGCCTGTGCGGGACTTTGATGGTGGGCGTAGCGGACGCTACTCGTACACACCACTTCACGCACGTGTCGCATCATCATCGTGCGGTTGCGCACCGCGCTCTCCGTGCGCAGACCACTGCCAGTGCGCAAAATGCCTCAGGCCTCCTGACGCCCCCTGCCGCGAATCTTGAAGCGGTGTACCCGGCCGTGTCAATGGGAACGCTGGCGGCCGTTTCGGCCCAGCCACCGGCCTCGACGCGTTATGAGCTCCGGCTGCACCACACGCATACCAATGAAGACATCGACATCATCTATCGCGTGGGAAATGAGTACATCCCCAGCGCAATCGCCAAGCTGAACTACTTTCTGCGCGACCATCGGACGCAGGACGTCAGCCACTACGATCCTCGCGAGTTCGACCTGCTGCATACGTTGACGGCTTCGCTCGGCAAGCCGAACGGCATTATCGACATCGTCTGCGGCTACCGGACACCGTGGTCCAACAACTTCCTTCGCACCCGCTCTGCCTCTACGGGCGTCGCCAAGAATTCCCAGCACATGCAGGCTAAGGCGATCGACATCCGTATCCCGGGCATCACCACCAGTCACCTGCGCGATGTAGCGTTAAGCCTGCGCGGCGGTGGCGTTGGGTACTACCCGATCAGCCAGTTCGTGCACGTCGATGTGGGCCCTGTACGGCAGTGGAGCTTCGGCGGCCGCGGCGAGTAAACGGCGCACTGTGACATAGCACAAAGAAGCGCGGACCTCGGTCCGCGCTTCCCTTTTGTCCAACAACTCAGCGTTGGCGTGCGCTCAACTCACCAAGCACACGCTTGAGGTCCTCCAGCTTCTTTCCCGCCTCGCCCAGCTTGCCTTGCGAGGTCAGCCGCTGGTAGTCGTCAAAGCTCTGGCTCGCTTCCGTGATGAGGCTATGCGTGTCGACCGGGGGCTTCGGCGCACCCGACGAGATCGTGGCAGACATCGCGGCTGGCGTGCCTGTACCCGAAGCCGTTGCAGTCGGCGCAACCGGTGCCTCGCTGGCCGTCAACGAGGAAGGCTGGTCGCCAAACAGCGAAGCCAGTGCCGCTCCAAACGTCGGTCCATAGGCCAGCTTGTCCTGCAGCGCGAGCACCACGATCCGCAGCTCCGGCATGGGGCTCTGCTGCGCCTGCAGATAGATCGGCTCGGCATACAGCAGCGCGCGGCCGGTCGGGATGACCAGCAGATTGCCACGCAGCACATGCGATCCCTGCTGGTTCCACAGCGTCAGCTGACCGGAGAGCTGCGCGTTTTGATCGATACGTGCCTCGATCTGCTGCGGCCCATCCACGAGCCGTGATTTGGGGAAGTCGTAGACCATGGCCGTGCCATAGGCTGCACCGTCACAACGCCCCGCAATCCAGCCGATCAGGTTGTTGCGGTTGGCCGGTGTGAACGGCAGGATCTCCACAAACTCTTCGTTCCTGCCGTCTGGCAGCTTCATCAGCACGTAGTTCGGTTCCATCGGTTGCGCGGTCTGGTTGCCCTGGTTGTCGCTGCGCGTCTCGGTGGCCACGGTCCAAAGGTCCTCGCGATTGAAGAACACCTCCGGCTGGGTCATGTGGTAAAGCCCATAGACCGCGGACTGCAGCTTGAACAGCAGCTCCGGGTAACGCACGTGTGCGCGCATCGCGGCTGGCATTTCCGATGCCTCCCGGAACAAGCTCGGCAGCAGATGGCGGTAGGCCGCCAGGAGCGGGTCTGCCGGGTCGAACACATAGAATGTCGTTGTCCCGTTATAGGCATCGATGACGATTTTGACGCTATTGCGCACGTAGTTCACAGAGCGGTCGCCCAGGTCGTAGTGCGTTGCATACGGGTAGCTGTCCGAGGTCGTGAAAGCGTCGATGATCCAGGACAGCCGACCATCCTCACCGACCACCATGTAGGCATCCTGGTCCAGCGTCAGGAACGGGGCCAGCGCGGCGACACGCTCGCGCAGGTTGCGTCGCATCAGCAGCCGGCTGTCCGCGTTGATGTCATCGCTGAATGGCACCTTGCCCAGGTCACCGCGATCGAACGACAGCAGTGCCTTGCGAAAGAAGCCGCCCACGCGAATGCCGCCCTCGCCCTTATAGGTGGTCAGGTTGTTGGTCTCGCCCTGCGGGTAGTCGAACTCTTGCTGCCGTGTCTTCACATATACGTCGGTGTCCGTTACCTGGCCGAAGTAGATCTCCGGCTGCTTCACCGCGATGGTGGGTGTGGTGTTCTGCACCGGCATATTGCTCAGCAAAAACGTGGGCAGGCCTTCCGGCGTGAAGCCGTTCACGGTGTTCATCGTGACGCCGTAGCCGTGCGTGTAGATCAGCTTCTCGTTGATCCAGTTGCGGCTGCTTTCGGGCAGCTTCTCCACGTTCAGTTCGCGCGCGGCCAGCATCACCTCGCGTTCCGCACCGTTGACCTGGTAGCGATCAATGTCGATATCCGGGAAGTCGTAATAGGTGCGGATCTCCTGCACCTGGCGCAGCGTGTCCTGCAGCGCGTGCCAGTCCCACAGCCGGATGTTCTGCAGCGTGGGCTGATTGTTGGCAGGATCTGCCGCGGCGATGCTGGTCTCGGCGGGGAACTCCTGCTGCGTAAAGCGGTCGAGGCCAAAGGCCTGTCGCGTCCCCGTGATGTTGTTCGCGATATACGGCGTCTCGCGCACCAGCTCATTGGGCTTCACGATGAACGCACCGACATACCATCCCACCAGGCTCATCAGCAGATAGCAGACAATCGCCGGGGCCACGGCCAGGCCCAGCGTCGCGCCGCCCGCATTGCGCGCCGCCCCCGCCGCCGCGATGACCGCGCCTATCACCAGCGCAGCGCATACCACCAGCAGGCCACCGAGGAAGATGTGCGCGTCCGTGTAGGTCACGCCGTCAAAGATGGTGTGATGTTCGAGCAGCAGGCCAAAGCGGTCCAGGTAGGTGTTAACGGCCAGCACCAGCAGCAGGACCGAAAGCGCAATCGACAGCCCCCGCCACGGCGACGGTCCATAGTCGAGCCGCTCCTTGCGGATGGCCCGCGTGCCTGCGGTGATCACCAGCAGCAGAATCGCTGCCCCACACAGCACGAAGGAGAGCGTCAGCAGCCAGTCCACCAGCAGCTGCCACGCGGGGAGGCGGAAGAGGTAGAAGGGCAGTGACCTGCCAAAGATCGGATCGGTGACGCCGGCCTTCGGCTCATTCCAGAAGAGCGCAAACGTCTGCCACTCGCCCGCCATGGAGACCGCCGAGAAGAACGCGATTACCAGCGACACGCCCAATGTGAGCCAGCGCAGCGCAGGCTCCACGGAGAAACTGACTGGCTGGCCCCCGATGACCAGGCTGCGGGTGTCGGGCATGTCAAGCTCATGGGCCCGCTTCAGCGCCCCGATGGCGCCATACAGCAGGGCAAACGTCAGCAGGGCAAAGCCCACAAACAGCCCGGCCTGCCACAGTCGCGTCGTCCAGAACACTGCGCTGTACCCGAGCGAACCGAACCAGAGCAGTTCCACCCACTCGCCCAGCAGCGTCCGCGCAAAGGAGAACACCACGACCGCAACGACCGCCAGCAGGATCAACCCTCTGCGGCTCCGTCCGGAGGACGGCATCGACCGCTGGGCTTCCAGAATCTTCGGCAAAATCTCCAACTTTCTCCGTACTTCAGCCCCACGAGTCTACATCTCGCCCGCACATCGCCCGGCCCGGCGTCGCTTCCTGTCAACGCTCTGTTAGCCTGCGTTCACATGGCTACTTTTTCCCGCGTGTCCGGTCCCTTGCTGGCAGGTTTTGCCTCTCTCATGTGCGCCACCGCACAGATCCTGCCCGCCACCGCGCCCACGAACGATGTCGGGGCCCGCGTTGCGACACAGAACGCGCTGTTCGAGGACTACTACCAGAACAACCTGAAGAACCATCCGGAGATGGCCACCTCGGTCGGCGACTACCGCTTTAACGACCGGCTCTCCGATGAGTCCCTCGCTGAAATCGCCCGCGAGCATGCCGAAGACGACGCCTACCTTACGCGTCTGCGCGCGGTTGCTACCGATGGCATGCCCGAAGCGGATCTCCTCAGTCACGAGCTGCTGGAGCGCCGCTTCACGCTCGCTGACGAAAGCTACGCGCTCAAGAACTACGAGATGCCCGTCAACCAGCAGAACGGCATCCACACTGGGCTGGCGGATCTGCCGCAGGGCATGCCGTTTGACTCCGTCAAGCACTACGAGGACTACATCGCGCGGCTGCACCAAATCCCGCGTGTGCTCGACCAGACTGCCGACGTCATGCGCGCCGGGGAAAAAGACGGCCTTATGCCGGTGCGATTCCTGATGGAGAAGATCCCAGTGCAGTGCGAGGGCGTGCTGGCCGCGAACCCTTTCCTGCTCCCGACAAAGAAGTATCCGGCATCGATCTCAGCCGCCGACCAGGCCCGCCTCACCGCTGCCATCACACAGGCCATCAACACGGAAGTCTTCCCCGCCTACAAGAAGTTCGCCGCCTTCGTCCGCACGGACTACGCCCCGCATGGCCGCACGGATCTTTCCATCGAAAGCCTGCCCGACGGCAAACACCGCTACGCCCTCGCCGTGCGCCAGATGACCACCCTCAACGTCACCCCAGCGCAGGTCCATGCGATCGGCCTCGCCGAGGTGGACCGCATCACCGGCGAGATGACCCGGCTCGCACAGTCGCAGGGCTATAAGGACCTCGCCAGCTTTCGCGTTGCGATCAACGCCGACCCCAAGTGGAAGCCCACCTCTGAACAGCAAATCGTGGATGACTTCGCCAAGTACATCCACGCCATGGAGCCCCGCCTGCCCGAGCTCTTCACGCTGCTGCCCAAGGCGCCCGTCACCGTAGAGGCCATTCCCGATTTCGCCAAGGCCGAGGCCACGCACTACAACGCCGGCACGCCGGACGGTAAGCGTCCGGGCCGAGTAGTCGTCGCGGTCGCCGATCCGACCTCCCGCACGCTCGTCCTCGATGAAGCCGTCGCCTATCACGAGGGCGTTCCCGGCCATCACGACCAGATCTCGGTCGCCCAGCAGCTGCGCGGCCTGCCCAAGTTCCGCCTGCGCGGCGGCTACTCCGCCTATACCGAAGGCTGGGCGCTCTATGCCGAGCAGCTGGGCAAGGAGATCGGCTTTTACCAGAACCCCGTCTCCGACTATGGCCGGCTGAACTCAGAGCTCTTCCGCGCCGTGCGCCTGGTCGTTGATACCGGTGTCCACGACCTTGGCTGGAGCCGTGAAAAAGTCATCGACTACATGCACGCCAACGACGTGAACAACGCGCTTGCGCAGACCGAGACCGACCGCTACATCGCGTGGCCCGGCCAGGCGCTCGCGTACAAGATGGGCCAGCTCAAAATCCGCGAGCTCCGCGAAAAAGCCAAGGCACAGCTCGGCCCCCGCTTCGACATCCGCACCTTTCACGATGAGATCCTCGATGGCGGTGCGATGCCGCTCGATCTCCTCGATGCCCGCGTGACCCGCTGGATCAGCAATCAAAATCCAACGAATGCCTCGGCCGTACACCCGGATTGAATTTTGTGTCGACTGAATCAGCAGGGCAGCGGGCAGTGCTTTGCGCCTGCAAGGAACGGTTGATAAGGTAGGGCGTGGGCTCAAAGACCTTTGACGGTGTCTGGTTCGCTATCTACTCACAGGATCACTCACCACCACATGCCCATGGACGCTATGAGGGAGCCCGTGTGATTGTGGATCTGCTCGCCGACGGTACCGTGTGCAAAGCGAACCGCTGGGACGCCATTCTGCCGTTCAACGCGAAGCGCAGCGCCGTTCGTCACATTCTCGACACTGCTGCCGGACACGCAGCCGAACTCTTGGCCCTATGGGAGCTGACACATGGATCACCATCCGCATGACCTCATCACGGACGCTGAGATGGACACAGCACTCGAGCGCTCAAAGCAGTATGCCAGCTTCCCAACGATTGTCGAAGCTGTGTATCGAGGCGAGCCGGAGCTAAGCTTTCTTATGCTGCGCTTGAGTAACGGCCAACGCATGTTCATTCCGCGCGAAATGCTCGGCGAGCTCAGAAACGCAACCGAAGAACAGGCTGTCAGCCTGGAGATCGGGCCCGAGGGTCTTGATATATGGTGGCCTAAGCTCGATGATGGTCTCTATCTCCCGGATTTCGTGGAGCACCGTTGGGGCAAGCCGTTTCAACATCTGGCGGCTTAACCCGCTCCAGTCGAGAGGGCAGGGAATAGGGACGTTGCGGAAGCTCCCCCGCAACTGCCATCATCAAGGCATGAAG
>CAXTVC010000030.1:25534-36991 GCA_964247615.1 uncultured Acidobacteriaceae bacterium
GGGAATAGGGACGTTGCGGAAGCTCCCCCGCAACTGCCATCATCAAGGCATGAAGGCAACACGCTTCCTCGCCGCCACAACACTCTGCATGCTCACCTCAGCCGCCGTTGCCCAGGAAAAGGGCAACTGGCGTCCGGCCAGCAACACCGCCCGGGCTGTCACGGGCGAGATCTATTTCACCGAGACCAAGCTTGCCATCAACTTCGCCGGCTTCACGGTCGCGCAGATCCGCACCCTCGAACCGACTGAGGTCAGCGCCCTGTTCAATGCGGCTGCCGATGCCGAGGGCAGTGGCAATCTTTATCGCACGGACATCCCCGGCGACAAGCACTTCCTGCACAAGAACACGCTCTGCGGCTCGGAAGAAACGCAATGGGTAGCGACCTTTGTCTCCGGCAAAACCCTGCAGCTGGCTTTTTTCTCCGGCCCCGCCATGCCCAAGCTCACGCCCGAGGCCGTTGCCAACACCACGACCCTCTGCGGCACCTACGCGTACACCCGCTAGCGCAAAATCCACGCGCCCCCCGGCGATAATGACCTCAGGACGCAAGCGCACGCACCCTTGAAGAGCTCCATCGACATCTCCGCCACACGGCTTCGCTCCAACCTCGCCGCGATCCGAAACCTGATCGGCCCGGCCTTCGACCCGCTCTGCGTACTCAAGGCAGACGCCTACGGCCACAGCGCCGCGTTATGCGCTCCCGTCCTCGTCGAAGCCGGTGCGCATTGGCTCGGCGTCGGCGATGTTGAGGAGGGTATCCGCGTCCGCAAGGCCCTTGCGGCCGCCGGCCTCTCCCACCGCGAGACCCGGATCCTCGTCATGTGCGGCTTCGAGCCCCACGATGCCCCCGCGCTGGTCGCGCACGATCTCACCCCTGTGATCTGGACCCCCGAGCATGTGGGGGCGCTTGAAGCCGCGGCCGCAGAGGCCGACCGCCGCATCCCCATCCACATCGAGCTCGATACGGGCATGGCCCGGCAGGGAGCCGCCCCCGGCCCTGACCTCGCCGCGCTACTCACGTCTCTCGGTCAGGCCAGCCACGTTCGTGCTGAAGGCCTGTTCAGCCACCTGAGTTCCTCGGAGGTCGCCGCGTCCCCCACCACGGCCCGCCAGCTTGAGCATTTTCATCAGGCGTTCGCGCAGGTGCTCGACAGCTTCCTCCCTGAAGTCATCCACCTCGGCAATACCTCGGCGCTTGACGAGCGCTCCACGCTGCCATGGCTGCAATCCGCGACCGCGCAGTTCGGCGTCCGGCTGCTGGTCCGCCCGGGCCTAGCGCTTTATGGCTACACGCTTCCGCTTAACGGCGATCCAGCTGCCACGCCGCATCTGGGGCCAACGCTGCAATCTGTGGCCACCTGGAAGACCCGGGTCATTGGTCTTCGCGACATCATCCGCGGCGACACCGTTGGCTACGGCGCTACCTTCACCGCCACGCGCCCCATGCGGGTTGCCTTGCTGCCCACCGGCTACGCCGACGGCTTTCGCCGCGAAGCCTCAAGCGGGGTAGGCAATGGCTGGGTCATGATTGGCGGCCAGCGAGCGCCCGTTGTCGGCCGTGTCTCCATGAATCTCACCGTTGTGGACATCACCGATCACGCTTTAGAACCCGGGATTGGCGATGAAGTGATCCTGCTCGGCGAAGGTGTCACTGCGGGGGACCATGCCGCCTGGTGCGGCACCATCCCCTATGAGATCCTCTGCGGCATGCGCGGTCATCACCGTCTGGCCTGACCGGATAGCCGCTCCGATCAGACCAGGGCTTCGCTTGCTGAGCGTTACTGAACCGTGACGCCTGCATTCTGCGAAGCCAGCAGTGGCCAGGTGGGTGCCCCCATCCCAAGCGTCTGCACAAGCCCGTAGGTGCCGCCTCGACTCAGAACCCACATGGCTCCGGAGCTATCGATAGCCATGCCTTGGTACGCAGCGCTGCTCGTAGAGGCACAGGCACCCCCGGTGTAGAAGCAAGGCGCGAACGAGGTCACCGCCGCCGCGCTGATGTCCGTCGAGGAGCCGGCACCTGCCATGCTGTAGATGTACCCGGTAGCGGAGTCGCTCCAGAAGAGGTTCAGGCCGCCATCCATTGCCGCGCCTGCCGGCGAGGTAGAGGTGAGGCCAGTCTCGTTATTGGCCGGCGTGTAATTAACAGCCGCAGCACAGCTGGTGCCCTTTGAATTCAATGTGCTCACCTGTCCTGAACTCGGGACAAAAGCATTGTAGGCAGGAGGGTTGTTGTTCCCGTTGTTGTCGTTGACAGCCATGGAAAGGGCGCTGCTGGAGGAGATCGTCGACACGAGCGGGGCTGTCCCTGTACCGCACACTGCATAGGGGTAGCTAATCCACTCAGAGGTGCTGCCGTTGCTCCCCACTGCGTAGAAATCACCTACCGAGTTCGAGATGGCGCGCTGGATGGGGTAGTTCAGCTTGTACGAATTGATCGTCTTGTACGCTGAGGCCGCTGTATAAAGGAACGCCGTGGCGTTGGTGTCGCCGCTGTCCCGTGTGACGAAGATGTTGTTGGACGCATCGAACGCGAGGCCCGCGGCCGAACCATTGGCAACCGCAACGGAGCTGTACGCCGAGCCTTGCGCAGCACTGTTCGTAGCATTCACGCTGGTGTACAACCCGGTGATGCCTCCAGTGCTCGCTGTGTCGTCTGTAACCCAGGCGTAGCCATTCGTATCCAGAGCCAGCGACTTGGGTTTGGCCACGTTCGTCAGGGTGGTGGAGAAGACCCCTGTGCCGGCTGATGTCAGTTCATCGAGCACGGACGTCGTCTGGCTTCCGTAGGCAACGTACACGTTGTCCTGCACGTCCAGGGCCAGGTCGGCCGGACCGGTGAACGTATCCCCCAGGCCCGTCCCCTTGTAAAAGATCGAGAGGGTGAAGCCAAAAGGCTGGGGAGAGTTCATCTGCGTGATCTCCGGGGAGAAGAACACGTTCCGCGGCTTCAGCGCCATCAACTGATTGACGTTGTTGGTCGGATAGGTAGCCATGTTCATGGCTGCCTGCAGGGTGTTGGTCGGGTAGGTTGTGGTGCTGGGCGGCGCCGTGTAGAAGAACAGGTCGCCGCAGCGCGAGGTGCCAACGACATACCCGGAACTCGCTGTCCCCCCGCCGGAATCTACGCATTCCTGCAGAATGTTGCCGAGCGTGTTGACCATCTCCCGCGGCGCAAAGGCCTTGTTGTTGCCGGGAAGCTTGGTCCGAGAGACGCCGGTGGGAAACTGGCTGGCACTGAAGGTGACCTGGTCAACCAGGTTATAGGCATTCTGGAAGCCGTGTCCCAGGCCGGCTGCCGTGCAGGCAAGAGCCGTGCCTGCCCGCACACCGTTGCAGGCCGGCAGGTTGGATGTGGCCGTTACCGCCATCACGACGACGTTCGCGTTGTTAGGCAGCGTAAGGCTCTTCACCAACTTCGCTTTATTCAGCGGGAAGCTGTACTGGTAAAGGGAGAACTGGCGCGCGTCCTTGGTGCCATCAGAGAGGTTGCGGTAGCTGCCGGTAAATGCCGTGGCCTCTCCCGCATAGCCTTGACTGGAGGACGTTAACCAGTCGCTGAGACTCTGTGAAAAGTCTGTGGTGGAACCGTCCGTGTACGTTACGGTGAAGGTCTGGTTCGTTTGCGTGCCGTTCGTCCCCGCTGCGAGGATGTTCAGCGTGTTGAAGTTGCCGCTGGTCAAAGCGATGACAGAGGAACCGCTACCCCGGACCGCATCCATCCTGTTTGTCGGGCCAAAAGAATAGGGAACGCCTGCATACGTTATGTTCGTTCCGATGAGCTGCGAGGAATAGGCGGAACCATCCCCATCAAAACCTCCTGTTGTTGAGAAGGTACTGCCGTCGGTGTAGATTGCTCTCGCGTTGTAGGCCGACGCCATCGATACCTGGACAGCCCCCGTGGCCGTTGACGCAGGATTCAGGGCCGCGACGCTGGATACAACGTTGTTGCTCGCCGGCGCCGTGATGTCTACCAGCGGAATGGTCGTGGTCAAGGTAGCTTTTCCATCGGAGGCGACTCCCGAAAGATTGCCACTGTGTATGGACGTAAAGCTGCGCAGCGCGTAGGCCGCTGCCACCGTGCTGGGCTCGGACAGAAAGACGTTGATCCCGTCGATCAGGGCCGTGTTGCCCAAATCTTCCGAGCAGTCGCCCACCACAGCTACCTGCACAACATTGGAATTGGTAGCCGCTGCCGTCTTGCCGCCGGTGACTTCGACATAGACGTACTGGCCCGCGTCGCAGCTCCAGCCAGTGTCCGGGAAGCTGAAGGCGCCATTCGCATCGGAAGTCGTCACATAGAGTGGCTTGGCTGTCCCGACATACGCGTTATTCGCGGCTGTCCACACACCATTGCTTTGTGTTTCCGTCAGAATCACAGTGGCATTCTGAATGGGGTAGGCACCGCCGTGCACCTTGCCGTTGATGCGAACCGCTGGAACCGTCTCCGCACCTTGTCCAGCGTAGTTGTTCGCCACCGTCAGCGTCCCGATGCCACAGCCGGAGAGAATGGCCAGCGGCATCGCACTTACTGAAGAGAGAAGGACTATCTTTGCAAACTCACGTGCACGGCCGTTCAATGTGGACTCCAATCGCATCTGCGAATCAGTTCAATTTGCCGAGACTGCAATCGCTGCATCCTGCAGCCCTCTTGCTCTTATGGCGCTGCTATCGGTAGCGCCTGAGGATGGAGGCTCGGTAACCAGAAGTTAGCAATGGGGGAAAGTGCAGCGGAATCACCGCCACGTCGAGACGGCATATCGTTCTGGTCAACGTCTGTGCATCTTTCGGGCAGTCGAACCATGCAGCCCTGCATCCTCTGTGAAGCCTGTCCCACCCAAGGGTTAGAGCCGGTCGTCTGTCTTCGCCGGGAATACGAAGAAGGGCAACGAGTTGGCGACGCCCTCCTCCGCATTCCCATCCAACGCCCTATGGCCGAGCCCCTGGGCAAGCTCTACTTCCTCTTCGACCGCGACCGCGGACCCCGGGACCGACTTCTGCCGCGCTGGCTCTTTCTCCGTGGCCTCGGCCTGATCTACTTCTCAGCGTTTCTTGCGCTCGTCTTCCAGGTGCTCGGCATGAGCGGCTCCGGCGGCATCCTGCCCGCGGCGCAGTATCTGGAGGCCCTTCGTCCCCTCGGCAACGAGCGCCTCTGGCTCGCTCCCACCGTGCTCTGGTGGGGCTGCTCGGATCATGCCCTCGTTCTGCTCGTCTGGATCGGCCTCCTCGCCTCGGTGCTGGTCGTTCTCAACGTCCTGCCGCGCCCGGCCCTGGTCCTCTGCTGGGTCTGCTTTCTCAGCTGGATCGCCGTCTCCCAGGACTTCGGTCAGTACCAGTCCGACGGCATGCTCCTCGAAGCCGGCCTGCTCGCGATCCTGATCGCGCCCACCGGCCTCCGCCCCGGCTGGGGTGCCCGCTCCCTCGGCTCCCGCGCTGCCCTTTTGCTTCTGCTGTGGGAGTGGTTCCGCATCTACTTCGAGTCCGGCGTCGTCAAGCTCGCCTCCGGTGACCCCACCTGGCGCAATCTCACCGCCATGTACGACTACTACGCCAACGGCCCGCTGCCCACCTGGGTCGGCTGGTACCTCGGGCATCTTCCGTTCGCCTTTCATCGCTTCACGGCCGCCCTCACGCTGGTCGTGGAACTCCTCCTGGTCTTCCTGGTCTTTCTGCCTCGCCGCTGGCGCCTGGCCTGCTTCGTCGTGGTTACCGTCTGGCAGATCGGCGTCATCGCCACCGCCAACTATGCCTTCCTCAACTACCTCGTACTTCTGCTCGGCGTGCTACTGCTCGACGACCGCGCCCTGCTCCGCATGGTCCCGGAACGTTGGCGAACCAGCTTCGCCCCAGTACCAGGCACTCCCGCTCTGTCCTCTCGACCGGAGTCGCAACGCGACCCAGCGGAGAGACCCGCGACTTCCGCCGCCGCCCAACTCCCCAGTCAAACCACACGCCCCAACCACGGTCTCCGCCGCCACCCGCGCGAGCTGGTCCGCGCTCTCCGCATCGCCCTCACGGCCGTTCTGCTCACGATGGTCGCCTACGCCACCGTCGCTCCACTCATCGAGATGTTCCTCCCTCGGCTCCCCCTGCCAGCCAGTCCCATGACCCTGCTAGGGCCCTTCCGCGTCGCGAACACCTACGGTCTCTTCGCCACCATGACCCCCCACCGCTACGAGATCGAGTTCCAGGGCTCCGACGACAACCGGAACTGGACGCCCTACCTCTTCCGCTTCAAGCCCCAGGACACGCACACCCGTCCCCGCATCTACGCGCCCTACCAGCCGCGTTTCGACTGGAATCTCTGGTTCGCCTCCCTCACGACCTGGGATCGCGCCCCCATTGTGCCCCGCACCGAGCTCCGTCTTCTCGAAGGCAGCCCCGAAGCGGAGCAGACCCTCAGCCTCTTTCGCGGCAACCCCTTCCCGAACCATCCGCCGCGTTACGTGCGCGCCGTTCTTTACCAATACTGGTTCAGCACCCGGCAGGGGCACCACACCGAGGGTCTCTGGTGGACCCGCAAATTCCTGGGCACTTACGCGCCAACAATCACCCGCACCCCCGATGGCAAATTCGCGGCCGTCGCCGTCCCTGACCTGAACGGGCCACCGGACTAGCCCAGGCAGGCAGACCCCCGCATCCCATACACTGCCCCCAGGAGACTTCCCGTTGCCCAGGCCCCCGCTCCCCGCGCTCACATGCGCCGCCCTCACGCTGGCTCTCGGCCTCACGACCCTTGGTGCCCGTGCGCAGCGCGCCACCGCCGTCCCCAGGCTCGACCTGGATAAACTCACCGGCACCTGGTACGAGATCGCCAAGCTGCCCATCAAGTCTGAAAAGAAGTGCCTCTCCGACGGCACCGTCCTTTACGCGCTCAGCGACAAGCCGAACAGCTTTCAGACCGGCACCTTTTGCACCATCAAGCACGGAGACCATGCCAATATCGGCAACTCCGGCAAGCAGGGCAAGGCCGGGGACGGCCAGCTAAAGCTCCGCCATCTGGTCATCCTGTCCCGCAAATACTGGGTGCTCGCCACCGACCCCGGCTTCCAGTGGGCCCTCGTGGGCACACCGGACCACAAATCGCTCTGGATTCTCGCCCGCACCCCCACCGTGCCCGCCGCCCTGTACACGCAACTGCAGACGACCGCCGCCTCCCAGGGCTTCCCCGTGGCTAAACTCGTGCTCGTCACCCATCCCCACGACCGCGTCACCCTGGCCTCCCCCTCCGGGAACCCCAGCCAGGTCGAGACGCCGGCTCCTGCCCCGGCACAAACGCCCATCCAGCCCAGCACCCGTTAACGCGCGCTCTCCCGGCGAAGGGCGTGCGTTCCGAAGCTCCTTTTCGGACGGCGGGCAAACGCGGGCAGAAATCCGTTTTCTGGAAACTGATACAAAAATTGAAAGATTTTCATTTCCAGTAAGCAACCTCTACCCGCGCAAAGTGCTTGCTCTGCCCCACATACAACTTTGGCCCCCCACGTGCTCCATTCGTGGCAATGCCTCAATCCAAACCCCGAGCTCCCAGCCGGGTCCTGAACGCAGCAATCCCAAGTTGACCCCAGTTGGCCCCCGCGCCTGGGTTCGGCCATCAGCCGACCGTCAACAGCAAGGGAATCCCCAAAGCAGTTACCTCAAATGGTAAGAAGTCAGTAGCAAAACGTATCAAGGAGAAGGAATGACAGGTTTTCGCAAGTTCGGTAGCGCTGCAGCACTTGTAATGATTTCCGGCGCAGCCATGGGCCAGGTCACCAGCGGTAACATCGCCGGCGTAGTCAAAGATGCAACAGGCGCCGTCGTTCCCAACGCGGCAGTCAGCGTCAAGAGCGAATCCACCGGTGTTGTGGTCAACATCAAGACCAACGGCGCGGGTGAGTACCTCGTCCAGAATCTCCTCCCCGCTGCGTATGACATCTCCGTGGTCGCTACGGGTTTTGCGAATAGTTCCTTGAAGGCAGTCCCTGTCACGCTGAACGCAACCACAACGGCGGACGTCTCCATCAACACCGGTTCCACCAGCACCGAGGTTGAAGTCACCGCAGCTTCTGTCGTTCTGGATACCACGACCACAAATCTGACGACCTCCTTCGAGTCGCAGGAGCTCTCTACACTGCCCATCACCGCGGTTGGTCTTGGGGTCATCAATGCGTCCCTTCTGAGTCCCGGCGTAGCCTCCACGGGCGGTCTCGGTATCGGTGTTGGCCCCTCCATTGGTGGGCAGCGTCCCCGCAACAACAACTTCATGATTGAGGGCATCGACAACAACAACAAGGCCGTCACCGGTCCGCTTGTGTATGTTCCCAACGATGCTGTCGGCGACTTCACGCTGATCACCAATCAGTTCTCCCCGGAGTTCGGCCATTCCTCTGGCGGCCAGTTCAACACCAACGTTGTCTCGGGCACCAATAAGTTCCACGGCAAAATCTACGAATATTTCCAGAACCGCAACCTGAACGCGGCCAGCGGTATCGCCGGCGGCAAGATCCCCAACCCGCGCTTCGACAACAATCGCTACGGCGGCCAGCTTGGCGGCCCTGTGTTGCGCAACAAGTTGTTCTTCTTTGCAAACTTCGAGCGCAACACGATCTTTCAGAACGCCAGCTATTACCTTTGCACTCCGACGGCAGCGGGCATCAGTGCCTTGGGCGGACTGGGAACATATGGTCTCTCAGCGAACAATCTGGCGCAATTCCAGCAGTACGTAACACCAGCTAATATCACCGGTGCTGGCGGAGCAGGCATCGATGCCGCCCAGGATAACGCTTGCGCTGCGCAAAAGGCCGGGCCCCAGTACACCACGGTGACCAATGCCGCCGGAACGGCGGCGACACAGATTCCGCTTGGCAATTTGCTCGTGAATGCGGGCATTCCGTCGATCCAGGACGATCTCACAACGGCGGCGGACTACACCATCAGCCCGTCGGACTCCTTCCGCGCCCGCTACATCTACAACACCATCGGCGGTACGGATAATGCGGCGAACACGGTACTGCCGATCTTCTACACGCCGGAACCTTTCAAGTACCACCTCATCGCACTCTCCGAGTACCACAACTTCACACCCAACCTCACCAATGAAGTACGTATCGGCTTCAACCGCTATCAGAACGACTTGACCGCCGGTAACTTCAACTACCCGGGCCTGGATGTCTTTCCCAACCTGACCTTCTTTGACATGGGTGGGATCAATGTGGGTCCTGATGGCAACGCGCCGCAGTTCACCGTCCAGAACCTCTACCAGATCACCGATAACATCAGCTGGGTTCGTGGTCGCCATACGATCAAAATTGGCTTCGACGGCCGCAAGTACATCTCGCCGCAGGGCTTCACCCAGCGCGCTCGAGGCGACTACGAATACAACAGCATCAACGTGTTCCTGCATGATCTCTCGCCAGATTCTTTCGGTGAGCGCTCCACAGGCTCTCAGACCTACTACGGCGATCAGACCGCGTTATACGGCTATGTGAACGACACCTGGCGCGCCTCGGACAAGCTCACATTTAACGCCGGTCTGCGCTACGAGTTCACCTCGGTCCCTGTCGGCGAACGCGCCCAGGCGCTCAACTCCGTGGCCTCCGTCCCGGGCCTCATCGACTTCCACGCGCCCCAGCCCGGCTACACGAACATCTTTCCCAGGGTGGGCATCAACTACGCCCCGGACACCAAGACCTCAATTCGCTTGGGCTACGGGCTTGCAGGCGATGTGCTGTTTGATAACCTCGGCACGCTTTCCTTCCCGCCTCAGTACTCCACCACGCAGGACGTCGATATCACCAAGTCCACCCCGAACTTCCTCGCGGGTGGCGGCCTGCCGCCGGGTACTGGCTCAGGTACCGTGGTCCTGACCCCTACGGAAGCACGCGCCGCAACCTCTGCCTACCTGCCTGATCAGGTCGTCCCCTATTCCGAGAACTACACCCTCACCATTCAGCGCACCATTGGCAAAGGCCTTACCGCCGAGGTTGGCTACATTGGTACAAGAGGTATCCACCTGCCCACGCAGATCCAATACAACATCCAGCCGCGCGTAAACACCACGAACAACCTGTTCACCACGGCCGGGGCAACAACCTTGCAGGCGTCAGGCACGAACGCCACGAATCTGGCCGACATCTCCGCCTTGTCGAACATCCTGCCGCAGTTTCTTGCCGCAGGGTTCACCAGCAAAATCACCTCCTACCAGCCCTATTCCAGTTCCAACTACAACGGCCTCATCGCGAACCTCACTGGCCGCGTGCACGATGTCCAGTTGAACTTCTCCTACACCTTTTCGAAGGCCATGGATAACGCCACGGACGAGGTTTTTGCGACCGTGCTCACCCCACGTCGTCCGCAGGACTCGCAGAACCTGAACGCCGATTACAGTCGCTCAGCTCTCGACCGCACCCATCGCGTCACCCTGGAAGCGGATTACAACTTCCTTCCCTTCAAGGGCGGCAACTTCCTCATGAAGAACGTTGTCGGCAACTGGACCGTAGCACCCATCTACACCTATGAATCGCCCGAGTACGCAACGGTTCTGTCCGGTGTGAACTCCAACCTTAACGGCGACAGCGGTACCGCGATCGATCGCTCCATCATCAATCCGAGCGGCGTTAAAGGTACCGGTTCCGGTGTAAACCCGGTGCTCGACGCCGGCGGAAACACGGTCGGCTACACGGCCATCGATCCAACTGCGTATTACATCCAGGCCGGTGCCGGCACTCTGCCCACCTCCAGCCGCAACACTCTCCCTATACGGCCAATCAACAACCTGGACGCGTCTGTCTTCAAGCGCTTCACGGCCTTTGATCACTACTCTGTTGAGTTCGGCGCACAGGCCTTCAACGTCCTCAACCACGCTCAATACCAGCCCGGCACCATCGACAACGTCAACGGACCGAGCTATACCGCTAGCTACAACTACCAGACCGTAACCAGCGCGTTCTTCAACCGCCCCGACAAAGAGTTCCTGAACCAGGCCCGCACCATGCAGCTCTCGGCCAAGTTCCTCTTCTAACTTCACGCAGGCCAACAAAGCGGGAGGACGGCATAGCCGTCCTCCCGCTTTTGTTTCCACTCGGCCCGCAGCAGCCTCAATTTCCTTCACCAGCTCCCAGTGTCCCCGAGGAGCTCCCGTTTGCCGTCATTCGCGGCAGCGACCGAGAGGCAGCCTGAGAGGTACGCTCCGCTCCCATCTCGCAATCCCGCCAACCCATACGTGCTCTACCGCAGAAACGGTCGTGACGAAATGGAGAAGTGGAAGCTCCTCCTCCCCTTTTTCATACTTTGTTGACACCCCGGGCCTCCCCACGGCTCTAACCCCTCTGAATGCAGCAATACAACTTTGGCCCTACACGTGCAACGACTCCAGCAAAGCCACAATCTGCACCCCTTCTTCTGGAGAGACCCATGCACTTTGTTTCATCGCGGCGCGCTGCCGCAGGCCTGCTTATCGCTCTTTCGGCTGCTACGGC
>CAXTVC010000031.1:0-36771 GCA_964247615.1 uncultured Acidobacteriaceae bacterium
GGCGGCGATGAGGTCGAAGGCGCCGCGCACAACGAGGCCGGCTAGGCGCAGAGGCAGCAGGACGAGCCAGACGATCGGGTAAAGCACAAGCAGGAGCAGGGCGGCTGGCCAGCAGACGATGAGCAGGATGACGAAAAGGAGAAGTTTCATTGCAACCCTCCGTCATGTACGCAAATAGCTGAAGGTGGTTCCATGGATGAAGACCACCGCAGAGAACGCAACCAGCGCCACGGTTCGCAGCGGAGATCGTGACCCTGCTTCGTGCTTGTAGGGCAGAGTTCAGCGGAGGAGGTCTTCGAGCGCCGTGCTGCTATTGGTCTTTTCGTCGCGGTACTTGATGAGGATGGGCGTGTAGACGGCCAGGCCGAGGTCTTTGCCGGGGCCTGCGGTGATCGCGCGGGAGCCGGGTACGACGACGGCGTTTTCGGGGATGATGAGCGGCCCGTCGGCTGTGGCGCGGAGGACCGTGTTGTTGGGCAGGTCGAAGACGGGCGTGCCGCGGGTGAGGATTGTGCCGGCGGCGAGGACGGCGCCCCTGCGGACGATTGTGCCCTCGTAGACGCCGGTGTTGCCGCCGACGAGAACGTCGTCCTCGATGATGACCGGTGAGGCATTGACGGGTTCGAGGACGCCACCGATCTGGGCTGCCGCAGAGAGGTGGACGCGGGCGCCGATCTGGGCGCAGGAGCCGACGAGGGCGTGCGAGTCGATCATGGTGCCTTCGCCGACGTAGGCGCCGACGTTGACGTAGGCGGGGGGCATCATCACGACGCCACGAGCGAGATAGGCGCCGGAGCGAACGGATGAGCCGCCAGGGACGATGCGAATTCCGGCTTCCGGGGTGAAGTGGCGGGCCGGGTAGGTGCCTTTGTCGACGAAGCTGAGCGCTGAGGAGCCCCCGGCCTCGCAGCCGTTCATGGTCGTGAGGGCGCCGAGGCGGAAGCCGAGCAGGATGCCCCGTTTGACCCAGGCATTGACGCGCCAGCCGGTGGGGGCCGTGCTGTCGGGTTCGGCGGAGCGCAGGGTGCCGGCTTCGAGGGCGTCGCGTAGCTGGTGGAAGGCGGTAAGGGCGTCGGGGTTCGCGGCGGCAGCGGGCCCCTGGGAAAAGAGGTCTTCGATGGTGTTCTGGAGCGAGAGCAACTGGGTCATATCGGAGTTCTCATTCTAGTCTGGAGGCTGGCTATGACTGTCAGGACCTGGGATGCAACCTCATTGACGGCCTTACGGCAGCACGCGGGCGCGACCGCGCGGACGATGCTGTTTGAGCGTGCGGGTCCGGGTGCGGCAGGTTCCGTCGAGACAGGAAGGCGTGACACGCTGCTGTTTGAGCAGCCGGAGGCGTGGATTGCCGTGCGGGAGCTCCCGGAGCTGCGTGAGGTTTTCGCGGAGATCGAGCGATGGAGGCAAAAGGGCTTCTGGGTTGCGGGGTACCTCTCGTATGAGTGCGGCTACCACTGGCAGCCAAAGGCGTATGCGGCATTTCAGCCCAAGGGACCTCTGCCGCTGGCGGTGTTCGGTGTATATCGGCAGCCTCTCCAACGGGTGTACGGCGACGGGACGGAGGACGCGACCTGCGGGCTACTCGCCGTGCGGCCGCGCATCTCCGCCGAGGCCTACCGTGAACAGTTTGACGCGGCCCAGCGATGGATCAGCGCGGGGCACACCTACCAGGTGAACCTGACATTGGAGGTCGAGGCTGCGTACCGGGAGAGCGCCGCGGCGCTGTTTGCGCATATGGGGCGGAGGCAGCCCTCGGCGTTTGGCGCGATGCTGCACCTGGATGAGGCCATGGTGCTGTCAGCCTCGCCGGAGCTGTTCTTCGACCTGCGGGACCGTGCCATCACGACGCGGCCCATGAAGGGGACCGCCGCGCGCGGGAGGGATGCGGGGGAGGATGATGCGCTTGCGACGGCGCTGGCGCTGGATGAGAAGAACCGTGCGGAGAACGTGATGATCGTCGATCTGCTGCGCAACGACCTCGGGCGGATTGCCGAGGTGGGCTCAGTGCGCACGGACAAGTTGTTTGCGGTGGAACGGCTGCCGTCGTTGCTGCAGATGACCTCGGAGGTGACGGCCACGCTGCGGCAGGACGTGGGGATGTATGAGCTGTTCCGCGCGCTGTTCCCGTCAGGGTCCATCGTGGGCGCGCCGAAGCTGCGGACGATGCAGATCCTGCGGGAGCTGGAAGGCCGCGATCGTGGGGTGTACACGGGTGCGATCGGCTACATGGCGCCAGAGGGTGAGGCGGTGTTCAGCGTGGCCATCCGGACGGCTACGCTGCAGGACGGCCGGGTGGTGATGGGGATCGGCTCCGGTGTGACGTCCGGGTCAGTGGCTGATGCAGAGTATGACGAATGCCTGCTGAAGGCGCAGTTTCTGCTGCAACCACCGTTTCACTTGATTGAGAGCCTGCGGTGGGAGCATGGTGGCTGCGCGTTGCTGGAGTACCACCTGGACCGGATGGAGGGATCGGCAGCGCACTTTGGCTTTGCGTTTGCGCGGGAGAGCCTCGCGGTGCGCGTGGCGGAGGCGTGCCGGGCACTCCCCGAAGATGCCTGGAAGGTGCGACTGCTGTTGGACGGGGCGGGACAGGTGACAGTGCAGCCGGTCCGGCTGGCCGAAGAAGCGCCCCGGGTATTGCGTGCCATGTTGTGGCCGGAGCCTGTGCGGTCAGGCGATCTGTGGCTGCGCCACAAGACAACCAACCGGGCGCTGTACGACGAGGCGCAGAGAACAGCGGAGGACAGCGGCTGCGTCGATGCCCTTTTCCGGAACGAACAGGGCCATGTGACGGAGGGCGCGATTCACTCCGTATTCGTGAAGCATGGGGAGCGCTGGCGGACGCCACCTTTGGGCGCGGGGATTTTGCCAGGCGTGTACCGGCGCCATCTCCTGGAGACGCGGCCGGAGATTGAGGAAGCGGATGTCACCGTGGAGGAGTTGCTGTGCGCGGATGAGATCTGGTTGACGAATGCGGTGCGAGGTGTTCGTCGCGTGACGATGGGCCAGGCTGACCCCAGAGGCTAAAGCCTCTGATTTCGCGGGCTGTGAGGGCACGGTGGAAGCCGTACCCCTTCCGTACGTGTGGACTGCGTGGCGGTCGGCGGAGTGGCGGTCGGCGGAGTGGCGGTCGGCGTAGGTGCGGTCGGCGGGGCTGGCTAGAACGTGCGCGGGGAGGACAGTTGGTCGGGCTCGGGCTGGTCGAAGAGCAGGCCGAGTTCGCCGAGGATGCGTTCGAGCTTGCGGCGGGTGGCGGGCGTGACGGGCACCATGGGGAGGCGGAGGTGCTCGTTGCCGCGGCCGAGGAGGGTGAGCACGGCCTTGATCGGGGCGGGGCTGGGCTCGATGAACAGGGCCTGCATGAGGCGGAAATAATGCCGGTTGATGCGGCGGGCGGCGATCCAGTTGTCGGTCTCGGCGGCCTCGACCATGTGGGACATCTGCTGCGGGATGGCGTTTGCTGCGACGGAGATAACGCCGACACCGCCAAGGGCGACCGTGGGGAGCGTAAGGGAGTCGTCGCCGGCAAAGACGCGGAAGGAACGCGGGGCCTGGGTAAGAATTGCGGTGATCTGCGTCATGAGGCCCGAGGACTCCTTGATGCCGACGATGTTGGGAATCTCGGCGAGGCGGAGGACGGTGTCGGGCTCAAGATTGGCGCCGGTGCGGCCGGGGATGTTGTACAGCATGATCGGCAGGGGCACAGCCTCGGCGATAGCCTTGAAGTGTTGGAACTGGCCTTCCTGCCCGGGGCGGTTGTAGTACGGGTTGGCCGTGAGAAGGCCGGTGAGATGGGGAATGCGGGCGACTTTGCGGACGTTTTCGACGGCCTGTGCGGTGTTGTTATGGGTGGCGCCAGCGAAGACGGGAACGCGGCCTGCGGCGGCCTCCACGGTGATCTCGACGACCCGCAGCCACTCGGCTTCAGAGAGCGTGGAGGCTTCGCCGGTGGTGCCGGCGGGGATAAGGAGGGAAATCCCGTTGGCAATCTGCCAGTCGACGTGAGCGCGCAAGGCGTGTTCGTCGACGGTGCCGTCGTGGCGGAAGGGTGTAACGAGAGCGGTGCCGCAGCCCTGCAAATCCATACTCGGTTGAGTTTACGACGTGTTGGCTGCTGCGTGTTGGCGATGCTCTTGGCCACTGCGTGTTGGCGCTTTGCGTTGGGCTGGTGGCTTGATGGAGCTGGGAGTTTACAGGTCTGGTGTGTTTTGGAGGGCTCGGGTCTTTTCGAGGATGCGGCGGGGTGGAATGAGCCAGAGCACGGCGACGGCCGTCAGCAGGAGGAAGGCGGTCCAGGGGGAGCGGAAGGCGACGAAGATGGCCCCGAAGCTGAGCAGGGAGGAGATCGCCTGCTTGCGGTATCCCGCGGCGGGCTGCACGCCGGTGCGGCGACGGATGGTGTAGGAGAGCACTGTCCAGGTGAGGGCGGGCAGGCAGAAGCAGGTAGCGTAGACCGCGACAGGGACCGGCGCGATGCCGCGCGAACCGATCCACTCGACGCCGAAGGGCAGCAGCGACAGGGTGAAGAGAAGGCCGAGGTTGGCCCAGAGGATGCCGTGGGTGACTGTCTTCAGGTCGTCGAGGAGGTAGTGGTGATTGACCCAGTAGATGCCGACCTGGATGAAGCTAAGGAGATAGACGGCGAGGATTTTCGCGTTCCCTCGAAGTACCTCGCCGTCGGTGATCCCGTGAGTGTTGGGCACCTTGAGCTCGAGCACCATGATCGTGATGATGACGGCAATGACGCCGTCGGAGAAGGCCTCCAGGCGCGAGGTGGTGAGGGATTCAGCCATGGATGCGTCCCCGTTCGTTTATGCGCCCGACGTGCCGCTGCAGTTGATCTCCCATGGTGTGCCGAAACGGTCCGTGAGGACGCCGAAGAGGGCGGCCCAGAAGGTCTTCTGGAGTGGCATGACCAGTTTGCCGTCGACCGCGAGAGCCTCGTAGATGCGCGTGGCGTCGTCGACGCTGTCGAGGTTCAGCTGGATGGTGAAGCCCCCTGGTTTCTCATAGCGGGACGGGCTGACGTCGACGCCGGAGAGCCTGTTTTCCCCGACCATCAGGGTGGCGTGCAGGATCTTGTCGGCTAGCTCGGGGTACTGCGCGGCGAGGGGCGAAACGCCGTAGGTGACCAGCGCGGTGATCTCCCCGCCGAGGCATGCCGCATAGGCCCGGAAAGCCTCTTCGCAATTGCCGTTGAAGCTGAGGTGGATATTGAAGTTCATGGTGGCTACACCCAGTTGCCGCTGCGCATCAGGGGTTCGGCATGGCCGTTGGCGTCGAGGCCGTCGACGTGGACCTTTGGGCCGCCGATCATCCAGTCGACGTGGATGAGGCTGTCGTTGGCGCCGTGCGCGGCGAGCTGGTCTTCGCTCATCTTTTCGCCATCGATCAGGCAGGTGGAGTAGGCCTGGCCCAGGGCGATGTGGCAAGCGGCGTTTTCGTCGAAGAGTGTGTTGTAGAAGAGAATGCCGGACTGGGCGATGGGGGAATTGTCGGGTACGAGGGCGACCTCACCGAGCTGGCGCGCACCGGCGTCAGTGGAGATGAGCTTGTTGAGGGCCTCGGCGCCGGCGCTTGCCGTGGCTTCGACGATCCGGCCGTCCTTGAAGGTGCAACGGATGTTTTCGATCAGAGTGCCCTGGTGGGAGAGCGGCTTGGTAGCCGAGACGTGGCCGTTCACGCGATCCTTGTGGGGCGTGGTGAAGCACTCCTCGGTAGGGATGTTTGGGTTGCAGAAGGTGCCGTTGCCGGACTCGCCGCCGCCACCGGCCCAGAGGTGCTCGTCAGCGAGACCGACGGTGAGGTCGGTGGAGTTGTCGTCAGTGGAGAAGCGGAGCGAGCCGAAGCGCTTGGCGTTGAGCAGGTCGACGCGCTGCTTGAGGTTGCGACCGTGGGCCTGCCACTCCGCGATGGGGTCGTCGCCGGTGATGCGCGATGTTTGGAAGATGGCGTCCCAAAGCTTGCCGAGGGCGAGCTCCGGCGGGTCGTGGGGGAAGACGCGCGCGGCCCAGGCGGGCGTGGCGGCAGCGATGATCGACCAGTTGATCTCGTGGCGGGTAATGAGCTCCATGGCCGGCTTGTAGACGCGGGACTGCGCGGTGTTGGCGCGTGAGACTTTGTCGTGGTCGACATGAGCAAGCAGAGCCGGATCGGAACCGGTGATCGCCAGGCGGGCAGAACCGGAGCGGAAGGCTTCGGCAACGCCTTCGTAAAGCCATTTGGGGGCGTAATCGAAGGATGTGTCGGGGGCGTGCTGATAGCGGGCCAGGGTGAGCGCATCGTCCGCGAGCAGGGTCGTGACGAGCTTGGCGCCTGCCTTGTAGGCGTGCTCGGCGACCAGGCGGACGAGCGGCAGGGCATCGGTGGACGCGGTGAGGTAGAGTTCCTGGCCGGGCTGCAGATTGAGGCCGACACGGACAGCGACCTGCGCGAGGCGGTCGAGCTTGTCGTGAAACGGGAGGCTGGCGAACGACCGGGAGGGGAGCACTGCGGAAGTCATCGAGCGTAGTGTATCGCGATGGTTCCGCGCCTAGATTTTTTCGAAAACTTCCTTGAAGTCATACACGCCGGGTTTGGCCTGCACCAGCCATTCGGCGGCACGGACGGCGCCTTCGGCATAGGCTCTGCGAGAGCCGGACTCATGGGTCAGCAGGATCCGGTCGCTGGAGCTTGTGGCTTCGAGCACATGGAGGCCGACGGCCTCGCCGTGGCGGATGGAGTCGACCGGGACGTCATCCAGCCCGGCGGCAACGCGCACGGTGTCGCGCAGGGTGAGCGCCGTACCGGAGGGAGCGTCGAGCTTGGTGGTGTGGTGGGTCTCGGAGATTTTGAAGGTGTATCCGGCCGCCTTGAGCTCCGGCGCAAACTGGGCGGCGAGCTTGAACATCAGCTGCACACCGACCGAGTAATTGCTGCCGTACAGCAGCGAGGCGCCGCGGCGCTCGGTGAGCGCCTTCATGTCCGCGAGCTTGCCATACCAGCCGGTGGTGCCGATGACCATTTTGGCGCCGTTCGCGAGGCAGGCGCGCATGTTGGGGATCACGGCTTCCGGCGTGGTGAAGTCGATAACGGCGTCAAAGCCGGTGACAAAGGGCGCGGTGAGCGCCATGGCATCACGATTCTCGGTGGCGTCCAGAACGTGGACGCTGTGGCCGTGCTCGGAAGCGACGGAGGCGACGAGTTTACCGGTTTTGCCTACACCGAGAACGAGGATGCGCATGAGGAACTCCTTTAAGTTGTAGGTTGTAAGTTCTAGGTCGTAAGTAAAAGCGTTCGGGCTGCATCGTTTTGCAACTTAGAACTTACAACTTGGAACCTGCAACCTGCATTTGTCGGGCTTCGGTGTCGAAGACGGCTGGGTCGGGATCGGCGAAGAAGTGGCTGTGCAGGGCGCGGATGGCCTCCTCGGTGTCTTCCTCGTTGATCATGAAGCTCATGTTGATCTCGCTGGCGCCCTGCGAGATCATGCGCACGTTGATGTGGGAGATGGCGCTGAATACCTGGCCGGAGATGCCGGACTGACCGCGGATGTCTTCGCCGACGAGACAGACGAGAGCCTTATTGCCCTCGAATTTGACGTCGGCGAGCTTGCTCAGCTCGGCGGAGATCGCGGGCAGGGCTTCACGGCTGTCGACGGTGACGGAGATGGAGACCTCCGAGGTGGAGACCATGTCAATGGCGCACTTGTGCTTGTCAAAGACGTCGAAGACGAGCTTCAGGAAGCCGTGCGCGAGCAGCATGCGGCTGGCGACGATGTCGATGATGGTGAGGCGCTTCTTGACGGCGATGGACTTGAAGGGACTGGCGCATGGCGGCGGCATCGCGGTGATGACGGTGCCTTCGTTGTCAGCGTTGCGGCTGTTGAGCACCCAGACGGGGATGTTTTTCTGCACGGCGGGCAGGATGGTCGCTGGGTGCAGGACCTTGGCGCCAAAGTAGGCAAGCTCGGCGGCTTCCTCGAAGCTGATGGTGCGAACCCTGAGGGCATCGGGGCAGATGCGCGGGTCGGTGGTCATGATGCCGTTGACGTCGGTCCAGATCTCGATGGCGCCGGCGTGGAGACCTCCGCCGACGAGCGCGCCGGTGTAATCGGAGCCGCCGCGGCCGAGCGTGGTGGTGATCTCGTTGTGCGAGCCGATGAAGCCGCCCATGACGGGGACCTTGCCGGCCTGGAGCAGGGGCAAGACCTTGGACTGCAAGGCGCGCTCGATGGCGGGCTCGTCGGGCAGGGCCTTGCCGAAGTGATTGTCGGTGAGGATGACCTCGCGGGCATCGACGTGGGCGGCGGGGACGCCGAGCTGTGCGAAGGCAGCGGCGATGATGACGGAGGAGAGCCGCTCGCCGTAGCTGACGATGAGGTCGGAGGTGCGCGGGGTGAGCTCGCCGAGGATAGCGATGCCGCGTACGAGTTCGTCGAGGGAGTCGAAGGCGCGGTTGATGTCCTCGTCCAGCGGCGCGAGCGATGGGCCTTCGACGAGCTGGGCAGCGGTTTCGAGATGGCGTGCCCGCAGGCGGGCGGCGATGTCGAGTGCGGCTTCGCGGTCGCCCCGGCCTGCGGAGGCAGCCGCGGCGCAGGCGAGCAGCTGGTCGGTGACCTTGCTCATCGCGGAGACGACAACGACGGGCTGCAGACCTTTTTGCAGGCGGCCCGCGACGACGTGCGCGGTACGGGTGATGGCGGTGGCGTCCTCGACCGAGGTGCCACCAAACTTCATGACGACGATGTGGTTGTTGGGCGTGCTCACGCGTCGACCATCACGGATTCTGCGGAGGGCTGCGACGCGATGCGGGAGTTCATGGGAGGGAAGCTCTTGAAGTTGAGCTTGCCAAGTACGGCGAGAAGTTCGGCATTGAGCACGGCAGCCCCGGCGGCGCCGCGCAGGGTGTTATGGCTGAGCACGACGAACTTCCAATCCATGAGCGGGCAGGGCCGCAGGCGGCCGACGGTGGCCGTCATGCCGTTGCCGCGGTTGCGGTCAAGGCGGGGTTGGGGGCGATCCGGAGCGGACTCGTACTCGATCGGGTGAAGTGGGGCGGTTGGCAGGCGAACGCCAAACTGCATGCCACCGGTTCCGAAGGGTTGGAAGTCCTGCAGGGCGGCAAGGACCTGTTCAGAGGTGGCGGGAGTTTTGAGTTTTACCGAGACGCACTCGGTATGGCCGTCCTCGACGGCGACGCGATTGCAATGCGCGGAGAGCCGGGCGGGCAGCGGCGTGACCGTGTTCCCGGTCAGCGTGCCGAGGAGCTTGTTGCACTCCTCCTGCATCTTTTCTTCTTCGCTTTTGATGAACGGGATGACATTGCCGAGGATGTCGAGTGACGGAACGCCTGGGTAGCCCGCACCGGAGACAGCCTGCATGGTGGAGACGAAGAGGGAATCGATGCCGAAACGCGCCTGCAGTGGCTTGAGTGCGAGGACCAGGCCGATGGCCGAGCAATTCGGGTTGGTGACGATGTAGCCGCCGGAGGTCTTGCGAGTGGCCTGCTGTTCGAGCAACTCGAGATGATCGAAGTTGACCTCGGGGATGACGAGCGGGACGTCCGGGGTCATGCGGAAGGCCGAAGAGTTGGAGATCACGGCGCACCCGGCTGCGGCAAACTTCGGCTCGAGCTCGCTGGCCACCCCGGCGTCGAGCGCGGCAAAGATAATGCGTGGCAGCGGGGTGGTGGAGGCTTCCGGCGTGTTGGGCTGCAGCACCATGCCCGCGAAGCGTGCGGGTAGCGGGCTGTCCAGCTTCCAGTTGCAGGCTTCGGCGTAGGGTTTGCCCTGGCTGCGATCACTGGCGGCGAGCCAGGTGATATTGAACCAGGGGTGGTTGGCGAGGAGCTGAATGAATCGCTGACCTACCGTGCCCGTGGCCCCAAGAATGCCTACATCGCGCCGTTCCATCGAGCTAGTTTAGCGCAGCGGGTGCAAGCAAACCGTAATGGAGGTGCAATCGCCGGGGCGCGCTGACCTGTTTTGAAACGGCTACGGAGTCTGGATGCGGGTGGGGAGCTCTTCCTGCGTCCAACGGGGTTATGGCGCTGCGCAGCGAACCGATTTCGAAGAGCCGGCTGGAGGCGTTCACCGATGGCGTGATCGCCGTGATCATCACGATCCTGGTGCTGAATCTGCATGCGCCGTCGAAAGAAGGATGGGCCGGATGGCGTCCGGGGCTGCTGCCCATGTTCATCTACGGCATCGGCTTTCAGCTGACCGGTGCGATGTGGCTGTTGCACCACAACACGATGGTCCGGCTGCAGCACGTGAACCGGCGCGCGATCTGGGCGAACTTCGTGTTTTTGTTTCTACTGAGCCTGTTTCCGGTCACGGTGGAGGCCGTGTCGCTGCATCCGCAGAGCGCGGCCGATGTGTCAGTGTTCTGCGGCAACGCGGCGCTGTGCGGGCTCGCGCTGACGGTGATGCGCCTGGTCGCGGCACGCGATCACAAGGACGATGCGGAGTTCCAGGCATGGAGCCTCCGTCGTCGTCGACTTGCGTTTGTTGGACTGGGCAGCGTGCTGCTGGCCATGGGTACAGCGTTCTTTTCCACCTACCTGGCGCTGGGCCTGATCGCGACCACGCTGGTTCTGGTGCTATGGACGGGGTAGCCAAGCCGGAAGAAAGGGCTAATCAATGACCTCGACGCGGCGGCGCCGGACGTAGGTGCCACTGCCGCCACCCCAGGCGACAATCAGACCGACAGCATGGATGAGCAGCCACAGGCTGACGCCCTGGTCCTGGTAGATCCAGAACAGAATGAGCACACGCGGGATGATGATTGCAATCACGATCTGAAGGATGCTGACCGTGCTCGGGATGTAGGCCGGAACACTGTGCTGCAGCCAGGCAACGACTAGTGCCACGCGCGGTAGAAAGAGTGAGAAGACCAGAAACCAGAGCGGCAGGGAGTGTGTACCCAGAGTGGCAGAAAGATTCATGCGTTGTCCTTATACGCGTACGTCGATGGTGTGCCAGTCGACGTGCATGGGCCGGGTATACCGTTACTGCGGGGTGAAGGTCAAGCTGGTTTTCGCCGTGGCATGGGGCGCGACCGTGATCTGCGTGTCCTGCTCGCCCAGTTTTTCATGCACGGCAGCCAGTGTGTAGGTGCCGGGGGGCAGGTTGGGGAGGGTGAAGCTGCCATCGGGACCGGTGACCGCGAAGTACGCATTTGGCGCGACGTTGAGAAAGGCCTGCATCCAGGGGTGGTTGTTGCAGCGGATAGGCAGCATGGTCTCGGGTGCGTTGTAGCGACGGGCTGCCGGGGTGGCATTGGGGCCTTGGGAGACGTCAACATTGTCGTTGCCCACGACGGTGGCCATGGTGTGGACGTTGTGCATGGTTGGGTCGGAGTTGCTGTAGTCCACCGAGGCCCCCTGCTGCACCGCGGCGACGTGGGGGATGAAGCGGCAACCCTTCTGGTCGATGTGCACAGGCGGCGCGCCGGCGGGCGCTGACGAGGCAGGCAGGCCGGACTTGATGTAGACGAACACATTGCCGAGGTGGCCGTTCGAGACGAGGTACTGTTCGGCGAAGTTGTCTCCGGGGGCGAGCGAGCAGGCCGGGTCCATGGACATGTCGATCTTGACGCGGGCCGGAGCGGGGCCTTTGAAAAGGACGGTGCCGGTGACGGTGCCCGCGGTGGCAGGGTCGACGGGCGTGGCGGTGGGGGCCGCTGCCGGCGTCGCCGGCTTGGCCGTTGTCGGCGACTCGGTCTGCGAGGTTGTTGCGGTTGGTGAAGATTTGCAGCCGCTGAGTGCAAGCAGCGCTACAAGGAGAGCAAAAGAGGAATTGCGCGCGTAAGACACGGGCATTGGATGCGTCTCCGGGGTGCTACCAGACTGTCTTGGGGTAATGTGTTGCGATTTCCTGGTCCGCAGAGATAAGAGCAGCAAATCCGTTTGCTTTTGCGTTCGCCACGATGAACCGGTCGAAGGGGTCTGTGGTCCAGCCTTCATCCATGGCTATGCTGGCTATCTTCTCAAAACTTAAGTCACAAACCCTTAGCTCTATTTCGTCCTGCAGCTTGCGTACGATGTCGCGGGATCGTAGCTTTGCTCTGCCCAGGTCATAAAGGTACTCAAGTTCCAGCATCACCATGGGTGAAATGAGGAGATCAGCGTCCCTCACCACCCGAAGAGCATCTTTGCTGAGGTGGCGGGGTCGGCCGTGAGAGAGCCAGACCGCCACGTTGGTATCAAGGTAGGCGATCAAGGTCCGCCCAGTCCTTCTCCCATTCCAAACGCATCTCTTCTTTGTCAGGACGGTCGTCGAGGTCCCCAAGAATCAGGTTGAGTGGCGTGATGCGGCTGAGGCGGTCGGGTGCAGGGCCATCCGGCTTCAGGGTAAAGCCTTTGCCCTTGTGCGTGACGTGGACGTTCACCCCGTCCATCGCTTGTTCGACCAGATTGAAGAGGTCCCGCCGGAACTGGGTGATGGTGACGTCCATAAGCGGGAGTGTACACCCTGAATGAAGTCAAGGTGTACACCCTTGCGAGGCGCTTAGAGCGCTGCGATCACAGCTTCGCCGAACGCCTTTGTGCCGACGCTGCCGCCGATGTCGCGGGTGAGGCTTTTGCCTTCGGCGAAGACGGTTTCAAGTGCGGACTGGACCTTGGCGGCGGCCGTGGGCTCGTCCAGGTGATGGAGCATGAGGATGGCGGACTGCAGCAGGGCGGTAGGGTTGGCCTTGTCCTGACCGGCAATGTCCGGGGCCGAGCCGTGCACGGCTTCGAAGATGGCACCCGCGACGCCGAGGTTGGCACCGGGGACCAGGCCGAGGCCGCCGACAAAGGCCGAGCAGAGGTCCGAGAGGATGTCGCCGTAGAGGTTTTCGGTGAGGATGACGTCGTACTGGTAGGGGTTCAGCACGAGCTGCATGCAGGTGTTGTCGACGATGTGCTCGGCGTAGGTGATCTCGGGATATTTCTCGGCGACCTCCTTGCAGCACTTGAGGAAGAGGCCGTCGGAGAGCTTCATGATGTTGGCCTTGTGGATGGCGTGGACCTTTTTGCGGCCGTGCTTGCGGGCGTACGCGAAGGCGGCTTCGGCGATGCGCAGGGAGCCCTTGCGGGTGATGATCTTGATGGACTGCGCGACGTCCGGCGTGGCCATGTACTCTACGCCGGCGTAGAGGTCTTCGGTGTTTTCGCGGAAGATGACGAGGTCTACGTTCGGGTAGTTGGACTTCAGGCCAGGCAGGGACTTCACCGGGCGAAAGTTGGCGTAGAGGTCGAACTTTTTGCGCAGCTGCACGTTGATCGAGCTAAAGCCGCCGCCTATGGGCGTGGTGACGGGGCCTTTAAGCGCGACCTTGTCAGTGGCGATGGAGTCGAGCAGGGCCTGCGGGATGTACTCGCCGGTCTTGGCGTAGGCGTCTGCGCCGGCGTCGAAGCGATGCCAGTCGAAGCTGCAGCCGGTTTGCGCGCCGGCGGCTTCCAGGATGGCGACGACCTGTGCGGTCACTTCCGGGCCAATGCCGTCGCCGGGAATAAGGGTGATGGCGTGGGTGCGCGTTTCTGCGGTGTTGGGCATGATCTTGGGCCTCCGTTGGGGCGTTAGCGGGTGATTGGGCGCCGTGTCTTCGGGTCGCGGCTTCGCAGCAGGCCTTCGAGTTCCTGTTTGAATTCGTTGACGTCTTTGAAGTCGCGGTAGACGGAGGCGAAGCGGATGTAGGCGACGGAGTCGATGTCCTTGAGGCGGGTCATGATGAGTTCGCCGATGGCGGCGGTGGCGAGTTCGCGCTCGGGGGAATCGATCACGGTGGACTCCACGGCGTCGACGATGGCCTGCATCTGGGTGGCGGAGACGGTGCGTTTCTGGCAGCTGTGCAGCAGGCCGTCGAGGACCTTCTGGCGATCGAACTTCTCGCGGCGGCCGTCTTTCTTGACGACCATGTAGGGGATCTCGTCGAGGCGCTCGTAGGTGGTGAAGCGCTTGGTACAGCGCTCGCACTCGCGACGACGACGGATGGAGTCGGCGTCCTTGCTTTCGCGGGAGTCGATGACTTTATCTTGCGTGAAACCGCAGTAGGGACACCGCATGGGTGCCATGATTTTAGCAAGCAGGGGTTGGCACTGCGTTTTGCGCACTGCGTGTTGGCGTGCTGCGAGCGAAAGCGGGAACGCTGAGGGTGCTGAGGAAGGGCCGCAAAGGACGCGACGGCGTTCGTGGCTAGCGGGAGGCCTGCAGGGTGCCTGTGGAGGGCCTGCGCGCGAGGGCTTCTTTGCGGCGTTTGAACTCGGTCATCACGCGGATGACGTAGGCGCGGGTTTCGCGGTAGGGCGGGATGCCGCCGAATCGATCCACAGCGCCGGGGCCGGCGTTGTAGGCGGCAAGGGCCAGCGCGAGGTTGTTCCGGTAGCGGGTCAGCAGCCAGTCTAGATAGGTGGTACCGCCATTGATGTTCTGGTCGGGCTGGAGGCTGTCTTTGACGCCGAGGGAGCGGGCGGTGCCGGGCATGAGCTGCATGAGGCCCTGGGCGCCGGTGCGGGAGACTGCGCGGGCGTGGCCGCTGCTTTCGGCGTGGACGAGGCTGGCGAGGAGCTCGACGTCGATATTATGTTGCGTGCCGGCGGAGCTGAGCAGGGTAGCGAGGGTGGGCGCGGCAGGGTTGACCGTCGTGGCGACGGTGGGCGGCGGTGGTGGGGGAAGAGCGTCGACGGCGACGATCTCGGATGTGGCGATGTCGACGTAGCTGGATGCGGCATCGGGCGCGAGAAAGAGGCGGGTGTGCGTGGCGTCTACCGCTTGCTGCCGGGCGCAGTCGTAGGTGAAGCCGTTGCGCAGCGTGACCCGGTTCAATGCGTGCACGGGCGGAGCGCAGAGAAGCGCGGCGACAAGGCTGAATAGGCTGGCGCGATGGCGGGACAGGCGGGGCACTGCGGTGAGACTAGCACTGGCGAGGCCTGGTGAGCATGTTGCTTTTGGGGAGGTCCTGGCGCTTGGTGGCGGAGATGTGAGTTTCCGTGCGGGAAGGCACAAAAAGTGGGGGGGGGGCCGGCGCTTAGGTGGCTTTGTTGATGTAACCGTAGGTCTGTCCACTGTGGCTTCGCCTCCAGTCGAGAGGACATGCCAATGGAGTGGAGGGTGCGGGATCGGGCGTGGGATGGACTGCTTAGGCGAGGATGGCTTCGATGGCCTGCGCGACGCCGTCTTCGTCATTGGTGGGGCCGATGCGCCAGCCGTGCTGGCGGGCGAGCGCCTTGAGCTCTTCCGGGGCGTTGGCCATCAGGATCGGCTGGCCTACGGCCTCGAGCATGGCAAGATCATTCCAGTTGTCGCCGAGGGCCAGGATGTCAGCGAGTGTGCAGCCGCGCAGGCCCGCGAGGTGCTCGAGGGCGGAGGCCTTGGAGCAGCCGGCGGGCAGGATGTCGAGGATGGCTAGATCGCGGTCGTTGTAGGCGGTGCGGTGCAATTGGATCTCGCAACCCGGGAACGCGGGCTGACCGACGCCGGCGACGCGGGGGTGCCGGCTGAGAAGGGCTTCGGCCTCGGCCATGCGGGCGACGGTGCCGCAGAGCATGGCCTGGATGGGACCGGCGCTACCATCGGGGTCGTCGTCTTCGTCGTCGGCCACGGCTACAGCGGATCCTGTGCCGCGGCGTGAGACGGGCTTCAAAGCCTGGCCGATGTGCTCGACGTGGGACATGTAGGGTTCGTTGGCGCGCATCCAGGCGTCAACACTGGTGTGGAGGCTATTGGAGGCTTCGCAGACGAGCGCGCCACGGCGGTCTTCGCCGTCCGGGCCTACGCTGTCGAAGGTGAAAACGAGCGAGTCGCGGAACTCGGCAGCATGCTCGACCAGCCACTCAGCGGTGGCGAGCTTCATGTGCTCGCGGTGGATGAGCTCGGCACCCACGGTGCGCAGGACGGTGCCATTGGAGCTGACGAGGGCATTGGTCTCGCAGAGATTCAGGTCGCGGACGACGCGCATGGCGTAGGTGTGCCGGCGGCCCGTGGAGATGACGACCTCGATCCCGGCATCGTGGGCGGCGTGCAGGGCGGCGCGGTTGCGCGGGCTTACCTGGCCCGCGCTGGAGAGGAGGGTGCCATCGATGTCGATCGCGATGATGCAGGGCTTCGGCATGATTCAAGGCTATAGGATGTGCGGAGCCGCACTCCGCCCCGGAGTTCGCAGGCCTGTATGCCCGAGCGGATGGTTGCAGCCGTGCGCATACCGGTCAGCCCGCCTGCGATTCGGTAGCATTACAGGCTATGCCGAAGATTGCTTTTCTTGAGTGTGCGCGGTGCGGTCACAAGGTCTCTGCGGAGGTACCGCAGACGTTGTGCCCGGTAGATGCGGGGTCGTTGTATGTGCGGTATGACATGGACGCGCTGCGGCGCACGGCGCGGCGGGAAGCGCCTGCAGCCTATGCGGCGGCTTCCCCAGCGAGCCTGGGCATGTGGCGGTACAAGGATGTTTTGCCGGACGTCACGCCGGTGACGCTGGGCGAGGGATGGACGCCGATGATCCAGTCGCGCCGCTACAGCGGCCTGCTGATAAAGGAGGAGGGTGCGAACCCTACGGGCACCTTTAAGGCTCGCGGCCTGGGCTTGGCGGTGACGATGGCGAAGCACTACGGCTTACGGCACCTTGCGGTGCCCTCGGCTGGCAATGCGGCAGGGGCACTGGCGGCGTATGCGGCTGCGGCGGGCATTGCGGCACACCTTTTCATGCCGCTGGACGTGCCAATGGCCAACTACCTGGAGGGCATTGTGTACGGGGCCGATGTGCGCATGGTGGACGGGCTGATCTCCGACTGCGCGCGGCTGGTGGGTGAGGCGATCAAGGCGCAGAAAGAGGCTGGGACGGCGCCGGAAGACGTGTGGTTCGATATCTCGACGCTGAAGGAGCCGTTCCGGGTGGAGGGCAAAAAGACCATGGGCTATGAGCTTGTGGAGCAGCTCGGATGGACGTACCCGGATGCGGTCTTTTACCCCACAGGTGGGGGTGTGGGGCTGATCGGGATGTGGAAGGCGTTCGAGGAAATGGAGCAGCTGGGCTGGGTTTCGGGCAAGCGGCCGCGCATGTATGCGCTGCAGGCGGCTGGCTGCGCGCCCGTGACGAGGGCCTTCGACGAGGGCAAAACGGCGAGCGAGTTTTATCAGGGAGCGGAGACGTTTGCGTCCGGGCTGCGGGTGCCGAAGCCGTATGGCGACGCGATCATCCTGGAGATCCTGCGGGCGTCAGGCGGGCGTGCGCTGAGTTCGGATGATGCGACGATTCTGGCGTCGATCCTGGACTGGGCGAAGCATGAAGGGCTGTTTTTATCGCCGGAGGGTGCTGCGGCGACGGCGGCCTATGACACGCTGCTGGCTTCTGGTGAGATCAAGGCTGAGGAGCGGGTGGTGCTGTTCAACACCGGGGCGGGGCTGAAGTATACGGACACGGTGGTGGAAGCTATGCATCTGCGGCGGCCTGGGTCCTTGCCGACGTCGATGCCTGTGGGGGGGATTATCACGCCGGTTTAGCGCTGTCAGCTGGAAAAACCAACGCTACGGGCGCAAAGGACGCCAAGGTACGCTACGGGATCTGTGGCGTACCTTGGCGTTGGTCTTTTTTGGGCGGCTATTTAGCCGTGCAGGTCTTGCCGCCTACGCCGTGGGCTCCTGCCGATTTGGCGGCGGGCTCGGTCATGTAGCGGCCGTGGGCTGTTTTGCCGTAGAAGCGGTCGCCGGGGCAATGGTAGACGCTGGAGTTGGTATTGACCCAGACCTTGTCGGGACCGCCGCCGGGGGCCTCTTCGGTGATGGGCTTGGGTGCCTGCCGCTTTGTCGGAGTCGCCGCCGGGGCGGGGGTGGAGGTAGGGGCAGGGGTGCTCTGGGGTGGCGAGCCGGCGGTCTGCGCGGTGAGGCTGAAGCTGAGGGCGAGCAGTGCTGCCGCGGCGAGGGTCTTCGAGATCATGCGTGGAACTCCGAAAGATGACGATCAGGGGCCGAAGCCCGGATGCGGATGATCGTAGCAGGCGGGGGCGTCCGGGCGACGACGCGGGTGGGGAAGAGGTGAAGCAGATTCCCCGTTCGGGGATTGGCAAAAAGAAAAGCTGACTACAGGAAGCCTGGGGCTTCGGCGATTTCCTGTGCGGGGAGCGGGGGACGGGAGGTCAACGTGATGGCTGCGAGCAGGATCATCGCGCCGCCGACGTAGGCCACGCCGCCAAGCGTCTCGTGGAGCAGCACCACGCCGAGGATCGAACCCATGCAGGGCTCGATATTGAGCAGAACGCCTGCCTGTGAGGCGGGGACGCGGGTCATACCCCAGTTCCACAGCAGGGTAGTGGCAGCGGTGCAGAGCAGGCCGCTGGCGGCGAGTGCGGCCCAGGCGCCCGCCGAGACGCCGTGAACCGGTGGCAGACCCCAGATCGGGGGCACGCAGGCGAACAGCATGAGCCAGCCCAGCAGCATGCCCCAGGTGGTGACCACGACCGGGCTGTGTGTGGCGATCAGCCGCTTGTTGATGAGAATCCAGAAGAGCGCGATGCCCATGGAGAGCACTACCAGCAGGTCACCGGTCAGGGATGGGCCGTTGGCGGACGCAGTGTGGTGGCCGCCGAAGGTGATGAGGGCGGCACCCGCGGTGGAGACGGCCAGGGCTGCCCAGCCGAGACGATGGAGGCGCTCATGAGCGAACAGTGTGGCGCCGATGGCGAGAAACACGGGCATCGTGCCGACCATGAGCGAGGCGTGCGAGACGGTGGTGAGGGACAGCCCGTAGAACTGCAGGAGAAACTGCACGGGCACGCCTAGAAACGAGCCGGCGGCGAGCAGCAGCCACTCGTTACGGGTGAAGTGGGCGCGGTGGGTAAAGAGCAGGGGCGTGAGTCCGAGGACGGCAAAGGCGAAGCGATAGAAGACCATCGCGCCGACGTTCATTTCGGCGAGGGCGATCTTGCCGAAGTAAAAGCCGCAGCCCCAGAAACAACTGGCCAGCGCGCAGGCGGCGAAGCCCAGCGCGCGGCCGGTTGTTGGGGGTGAGGTGGAATTCGTGGTGGTCAAGTTGCGGGTCTCTCCACGGCGCTAATGGCTTTCCGCGCCGGTCGAGAGGACGTCGGTTGGGCTTTTGTCACGGGACGACTACCATACGCGGCAGTTCTGGGTGGGCGTCATGGGTGCGTTGGTCTTGCAGCTGAAGGCTTTCGCGAAGTCCGGCTGGTTGACGACCGGGCCGTTGGCGCGGAAGTGGTTGGGGGAGTGCGGGTCGGTGAGTACCTGTTGCCGTGTGGCTTCGGGGCGGGTGTTTTCGCACCAGTCCTGGGCAAAGGCGATGTAGAAACGCTGCGGTCCGGTATAGCCGTCGACCTTTGCCGCGGGGTCCACGCCTGCCTGCTTTGCGCGCTCCAGGTAGGCCATGTAGGCGAGCAAAAGGCCGCCGTTGTCGGCGGTGTTTTCGCCTAACGTGAGCCGGCCGTTGACGTGCACGTCATCGACCGCGACGAACTTGCTGTACTGGTTCGCGAGGCAGGAGGTGCGGACCTCGAAGTTCTTCTTGTCCTCGGCAGTCCACCAGTCGTTCAGGTTGCCGCCCCCGTCGAACTGGGCACCCTCATCGTCAAAGCCGTGGGTAAGCTCGTGGCCGACGATGCCGCCGATATGGCCGTAGTTCACCGCGAGATCGGCCTTCGGGTCGTAGAACGCGGGCTGCAGGATCCCGGCAGGGAAGTTGATGTTGTTCATGCTGGGGTCGTAGTAGGCGTTGATGGTGGGCGGGGTCATGCTCCACTCGAGACGGTCGACGGGTTTGCCAATCTTGCTCAGCTGGCGGTCGTTCTCAAAGGCATTGGCGCGCTGTTGATCCCCAAAGGCATCGGTCCGTGAGATGGACAGGGCCGAGTAGTCGCGCCAGTGCTCCGGGTAGCCGATCTTGTCGGTGATGGCGTGGAGCTTGGCCTTGGCCTTGACCCTGGTGTCCGCGCCCATCCACGGCAGGGTATCGATGTCACGGTCCATGGCCGCTTCGACGTCGTGGACCACTTCCAGCGTGCGGGCTTTCTCATCGGCGCCGAAGTATTGCTGCACGTAGACCTGTCCGAGCGCCTCGCCTAGCTGCCCGTCGACCTTCGCGGAGCAGCGCTTCCAGCGTGGCTGCTGCTGCGGCTGGCCTTCGAGCTGCGTGCCGTAGAAGTGGAAGTTCTCCGCGTCAAAGGTGCCAGGCAGCACGCTGGCATAGGCGGTCAGTAGCTGGTAGCGCATGTAGGCGTGCAGGGTCTCCAGCCGTGCGCTCAGGATGGCCTCGACCATGGCGGGAAAGAAGGCGGGGTTGGCCACGTTGAGGGAATCAACCGAAGGCGAGTGCACGGCCTGGAAGAAGGGCGTGAAGGGCACGCCGTGGAGGCTCGACTGGAACTGCGAGAGGGTCTCGGGGTGGTAGATCGCCTTGGGATCGCGGCGCTGGGTGTTGGTCAGCGAGGCCTCGGCGAGCTTGGTCTCAAAGGCAAGGACGTCGGCGGCGTCGGCCCGGGCACGATCGCCGGGCTCGCCGGCCAGGGTGAGCATTTTGGCGATGTGCTCCACGTATTGCCCGCGCAGCTGTTTATCCTTTTCGCCGGTGCGGGTGTAGTAATCCCGTTCCGGCAGGCCAAGGCCGCCCTGGTCGATGATCGCAATCTCCCGGGTGGCATCCTTGAAGTCCTGCATGGAGCCGTAGCCGAAGAACACGTTGACGCCGTAGCGCTGCAACTCACCGGTGAAGTAGGGCAGGCCGATCTTGGAGACGTGGTCGATCTCGCCAAGCAGTTGTTGAACGGGGCCAAGGCCCTTCCCGTCAATCAGCGCGGTGTCGGTGCAAGCGGCGTAGTCGTCGCCGATCTTCTGTTCGTTCGGGGTGTGGGCGCTACCTGCCGCGGCATAGCGCGTGAGGATGCCCTGGAGGCGCTCCGCGTTGACGTTGTACAGGGTATAGAACTGGTCGACGGAGGTCTGGTCGCCGGGGATGGGATTCTTTGCGGCGTAGTTGCCGCAAGCGAACTTGTAGAAGTCCTGGCAGGGGTCGGTCTTGAGGTCAAGGGCGGAGACGTCAAAGGACGGCGCGAGCCCGTAATGCGGCATCGGCGCTGAGGCAACGGTGGCTGCTGCCGGGGTGCTGGCGGAAGGGCCGCCAGCCGGGGCCTGTGCCTGGGCGAGAGCGACAACTGGAGCTGTGAGCGGGGACACGGCAGCAAGGAGTCCGGCGACTTTGGCCAGTCGCGCGATGCGGCGACCGGCATACCGGATGGGGGACACGTTCATGGAAACCTCTATTTTGCGTTGGGTGCAACGAAACTTCGCGACGCGATCTTCCGGGCTGGAGATGACACCTGCACGAGGAACCGCTCGTCTATAAAGGAAAGAGTACAGGCAAGCACGCGACGGGTGGGCCCATGTTGTCTACGAGGCAGAGGAGCGGGTGGTGCGGTCGACGATCGTGGCTTAGCACAGGACTTGGCACGGGGTCGGGTAGCGGTTTGGGCCTGGCGGGTCTGCTGCTGGCCGCCGCCGCGGTCTGGGGAGGTGTCCCCGGCCGTGCGGAGGTGCCGCCAAAGCCTCTCACCCGCGTGCCACTCAAAGGATTGGGCTTTCCCGGCTACCAGGTAAGCCTGCTGCATGCGGGTTCCTCCATGGCGACGGTGCACATGCTGGACAGCACCCATGTGCTGTTTACCTACAGTCTGCGCTCGCTGGTGCCCCGGTTGCCCGGCGACGACGCCAACGACAGCGACCGGCTGGTGGCAGCGGTTCTGGTAGAGGCGCCCACCGGCAAGGTGCTGGCCCGGACCACGTGGCACCTGCATGACCATGGCCGCTACCTGTGGAGCGTGGGCCGGGGCGTCTTTGTGGTGCGGACCGGCCGGGAGCTCGCGGTTATCGCGCCCCTGCAGGCGCTGGCGGCAGGTGAGGAGCCTCTGCGCCGCTATGCGCTGCCGCACCGCTCGGGTCAGCCCGTGCTGGTGACAGGATCGCCCGATGGCAAGGTGGTGATGGTGGAGCTGGAGTCCGAGCGCCAGGCCGCCATGGGGGATGAGCAGACCGGGGAGCGCCGCCCCAGGCACTACACCGTGGAGTTCTTCCGGCTCCTTGTGGAGGAAAAAGAGAAGGCCCGGGTGCCGATCGAGATCAACGGGGCGGGCGCGATCGGGTCTCCCGTGCTGTTGCGCCTGGCCATGGACGGGGACGGCTACCTGTGGGCGGAGGACAACGGGCGCGGCAAGTGGACGGTGAGCTTCAACGAGTTCGGTGGCAAGCAGCAAAGCCTGGCTCCCGTGATGAGCTCCTGCCAGCCGCGGTTGACCCTGCTGAGCCGCAGCCAGTTTCTGGTGGAGACCTGTCGCGGAAGTGACGAGCAGCCCATGCTGGCGGCTTATGGATTTGATGGCCACGAGAACTGGCAGGAGCCTTTCGGGGTCACGTTGCAGCCGCCGACACTGGCTCTTTCGCCCGAGATGGGCCGCTTTGCCATGAGCCGGCTTGTGGCCTCGAGCAGCGGCGCCCCGGTAAGTGGTATCGGCCATGATGACCCGCTCAGCCAGGAGATTCGGGTTTACCAGACGGAGAGCGGTGACATGCTGCTGCATGTCGTATGTGCACCGGCGGTGCGCTCTGCGGAAAACTTTGACCTGTCCCCGGATGGACGGACCCTGGTGGTCCTGGCACCGGAGACGATGGACCTCTATGCTTTGCCGGAGATGAATGCCAGAGACCGCAAGGACCTGGCGGAGGTACAGGCCATGACGCCCCCGACGGGCTCGGGCCCAGTTGCCCTGGCGAGGATCACACGACCGATTGAGGCCCCTGAGAGCGTGGCAGGCGGGGAGACGGTGCGGCCTGCTGATGAGGCTGCGGCTTCGCCGGCAGCGGGCGCAGCTGCCCAGATAGAGAACACCGCCCCGGCACAGGCTGCTATGGGCGGACAGGCGGCAGCCCCGCAGTCTGCGGCCCGCGTGGACACCGCTGCCGGGGCCGACGTTGTCTCGGGAGATGCGGCACCGTCGGCGGCGCGCAAGCCACCCACGCTGCTGAACCCCGGGGAACAGGCGGAATTCAAAGGCGCCAAAAGCCAGAGCGGTGCGCCGAAGTAGGCTAGACGCAGCAAAAGGGCCAGCCCGTTGGGAGCTGGCCCTTCTGAATCTCAGAGGCTTAAGCGGCTACTTTGGTGGCAATCAGCTTCACACGGGCGTTGAGACGACCCTTGTAGCGGCTAGCGGTGTTCTTGTGCAGAACGCCCTTCTGCACGCTTTTGTCGAGCAGCGACACGGTAAGGCGGTACTGCGCCGCGGCACCTTCAGCGTTGCCAGCGGTGAGAGCTTCGCGCATCGCCCGGAGGGAGGTGCGGAGCTTGGAACGGTTGGCGCGGTTGACAGCCGTCCGGGTGACGGTCTGGCGGGCGCGCTTCAGGGAGGAAACATGATTTGCCATCGAAACTCTCTTGTGACCCGAACTATGCGGGGGGTGTGTGCAGAACAGACGCTGGTGCGGACACAGCGCGGCCGCATCGACTACAACTTAACAAGCGTAGAGCAGTCTGCCGCGATGGTCAAGGGTCAGCCGGAGGGCGTTAGGGTAACGGCGCGAGAGATTACCAGCCAGAGCGCACCAGGGTGACAACTCCCGAGATCACCAGCATGGCGATTCCAATGCAAACGCCGAGCAGGTTCGCGGCGAACCAGAACAACGCAGCATTCTCAAGAGCGGCAGAGCTCTCCCACGACGAACCGAACACTCCACCGGAAAAGTCGCATGGCCCGGGCAGGCCTGTAAAGACGACCTGCAGCACAACGGAGCCGAGCACATACCCCAAAGTCTTCCCCGCGAGGCGTATCGTTCAATGCTTCCAGAGCATATTTCGAAAGGGTACGGAGTTTGCGTCCCGTTTTCCAGACCTTTGCTTGACCTGTTTGGGGTATCGGCGCTAGGCTCACCGCAACATCGTTACTCGTTTGGCACCTCTCGCCAATTCGGTTGCCGCACGGCACAGGACAGGTCTCCAGCTCCCGCTGGTGACGGTGCCCCGAGAGCCGGTCCGCCGCATCGATGTCTTCCCCAAAACATCCAATTCCCTGTACCAACCTGACGGAGGTCAGATCCCTTCTTGGTAAAGACAACGCTGCCTTTGACCCCTGGTATCGAGCCGCTCTACGGCACGCGCGACGAGAACCTTCGTCTGATGGAAGACACGCTGGGCGTCCAGATCGATCTGCGATCGGATGGCATACGGGTGATGGGCGGGGCGGAGGCTGTGGCCCGCGTTGAAGGCATCTTCGCGGACTTTGAGTACCTCCGGCGCTCGGGCGTCCACCCACATAATGGCGAACTCAACAGCCTGCTCAAGATGGTGACCGCCGACCCGACGGTGACCCTGCGCAGCTTGATCGACAGCGGCAAGCAGCGTGGCGCCGGCACAAAGAAGAGCGTGCAGCCGCGTACACCGAACCAGCGCAAATACCTTGAAGCCATTGACGGTAACGACATGGTCTTTGGCCTGGGGCCTGCCGGTACAGGCAAGACCTACCTGGCCGTTGCCATGGGCGTCAGCGCGCTGCTGGCCAAAAAGGTGTCGCGCATCATCCTGGTACGTCCTGCGGTTGAGGCTGGCGAACGGCTCGGATTTCTGCCGGGATCGCTGCAGGAGAAGGTCGACCCGTACATGCGGCCGCTGTATGACGCGCTGTATGACCTCCTGGACCCGGCCAAGGTGGACCGCATGCTGGAGACCGGTGTCATCGAGATTGCGCCCCTGGCCTTTATGCGCGGCCGCACGCTGAGCGAAGCATTCATCATCATGGACGAGGCCCAGAACACCACAAACGAGCAGATGAAGATGTTTCTGACCCGGCTCGGACAGGGCTCAAAGGCCATCATTACGGGCGATTTGACGCAGATCGATCTACCTAACCCCAAGAAGAGCGGACTTTGGGAGGCCTTGCGCGTGCTGGATGGCGTGGAGGGCATACGCTTCTGCCGCTTCGAGGATGTGGACGTGGTGCGGCACCAGCTGGTGCAGCGCATCGTGCAGGCTTATGACAGCCACACGCGGTCCGAACAGCTGCCGATGGGCACGGAAGGCGACGGCGATGGCAATGCGCTGCCGTCGAATCGGACGGCTCCTCGAGGACCCGTGAGCAAACCGCAGTAACAAAGACGCGATAGCATCGAGATACGATGATTTCGCTTGAGCCGCCGCGAGGGCTGGCAGCTGCCACACAGACGTCTACTGAGGCGGAGGTGTGGCGTGCTGCCGGCCTTTCGCGCGCTGGGCTGACCCGCTATCTGCGCACGGCCCAGGCTGCGGTGGGACTCCAGGGCGAGGTTGAGGTCCTGCTGGCGGGGGATCTGGTGCTCAAACGGCTTAACCGGCAGTATCGCGGCAAGAACAAGGCGACGGATGTACTGAGCTTTCCGGGTTCCCCGGAGCTGGCGGGTGTTCATGCTGGCGACCTCGCGATCTCGCTGGAAACCGCGGCGCGGCAGGCGGCCGAGCATGGGCATACGCTGCGCGACGAGGTGCGTGTGCTGCTGCTGCACGGGCTCCTGCATCTGCACGGCATGGACCACGAGGCCGACCGGGGCGCCATGGCGGAGCGTGAAGCCGGGCTCCGGCGTGCTCTACGTCTGCCGCATGGATTAATCGCCCGCGCTGACCAGGCGGCAGAAGGCAAACAGGCAGGGCGGCGTGTGAGGTCGGCTCGATGAGCATTCTGTATACAGCCGGCGTGATCGGTTTGCTGTGCCTGATGGCCCTTGCCGGGTTCATCGAGCGCGTCTACGGCGAGCTGGAGCGCTTTCTGTCCCGTGAGTCCGGGGAAGCCGTGGAGACCTGGGAGAGTGACGTCGAACCAAGGCTGCGGCTCAGCCGGGAGAATGCGACGATCTCGACCTCTGTTCTGGCGCATGCCGCTCTGGCCGGGTTGGCTGTCCTGTTTGCTGCCCGGGTGGCCTGGCATGGGCCGCGAGTCTGGTCGGCCGCCGCGCAGGTGGTCCTGGAGCTCGGCCTGGCGGGCCTGGTGTTTGGCCGGTTGCTGCCGCAGCTGATGCTGGCACGGACACCCGGGGTGTGGGTGCGGCGGTTGCGCCTGCTGTTCCAGACGCTGCTCTATCTGGCACTGCCGGTGACGCTGTTGATCTCGCTGGTACTGTCCATAGCCAACCTGGCTGAGCCGGAGCTGCCGCAGGAGGAACGTCCGCAGAGTGAGGCCGTGGATGCGCTGTTGGAGGCAGGCGAAGAAGAGGGCATTCTGGAGATTGGCGATCGCGAGCTGGTGCGGTCTGTGGTGCAGTTTGGGGACAAGGTGGTGCGTGAGGTGATGACGCCGCGGCCGGACGTCTTTGCGGTCCCCTCAACCATGAGCCTGGAGGAGTTTACCGCCGAGGTGAACCGGCATGCGCTTTCGCGGGTGCCGGTGTATGAGGACAACCTGGACAACGTCACAGGCGTGGCTTTTGCGCGTGATCTGTTGGGTGTCCAGGATGCCGAGGCTGCCGACCTGACCGTGGCGAGCCTGGCGCGTGAACCGCACTTTGTGCCCGAGACGAAGAAGGTGAATGAGCTGCTGCGCGAGATGCAGCGTGGCAAACAGCATATGAGCATCGTGATCGACGAGTACGGCGGGGTGGCCGGCCTGGTGACGATCGAAGACCTGCTGGAGGCTATCGTCGGCAACATCGAGGATGAGCATGATACCGAGAGCAGCCTGCCCGTGGCCGAAGAGGGTGGGACCTATGTGATCCCTGGGAGCTTTGAGGTTAGCCGCCTGCGGGAGCTCTTCGCGCAGACCCCGGGCGAGACGGAAGATGCTTCCGCGGAGACGGACCGCGTCGACCTGCAGGACGAGGCCGAAGACCTGCTGCCTCAGGTGCTGACCGCGTATGAGGCCACGACGGTGGGTGGCCTGGTAAGTGAGATTGCCGGGCATATCCCGCTGCCGGGCGAGGTGGTCGAAGATGGACCGCTACGGCTGGAAGTACTGCAATCGACGGATCGCCTGGTAGAGCGCGTGCGGGTGGGGCTGCAGAGGACAATGTCGGTGACGGAGCCGGAGTGAGGACCGGCGGACGAACGGTCAGCAGGTGAAGCAGCAGATGCGGCTTTCCGTCGCATCGCGCTAACCCTCAATACAAGCCGCAGCGGTCGGCCGCTTCGCCGCCGACCGCTGCTGAGCCCCAAGATGCGAAGATAACTGGATGGCACTTCGCTCTGGTTTCGTATCGATTGTTGGCCGGCCTAATGCCGGGAAGTCGACGCTGTTGAATGCGTTGCTGGGGCAGAAGCTCGCGATTGTGACGCACAAGCCGCAGACCACGCGGACGCGGATCCAGGGCGTGCTGGAGTTGCCGGTGCGCAAGAAGGTGAAGGGTGGCGCCAATGCCGATCCGGGCCGGCCCGCGGCACAGGTGGTGCTGGTGGATACGCCCGGTGTACATAAGGGCGACACGCAGCTGGACCGGCGCATGCTGCAGGAGGTGCAGGACGCCCTGGAAGGGCGCGATGCGGTGCTGTTCATTGTGGATGTGACCCATCGGCTGCCATCGCCAGAAAAGCCTGAAGCCGAAAAGCCTGACACTGATCCCGAGGGGCACGAAGGTGAGCGCAAGGTGCGGACCATGGGGCAGCACAAGCGTGCGCTGTCGCACGCCGAGGACGAGTTCGCGCTGCAGCTCGTGAAGCGGCTGGAGTGCCCGGTGTTGCTGGTGCTGAACAAGATCGACGCGCTGCCCAAGAGCGCGCTGCTACCCCTGATCGCGCACTGGTCTGGGCTGCATGCCTTTGCCGAGGTCATCCCGATCTCGGCGCGCAAGAGTGAGAATTTGGAGCTGTTGCTGGACCGTGTTGTGGCCCACCTGCCAGAGGGGCAGCGATACTTTCCCAAGGATCAGCTGACGGATCAGCCAGAGCGGTTTCTTGTAGCGGAGTTGATTCGCGAGAAGATCCTGCTGCTGACGGGCGAAGAGGTGCCGTATGCGACGGCGGTGGTGGTAGAGCGCTTTGAGGAGCCAGCCTCGCGCAAGAAGCTGCGGGATGGCAAGCTGCCGGTGACCAAAATCGCAGCGGCCATTTTCTGTGAGCGCTCAGGGCAGAAGGCGATCCTCATCGGCAACCAGGGCTCCATGCTGAAGCGCATCGGCACCACGGCACGGAAAGAGATCGAGGCGTTGCTGGGGACGCGGGTTTTCCTTGAACTGTTCGTCAAGGTAAAGGAAGACTGGCGTGCGTCGGCAGGCTTTATCGAGGACCTGGACTGGCGGCGTCAGTTGGAGCAGATCGCGCAGATGCAGCAGAATCTGCAGCAGGGGCAGATGGCGGAGAACGAAGGTCCACCTGAGGCATCCACAGAGGGTGACCGCACTGACGGCGTTGGGCTGTCTGAGGACGCCGAGGGCCACGCGTGATCCGTCTGTTGCGGCGTTCGCGCCGCAGTGTGGGGCCGATCGAAACGCCCAGGCTTCAACTGGTCGCTATGACCGCAGCCCTGTTGAACGCTGAAGCTAGCGACGCATGGCAGCTGAGCGAGGTCTTGCGATCCCAGCTGCCGACTGACTGGCCTCCTGACCTGTGGGAGATGCCGGTGCGGGCGCACATTCTGGCCCAGCTTACTGCACAGCCAGAGACCGCGGGATGGCATCGGTACGTATTGCGGACAGGGGCGAAACCGCTGCTCGTGGGCTGTGTGGGTGCGTTCCCCTGCGCTGCCGGCGACGCCGAACTGGGATACTCCGTGGTGAACTCCGGCCAGGGGCGTGGCGTGGCAACGGAGGCAGCCCAGGGCCTCATCGGTTGGTTGTTTCAGCAGCCCGCAGTGCACTCCGTGAGCGCACAAGCCTATGAAACCTCACCAGCATCCGTGAAGGTGATGCAACGCTGTGGCATGCACTTCATAGGCGCGGGGGATGAGGCCGGGACGGTGAAGTACCGTTGCTGGCGATAAGAGAGTTGTGAGTTGTAGGTTCTAAGTTGTGAGAGGCATCCGGAGGGTGACTTGCGCCAGCTGTCTTTACGGCGGCGAATGGTGAAGCTTCTCACTTACGACTTACAACCTACAACCTCATTGCAGCAACGATAGCGCCGTTGCCGTCATTGCGGTGACCCCGGTGCGCAGCGTGGGTTCCGGCAGTGGTTCGAAGCGACTGGTATGGGCGCCGGGCAGCTGCTTGCCCGCGGCCTGGGCGGCGGCCAACTTCGCGGGATCCATGGCGCCGAGCCAAAGGAACGCCACGGGAATCCTGCGATCGAGGCCGAAGACGCCAACGTCTTCGCTGCCCATGATCTTGCCCTGCTGCACCACATTGTCTTCGCCGAGCGTCTTGACCAGGGCAGTGCGAACCTGCTCGATCAGCGCTGGATCGTTGTACATCACGGGGGTCGATTCATTGTCGAGCACCGTTACCTGCGCGGCTTTCTCCGGCGGCAGATTGTAGGCCGTAGTGAGGCCGGCGGCGATGGAGTTCAGGCCGTCGATGACCACCTGGCGGCTCCTGTCCGAGAAGGCACGCGTGGTGAGCTCGAGCTTCACTTCATCGGGAATGATGTTGCGCTTGGTGCCTCCGTGGATGTCGCCGACGGTGACCACCGTGGGGTCCTGCGGGTCTTCTTCACGGCTGACGATGGTCTGCAGCTGCACGATGTACAGCGCGGCGAGCGTGACCGGATCGCGCCCCAGCTGTGGTGCGGAGCCATGGCCACCGATGCCGTGAATTGTCACGTCAATCGAAGTAGAACTGGCCAGCGTCGGGCCCGGGACGAAGCCCACCTTGCCTGCGGGCAGCAGGTTGGTGTCATGCAGGCCGATGATCCTGTCCGGCCGGCCGAAGCGCTCGTAGAGGTGATCGGCGAGCATGGCTTTGGCGCCGTCAATTGTCTCTTCCGAGGGTTGACCCACGAGCATCAGGGTGCCGTGCCATTGCGACTTCGCCACGGCCAGGGCATGGGCCGTGCCGATCATCACCGTCGTGTGCACGTCGTGTCCACAGGCATGCATTACGCCGACATCCACCCCGGACTTGTTCTTTGTAGTGACGTGGCTCGCGTAGGGCACGCCGGTCTCTTCAACAATGGGTAGCGCGTCCATATCGGCGCGAATCAGCAGCGTGGGGCCGGGGCCATTCCTGAGGATGCCGACCACGCCATAGGCCTGCGAGCCGTCAGGGTAGCGGCCCACGTGCTCGGTCACCGTGTAGCCATCGGCACGCAGTGCTTTGGCCAGGATCGCCGAGGTACGCGCCTCAGAATGCGAGAGCTCCGGATGTGCGTGAAGGTCTTTATACGTGTCCACGAGTGCAGGAAATTCCGCACTGATGGTGGGCGTTGCATTCTGGCCTGCAAGCGGCTGCTGCGAGAGCAAAAACAAGGACGTGCCGAGGAGAACAGGGCTGAGGCTGAGCCGGGAGCGGAGCGTGGGCATGTGTGGGACAGTATGCCACGGCGGCTGCGAGCGCGTGCGACGGAACAGACAGGCCCCGAGAGGTATCGGAGCCTGTTGTTTGAGAACCGTTGCTCCACTGGATTCGAGCTAGTTGACCGCCCATTGCTCGTTCGATCCGGCGTTGCAGCTCCAGACCTGCGTCAACGTGCCTGCCGAGGTGCCATTGGCGCGAACGTCCAGGCAGTTGCTTGGGTTGTTGGCCGGCGTGAACTCGAACGTTGTGCCTGTCGAAACAGCATTCCACGCCTGCGCCGAAGATCCATTGCAGGGTGTCAGTGTCACGGCGGATCCGTTACTTGTGCCGGAGGCCGTGAGGCAGTTGGCACCCTCCGTGGCCAGGTTGTAATAGCCGGCCGGAGCAACGTTGGTGCTCGACATCGACCAGATCTGGGCGCCGGTGCCGTTGGCGGTATAGACGTCGATGGGATTGCCGCTGGCCGTGCTCGCGCTCTTGTCATCAAGGCGCAGACCAGTTGCATTTTGTGGAGTGAGGGTATGTGTGCCGTTAAGGCTCTTGGTTGCAGAGGATGAATAGACACGCACGTAATCAACCAGCATGGTCGCAGAAGCTGGGGTGCTGCCATCCGTCGCACCCGGGAAGCCACCGCTGCCGATCGCGAGATTCAGCAAGAGGAAGAAGGGGTTGTTGAAGACCCACTGATCGCCTGAGGGGATGGTGGCCGAGGTGGTGGTCAGGAAGATGTTGGAAGGGCTGTCGCGGTAGTACTGAATAGAGTTTGGTCCCCAGAGGACGCCGTACACATGGTAGTTGCCGTCGTCGACGCGGCCGCCATTGGGGAACACAAACCGTGCGCCGATACCGCTGCCGCCGGAGTAGCCAGGGCCGTGTGTCGTGGACGAGGTCGTGGTCGGCGTATAGGACTGGACCCATTCAATGATGTCCTGCTCACCACACTGCGGCCAGGAGACGGTGTTGATGTTCGCCCCGAGCATCCAGAAGGCCGGCCAGAAGCCATCGCCCACGGGCAGCTTCATCCGGGCTTCAATGCGGCCATATTCAAACTGCTTCAGTCCCTGCGTCTTCAGGCGCGCGGAGGTCCACTGTCCGCTGCCATTGCGAATGGCCTTGATGACGAGGTTGCCACTGCCATCCTGGTAGGCGTTGGGTTGGCTTGCCACGCAGGGCGAAGCGTTGGAACCCGGTGTGCAATAGGTCTCAATCTCCGGATTGCCGAAGCCACTGTTGCCGGTGTCATACGCCCAATTGGCCGAGCTGGGATAGGTGCCCGCGGCTGCGTTGAACTCGTCGCTCCACTGCAGAGTCCATGTCTGCGCGGAGCCTTGCTTTGCCGCACCTGCGCCCACAAGCAGCGAGAGCGTAACCGCGCCTGCCTTGAGTATGAAGTGCCTCTTGAATTGCTGGATGTGGAAGTGAGCTTTGAATCCGAGTTGCTCCGCTGTTGAGATTCCCATTCGCATTCGTTGACTCCTGAAACAGGATTGGTGAAGCGGGCGGATGCTACCACATGGCATGCATCCCCGGCCTGCAGGGGAAAGAGCAGGAGTCGACAACGGTTTTGGATGCCGGGCAATCATCCCGGAGCATGCACCTGAAGTTCCGAGGGGGCAGCGACGCTTACTCGGTAAGCTGGATACCCAACGCCTTCATCTTGCGATAGAGGTGAGATCGTTCCAGGCCCAGCGACTCCGCGGCGCGTGTGATGTTGCCGTGGCTGCGGTCGAGCTCCTTGAGGATGTAGTCACGCTCATAGGCTTCACGAGCCTGCTGCAGCGTCGTGAACTCCTCACGCCCACTGGTGTCGCGTCCATTGCGTCCATCGGTACGCTGCACGAGCACAGGGAGATGTTTCACCTCAATGCGCGTTGCCTTTGGATTCAGGATCAAGACGCGCTCCACCACGTTGCGGAGCTCACGTACGTTGCCGGGCCAGCTGTAATTGCGCAGTTGTGTGAGCGCAGACTCGGTGATCTCGATGCGGGGACGGCCGTACTGCTGACCGAACTCGGAGAAGAACTCCTTCACCAGCGAGGGGATATCTTCCTTGCGTTCGCGCAGCGGTGGCACGAAAAAGGGGATGACGTTGAGACGGTAAAAGAGATCTTCGCGGAAGTTGCCACGCGCGATCTCCTCTTCGAGATCCTTGTTCGTGGCAGCAATCACGCGTGTATCGATATGTACCGGTTTGGAAGCACCCACGGGATACAGGCGCTGCTCGTCAAGCGCGCGCAGTACCTTGGCCTGCGTCTTGAGGCTCATGTCTCCGACCTCATCAAGGAAGAGCGTACCGCCATCGGCGCGCTCAAAGGTGCCGCGCTTCTCGGTGGGCTGATTGGGTCCGCCCGGACCCGCGCCATGACGATAGCCGAAGAGCTCGGTCTCGATAAAGTCTTCAGGAATGGCAGCACAGTTCAGCTCGACCAGCGGCCGCTCACTGCGTTGTGACTCCGCGTGGATAAGGCGTGCGATGCGCTCTTTGCCGGTGCCGGACTCCCCGAAGATGAGCACCCGTCCGTTGGTCGGCGCCATGAGTTTGATCTGTTGCCGCAATGCTTTGATCGGAACAGATTCGCCACTGACCGAGCCCTGCGTGGCAAGCTGCCGCGCAAACTCCTGGTTGTCCTCGCGCAACGTGTGCGCCTGCACTGCGTTGCGAAGCACCAGCAGGGTTCGTTCGAGCGAGAGCGGCTTTTCAAGGAAGTCGAACGCGCCAAGCTTGGTGGCGCGCACGGCCGCTTCAATGGTTCCATGGCCGGAGATCATGATGACCTCGGGTGCATTAGCGCGCGGTTCGGTCTGCGAGCCGCGAATGTCTGCCAGCACATCGAGGCCATCGCCATCGGGTAGCCAGATATCCAACAGCACCGCGGCGAAATCGCTGTCGCGTGCGAGGGTAAGTGCTTCACGCACTGTGCCGGTAGTTGTTACGGCGTAGTTTTCTTCACGCAGGATTGCCTCAAGGGATTCGCGGATATCGGCTTCGTCATCGACGATCAGGATGTGGGTCACGCGAGGACACCGTTCTTTGCAGCTTCCACTTCTGTGATTCCGGCGTGTGCTTCCGGTTCAGGTGGTGCAACGGGCCGCAGCTCGACCGGCCGCAGCTCGACCGGCCGCAGCTCGACGATAAAGCGCGCGCCCACGGGCTGGTTCTTCTCCGCGCGGATGGAACCACCGTGCTCCTGAACGATCTTCGCGGCGATGGCCAGACCCAGGCCCGTGCCGCGTTGCTTGGTGGAGAAGTAGGGCAGGAAGAGGCGTTCGCGCATTTCGTCCGTAAGCCCCGGGCCTGTGTCGGAGACGGTGAGTTCGATGTTGCCGCTGTCCAGCGCGCGTGTAGACACGGTGAGCTCGCGTAGCAAGCTGGCGTGCATGGCCTCTGCAGCGTTGTCGATGAGGTTGGTGATGGCACGCTTCAGGCTTTCGGGATCAGCAAGCACGAGGGGCAGATTGCTGGCGAAGTTACGACGCTGGCGGATGGAGCCAAGCCGGCCGGTGAACAGGGCCAGCGCATTGTCAATGATGGTGTTGAGATCTGCAGGTCGCGGCTGCGCGGCAGGGAACTCGGCGAGTGTGGAGAACTGATCGACAAGCGAACGCATCGTCTCGACAGAGGCACCAATGACATCGGTGGAGCGTTGAATCACTGCAGGGGAGCGCGAGTCGATGCCGTGTTCGGCCAACACGGGCTCGAGACGATCGATGTGACGGCGAATGAGTTCGGCGTTCAGCGAGATCGGCGTGAGCGGGTTCTTGATTTCATGGGCCACGCGGCGTGCGGCCTCTTTCCACGTGCTCTGCTTCTGTGCACGAAGGATCTCGGAGACATCTTCGAAGGAGACCACATAGCCGAGATGATCGCGCGTGGGGCCGATCTCCAGCAGTGCCACAACGGCGGAGACATGCACTGCGCGAGTGGGCGAGGGCAGCTGCAATTCGGCGGAGGCCGATCCCATGCGATGACTGCGCTGCATCAATCGTTCCAGCGTATCGACCGCCTCAGGTGGAAGCAGCTGCTCCATGGTGGAGCCCAGAAAAGAACGCTCACCGCCCGGATCCAGCATCTCGGAAAAGGCGCGGTTCACAAGCACGATGCGGCGCTCCGGAGAGAGTGTCACGACGCCGGTCGGTATGGTCTCAATGATGGTCTCCAGCTCAACACGGCGGCGTTGCAGCGCGGCATTCAACTCGGTGAGCTGGGTGGAGGATGCCTCTGCTGTGGAGCGTGCCTGCTCGAGATCGGCGGCCATGGTGTTGAAGCTGTCGACGAGCTCGCCAAGCTCTTCGGTGGCGGACTGCTCCACGCGACGCGCGTAGTTGCCGGCAGCGATGGCCTCCATGGCCTCGGCCAGGGCTTCCACCGGATGCGTGACCTGCTTGGCAGTGTTCAATGCCAGCCAGCAGCAGGCAAACAGGGCAAGCAGCGTGATGAGCAGCAGCAGGCCGGTGTACAGCGAGCGTACCTGGCGGCGCTCACGGAAGATCATCCAGTACGTGTTCGCAGCGTTGTGCAATCGCACGTTGATGGCGGAGATGTCCTGCGGAAAGGGCAAACCGACCACCACCATGCCCCCGTTCCGCAGGCCTGCCGTAGCCAGGCTGTAATCGAGGTCACCGATGTGCAGCAGGGAATCGTCGGGGCGCCGGGCTGATTCCAGGATGTCTTGTGCAAAGGCCGTCGATGGAGCTTCTTGAGCAGCGTTGGGTGTGACGGGCTGTGAAGCAGTGAGCGGAAGATGGTATGCAGCGATCGCATCGCTGTCGCGATACAGAATCACGAAGCCGCCCTGCAGCGTAAGGTCGTGCGCCTGCAGTGTGCGATGTACGGCCGTCAACTCGCTGGAGAGGTGCGGGTCCCCACGTCCGTTGCGGAAGGGCGGTGTATCGGCCAGTTCCACTGCAAGCGCATCGGCTTCGGAGCGCGCATTGTTGCCCGCGTAGCGTGTGAGCGCGTTGAGCATGCCATCGGCATCGTCGCGCATCTCTGTCACGGGCTGCGAGAACCAGCGGTCCACGGCGCGATTCATCAGCAGATAGCTGAACGCAAACATAAATGCCAGCGGCACCAGCGAGACAAGCACTGCGCCCCACAACATGCGCGTGCGCAGCCGTGTGCCGAGGATGCGGCTCTGCTGATCGGCGTACAGCTTCAGCAGATTGCGTACAAGCACGACCAGCACGCCAACGAAGAGCAGAAACGCCACGATCGAAAGGGCGAGAAAGACCAGCGTTTCGCCGGGCGATTGTGGGTCAAGCAGGGGCTTGTTAAAGGCGTTCAGCGTACCCAGCAGCAGGAACAAAACGAGCAGGCAGGCACCCAGCCCAATGATCCACGCGCGTCGGCTGCGTCTGCTGCCCATGACAGCGAGTGTACGCCGAGGCAGGGCCCCGGCAACAGGGCACCTGCCTCGGCTAAGTGCTACAGCCTGCTCGGTTGCGAGACGTGGGCCGAGCCCTTACAACAGCGGAAGAAGGCTGGTGATGGGCGTGTACTCGCGCCCTTGTCCGTCGGCTACGGCCTTGTAGGTAAGCTTGCCGTCCATGGTGTTCACGCCTTCGGCGATGCCGGGGTCCGCCGCAATGGCGGCCTTGGCTCCCATGTTGGCCAGCTTCAGCACATACGGGAAGGTCGCATTGGTCAATGCCAGCGTGCTGGTGTTGGGCACAGCGGCCGGCATGTTGGTGACGCAGTAATGTACGACACCATCGACCTCGTAGCTCGGGTCCGAGTGCGTGGTGGGGCGAGCGGTTTCAATGCATCCACCCTGATCGATAGCCACGTCCACAATGACGGCACCTTTCTTCATCTTGCTGACCATGCCCCGCGTCACAATCTTGGGCGCGGCCGCACCAGGGATCAACACGCCGCCGATGACCAGGTCCGCCTCGGCCACGGCACGCTCCACGTTGTAGCTGTTGGAGGCGAGCGTAAACACGCGCCCCGCAAAGATGTCGTCGAGCTCACGCAGGCGGTTCAGATTCAGGTCAACCAGGGTCACCTTGGCGCCAAGGCCAAGCGCCATCTTGGCTGCGTTTGTGCCAACAATGCCGCCACCAATGATGCATACATTGCCTGGCGTCACCCCAGGGACACCGCCCAGCAGAACGCCCCGTCCGCCATGCTGCTTCTGCAGGTAGGTGGCGCCAACCTGCACCGAGAGCCGGCCGGCCACCTCGGACATCGGCGTCAGCAGCGGCAGCGAGCCGAAGCGGTCGCGCACGGTCTCGTAGGCGATTCCCGTGACCTTTTTCTCCAGCAGAAAATCTGTGAGTTCCGTGAGCGGCGCGAGGTGGAGGTAGGTGAAGAGCGTGAGGTCTTCGCGGAAATAAAAGTACTCCTCCTTGGTGGGCTCTTTCACCTTGACGATCATGTTGGCGTTGCGCCAGACGTGGTACGCCTCGCCGACAATCTCGGC